>NZ_JBAVCF010000164.1:0-10248 GCF_049586575.1 Bradyrhizobium sp.
TGGTCGGAGCGAGAGGATTTGAACCTCCGACCCCTAGTCTCCCAGACTAGTGCGCTAACCGGGCTGCGCCACGCTCCGATGCCGTTCCCTTAGCTTCGATCAGGCTTGCGCGCAAGGACGGCAATCGGGCAACCGAGCCCTTGGCCGATGGGTCAATTACCTGAGCCGAATCGCCCCGGCCCCCCCGCACCCGCTTTCAGCCGTCCTTGAGCGCGGTATCAAGCAATCGGCGGCAGGCGATCAGATCCTCCAGCACCCCCCTCAGGCGCGCCACATCGAACACCGGCACGAGCTCAGCAACGCCCGCGATCGCTTCTTCGTCCTCGTCGAAACTTTCGACCTCGCCCCGGCGGCCACGCTCGGCAAAGCGGGGGATTCCGCTTTCCCGGGAGCTGTCATAATCGTCGTCATCGAGGTCAAGCGGCGGAGCAAGATCGTCATCGTGTTCGAGGATGCTTTGGCCAACCACCTCCTCGATCGCGCCGAACGAGGCGACCGCGGATGCGTCCGCGAGCCGCTGGACCGATCCGATGCCGTGTTCCTTCAAAATGCGCTGCACGCCACGGATGGTGTAGCCTTCGCCGTAGAGCAGGCGGCGGATCCCCCGCAACAGGTCGACATCGTCGGGGCGGTAGTATCTACGGCCCCCGCTTCGCTTCATCGGCTTGATCTGGGAGAATCGCGTCTCCCAGAACCGCAGGACGTGCTGCGGAATGTCGAGGTCGTCGGCGACCTCGCTGATGGTTCGGAAGGCATCCGGCGCCTTGTCCAAATGCTCGCTCCTCTATCCTCGCGCCCTTGGAGTGAACGCTGGCCTAATCGGCCTTGCCGTTATTTCCGGCGCCATGACCGTTGATACGCTGCTTCAGGATAGCCGATGGCTTGAACACCATCACGCGGCGCGGCGAGATCGGCACCTCGGTTCCGGTCTTCGGATTGCGACCGATCCGCTGGCCCTTCTTGCGCACCATGAATGAGCCAAACGACGAAAGCTTCACCGTCTCGCCCTTCTCGAGGCAGTCGGTAATCTCTTTCAATACCAATTCGACAAATGCGGATGATTCCGTGCGCGATAGCCCCACCTTCTGGTAGACGGCCTCGCACAGATCAACACGTGTGACGGTTTTTCCGCTTCCGGTCATCGCCTGCCCCACTCCCGGCGAACAAATATTCGCTTCTGAAATTATGAGCTTACGTACTGATGGTCAACAGCCGTCCTGCCCTCTTAGCATGAAAGAAAGTCGCAAAACATCGGGTTTTATTTACCCCTCGCTCACCAACGGATCAGTACCGACCCCCAGGTGAACCCTCCTCCCATGGCTTCGAGCAGGACCAGGTCGCCTCGTTTGATGCGGCCATCGCCAACGGCTACCGCCAGCGCCAGCGGAATGGAGGCCGCGGACGTGTTGCCGTGCTGGTCGACGGTGAGCACCACCTTCTGCGGCGCAATATGCAGCTTGTGCGCAGACGCGTCGATGATTCTCTTGTTGGCCTGGTGCGGAACGAACCAGTCGATGTCGTCGGCGGTCAAACCGGTGGCTTCAAAAGCATCGACAATGACGTCGGTGATCATGCCGACCGCATGCTTGAATACCTCGCGCCCTTCCATCCTGAGATGACCGACCGTCTGGGTCGAGGACGGGCCACCATCGACATATAATTTCGATTTGTGCCGACCGTCGGAACGCAGATGGGTGGTCAATATGCCTCGGTCGGACGGTTGTCCCGGCTGCGGCTGGGCTTCGAGCACCACGGCGCCGGCCCCGTCGCCGAACAGCACGCAGGTGCCGCGATCATTCCAGTCGAGAATTCGCGAGAATGTCTCCGCGCCAATCACAAGCGCACGCTTGAATGCCCCGCTGCGCAGGAAATTGTCGGCGGTGGCGAGCGCGAAGACAAAGCCCGAGCACACAGCCTGCAAATCGAAAGCCGCGCCATGGTGGATGCCGAGCCCGTTCTGAACCGCCACGGCGGTCGCCGGGAAGGTATTGTCGGGCGTCGAGGTGGCGAGCACGATCAGGTCGATTGATTGCGCGTCGATGCCGGCATGGGCCAGCGCCGACCGCGCGGCGTTGACCGCCAAATGCGAGGTGAACTCGCCTTCGGCCGCGATATGGCGCTGACGAATGCCGGTGCGCTGGACGATCCATTCATCGGAGGTTTCGATCCGTGTCGCCAATTCAGCATTGGTCAGAATCCGCTGCGGCAGATACGAGCCGCAGCCGAGCACGACCGAGCGTATTGCAGTCACGTGACAGCCTCCTGAGTGGCGGACGCCTGGACCAGCGTGCCACCGTCGCGCTTAAGCATTTGATTGATCTTGTTGAGGAGATCGTACCTCGCCATTTCATAGCCAACATCGACGGCATAGGCAAAGCCATCGGCGTCGGTTCCACCATGGCTTTTGACGACAATTCCGTTCAGACCGAGGACTACGCTGCCATTGGACTTGTTGGGGTCGAGCTTGTCACGCAGCGCCTTGAATGCTGGCCTTGCCAGCAAATAGCCGATCTTGGAGAGCCAACGGCGCGACAGCGCCTCACGTAGAAACTCGCTGATCTGGCGCGCCGTGCCCTCGGCGGCTTTCAGGGCTATATTGCCGCAGAAACCTTCAGAAACGATCACGTCCGCCAGCCCCTTGCCGATGCCGTCGCCTTCGACGAAGCCGATGTAATTGAGCTGAGGCAGATTCATCGAGCGCAACAATTCGGCAGCCTCGCGAATCTCCTCATGGCCCTTGATTTCCTCGACCCCGATATTGAGCAGGCCGACGGTTGGCCGTTCCAGGCCGAACAGCACGCTCGCCATGGCACTGCCCAGCACCGCCAGCGTCACGAGGTGCTGCGCATCGCCACCGATCGTGGCGCCGAGATCAAGCACGACGGAATCACCCCGCGTAGTCGGCCAGATCGCAGCAAGCGCCGGCCGGTCGATCCCCGGCAGCATGCGCAGGCAGAACCGCGCCATCGCTGCCAGCGCGCCGGTATTGCCGGCGGATATCGCCACGTCGGCCTCGCCTTTCTTGACCGCCTCGATGGCAAGCCACATCGAGGAGTTCTTGCGGCCACGCCGCAATGCCTGACTGGGCTTGTCGTGCATGTTGACGACGACATCGGTATGGACGACGCGCGAAACCGCCTTCAACGCCGGTTGTTTTGCCAATTCCGCATCGATCACGGCTCGATCGCCGAATAGCAGAAACTCGGTGTCGGGATGTCGGGTCAACGAAATCGCGGCGCCGGGAATAACAACTGGTGCGCCGACGTCACCTCCCATGGCGTCAAGCGCTATTCGAACCTTTTGAGGCATGAACGTCCCGGAAACCCGATCTCTTTCGAACTTGAAATGCCGGCTGCGGAAGTCGCCGCGGTTGCGGCGATCGGCAAGTCGCGACACCGTACCAACCCGGGCCGCGACAATAGCGTTTCCCCGTGCCGACACAACCTCTCTCAAGCCGTTTGGCGGCAGAATCGAAAGAGCATAATAACACAAGTTATTTCAGACGTTTAAGGCTGAGTTCAGAGGATTGGGTTCCACCGAAAACACTCACCGACCCTTGTCATCCCGGGGGACCTTGGGGTCCTTTTTCGCAGGGCCGGGCTCACCGTCGGTCTGTAGCGCTTTCAACGCCGCAAACGGATGATCGGCAGGATCGATGGCTTCGACTGGCGGTTCGAACACGGCATCATTCCGGCGCGGATAAGGATCGATCGCGAGAAAGAGGACATCAGTAGCAAGCCGGCCAAGATCGATCACACCGTTGACGATCGGCTCCGGTGGATCGGGAATTTCCTCATCGTCGTTGGCAGCCTCTTCAGTCAAGGCCGACAGGCTCGGAATTTGCTCCGGAGGCGCAAACATCAGGTCGATCACCTCGTCAATCTCATTTTCGATGGGATCGAGCGTCACGACGCAGGTCTGCCCGACAAGCGCACGCACCGCGCCGGTGACGTGAACGCGCCCGCCGCTCTTGTTCTGCAGGTCGAACGAGGCACACGCCGAGACGATTTCACGCAATCCGGCGAGATCGGCCATCGCCCCGCGCGTCGCCTCGCTGGCTTCGAATGCGCGATGCAATCCGGTATCCGGTATCTGCGCCACAACAACGGGGACACGCCACGGGTCAGCAGGATTCATCGGGCATCACCCTTCAGGAATAGGACCCGCCTGCTTCGGCCGGGACAGGAAAAGTCCATGCGGCGGCCAGAAGCGCGGTATCGTCGATGCCACCGAGACGGGTCAACGCGGTCTTCGCATAGGTAGCAAGCCGCCGTGCGTTTTCCATGCCCTCCCCATTCAGGACATTCTTGCACAGCGCCTGAGCCAGCGCCTCGTCGTCTGCGGCAACAGCGGCATCGTAGGCTGCTGCGCGGCCATAAAAAGCTTCCCCAAAGGCCTGCATCCGCTTGGGAACGGTAAGATCGCCGACGCCCATTTCCCGCAAGTTGGCGTCCATATCCTCGCAGAAGCGATCAAAGAGCGCCTGCGAGACGTTGGCCGCCCCGGGCGCGGACCGAAAGCGCCGCAAAACCATCCACAAATGCAGCAGCAGCAGGTCGAAACGGCCGTCAACGGTATCGGACACCCCAAATGCCCGGTAGAACGACGGTTCTCGCGCCTGCGTCACGATCATGCCATAGATGGCCTCGATGGTGCCGCGCAGAGGCGCCCGGGGCTTGCTGAAGTGATTGAATGGCCAAAGCATTGTAGGTTCCGCCTGCGAGCCCGTCGGTCTCGCTTTTGTTGCAAACCAGCGCCCTGCCGGGTACGTCAAGGCCTCGCACGATGCAAGGGGATGGGACCCGTTCCGGGATGATCAAATCCAGTCTGACAAGCCCTGCGCGCAATTTCGCGGCGCGGTGGCGCGGGTTGCGGTCCACGGTAGCAGTCGTTCTGCTGTGTGCCGTTGTGGCCGGCTGCGGCGAGCAATTCCAGAAGGGCTATATCCTGCCGCCCGGCGCGCTCGAGCAAATCCCGATCGGCGCGAGCCAGGACCAGGTGCTGATCGTGATGGGAACCCCTTCCACCGTCGCCACGCTGAACGGCGAAGTCTTCTATTACATTTCGCAGCGTTCCGAGCGTCCGATCGCCTTCATGAACGACCGGATCGTCGATCAGCGCGTGATCGCGATCTACTTCGACAAGAACCGCCAGGTACGGCGGCTCGCCAATTACGGACTGAAGGACGGCAGGATTTTCGACTTCATCAGCCGCACCACGCCGACGTCGGGCCAGGAAATCAATTACATTGCGCCGCTGTTCAAGGCGCTCAATATCGGCCAGGGGCAGCAACAATAAGCCAGCGCCGGGCGTCCAGATCAGATCGGCCTCATCCACCTTTCGAATCAAAAACCCCCGCGCGTCGCAACCCGCGGGGGTTTTGGTCTGGGTCGCGCGTCTTAGTGGGCGAGGACCGCCAGTAGCAGCAGCGCCACGATGTTCGTGATTTTGATCATCGGGTTGACCGCGGGACCCGCCGTATCCTTGTAAGGATCGCCGACAGTGTCGCCGGTCACCGCTGCCTTGTGGGCATCCGAGCCCTTGCCGCCGTAGTGACCGTCTTCGATGTACTTCTTGGCGTTATCCCAGGCGCCGCCGCCCGAGGTCATCGAGATCGCGACGAACAGGCCAGTGACGATCACGCCCAGCAGCATCGCACCGACTGCGGAGAACGCCGCCGACTTGCCGGCCACGCCGCCGCCCGCGATCGCGTAGATCGCGAAGTAGACCACGATCGGCGACAACACCGGCAGGAGCGAGGGAATGATCATTTCCTTGATCGCCGCCTTGGTCAGGAGGTCAACTGCCTTGCCATAGTCCGGCTTGTCGGTGCCCTGCATGATACCCGGCTTTTCGCGGAACTGACGGCGCACCTCTTCGACGATCGCGCCGGCCGCGCGTCCGACCGCGGTCATGCCCATCGCGCCGAACAGGTAAGGCAAGAGACCACCGAACAGCAGGCCGACGACCACGTAGGGGTTGACCAGCGAGAAATCCGGGGTGACGCCCTTGAAGTAGGCGTGATTGGCAGCGTCGGCGATGAAGAACTTCAAGTCCTGATTATAGGCAGCAAACAGCACCAGCGCGCCGAGGCCGGCCGAGCCGATCGCATAGCCCTTGGTGACGGCTTTTGTGGTGTTGCCGACCGCATCGAGCGCGTCGGTGGACTTGCGCACTTCCTTCGGAAGGCCAGCCATCTCCGCGATGCCGCCCGCATTGTCCGTGACCGGACCGAAGGCGTCGAGCGCGACGATCATGCCCGCCAGCGACAGCATGGTAGTGGTGGCAATCGCGATGCCGAACAGGCCGGCGAGGCTGTAGGTGATGAGGATGCCGGCGATGATGACGAGGGCGGGCAACGCGGTCGCCTCCATCGAGATCGCAAGGCCCTGGATCACGTTTGTGCCGTGGCCCGTAACCGAGGCCGCCGCGATCGATTTCACCGGACGGAAGTCGGTGCCGGTGTAGTACTCGGTAATCCAGATGATCAGACCGGTCACGGCAAGACCGACGATGCCGCATTCGAACAGCGCCATGCCGGTGAAATCAACGCCGGCGAGCTTGTCGAAACCGATCAGGGTGTGGATCACGCCCGCAACGCCCACCAGAGACAGGATGCCGGTGGCAATCAGGCCCTTGTACAGCGCGCCCATGATCGACTGGCTCGCACCGAGCTTGACGAAGAAGGTGCCGATGATCGAGGTGATGATGCAGATGCCGCCGATGGCGAGCGGCAGCGTCATCATGTTGGCGAGGATCGGCGTCTTCGCGAAGAAGATCGCCGCCAGCACCATTGTGGCGACCGCCGTCACCGCATAGGTTTCGAACAGGTCGGCGGCCATGCCGGCGCAGTCGCCGACGTTATCACCGACGTTGTCTGCGATGGTGGCGGGATTGCGCGGATCATCCTCGGGGATTCCAGCCTCGACCTTGCCCACGAGGTCACCGCCGACATCGGCGCCCTTGGTAAAGATGCCGCCGCCGAGACGGGCAAAGATCGAGATCAGCGAAGCGCCGAAGCCGAGCGCCACCATCGCATCGATGACGGTGCGGCTGTCGACAGCAAGATGCAGCGAAAACGTCAGGAAGCCGAAATAAAGCGTGACGCCGAGCAGTGCGAGACCCGCGACCAGCATGCCGGTGATGGCGCCGGCCTTGAAGGCGAGTTCGAGGCCGCCGGCGAGCGAAATGGTCGCCGCCTGCGCGGTGCGCACGTTGGCGCGAACCGATACGTTCATGCCGATGAACCCTGCGGCACCCGACAGCACGGCACCGATCGCAAAACCAACTGCAACGAGGATTCCAAGGAAATAAGCGAGCAGCGCGAAGATCACGATGCCGACGAGAGCGATCGTAGCGTACTGGCGCCGCAGATAGGCCTGCGCGCCTTCGCGCACCGCGGCTGCGATTTCCTGCATCCGCGGATTGCCGGCATCGGCTTTCATAACCGACATGGTCGCCCAGATGGCGTAGACGATGGATAGCGCGCCGCAGAGCACGATCAACCATAATGCTGTCATTGAAGTTGCCTCAGATTTCTAAGAATGGCCCCACGCCACGGCCGCGATCGCGGCCGACGCTCAAAAAGCAGGCCCGCCTTGCCCAAAAGGGGGGCCTGAAATCGGCCGGGACCATGCCAAAATCGTATCCCCGGCGCAACGCCGTGGATTGCAAAAACGGTAGATTTCGAAAGGTATTTGCGCCGAAAACCGACCATTTTCACGAAATTCTTGGAAATGGCTGTAAGAGGTCCGCGCAAGCGCCAGTTCCCTACCTCTTGCGTCCAGAAATTTGGGGACGGCCAGGCCTGCGACAATGGTCCCGATCGGGCTTGCCGTGATCCCTGCGGTTTGGGCATCCCGCATGAACTCGTCGAACGCGTCGGCGCGAATCGCGCAGAGGATCTCGTAGTCATCACCGCCGGAAATGAGTGTCTCAATGTTGGCCGCTGAAGCGGCAAGCGCGGCCTTGGCAGCGGCCGATACCGGGACGGACGGAATATCGATCGCCGCCGACACGCCGGACGCCGCGCAGAGCTTCGCGAGGTCACCGGCCAATCCATCGGATACGTCCATGGCTGCATGCGCATGCGCACGGATCGCGGGCGCCAGCGCATTCCGCGGCTCGGGCACACGATAACGGCCAATCAGCATGTCCCGCGATGCGGCATCGGTGGCGAGCGCAGCCGCCACCTTGCCCTTCCGGAGAATGTCCAGACCCAGCGCAGCGTCGCCGATCGTCCCCGTGACCACCACATGATCGCCCGGCTTTGCGCCGTGTCGATGAACCATCTTGTCTTGGGGGACGCGGCCAAATGCGGTGACCGAAACCATCAACGGGCCGGGCGTCGATACCGTATCGCCGCCCAGGAGCGGGCAATTGAATGCGCTTGTGTCCTCTCCTAATCCGCGCGCGAAATCCGCAAGCCAGGCCTCATCAACTCCGCGCAGCGCCAAGGTCAGCACGAAACCCGCTGGCGTCGCGCCCTTGGCCGCGAGGTCGGACAGATTCACGCGCAGCGCTTTCTTCGCGATGGTGTGGGCAGGATCGTCGGACAGGAAATGGACGCCCTCGACGATGGCGTCGGTCGTGACGACGATGTCCTGGCCGAGACTCTTGAGAACGGCCGCATCGTCGGTCAGGCCGAACGCGCCCGGATCGGTCGCCAGCGGCTTGAAGTAGCGCGCGATCAAGGAATCCTCACCGGATGCGCCTGCACCGGAGGCTGACATGTCAGCCGCCAGTCCGCACGAATTCGCTGGCGCGGAACTGACGGGCGATCTGGTCGAGCACCGCATTCACCATGCCGGTCTCCTCCGCCTCGACAAAGGCATGCGCGACATCGACATATTCCGACACCACGACGCGGCCGGGAACGTCCTTGCGATGCTCCAGCTCGTAGGCGCCGGCGCGCAACACCGCGCGCAGGATGGCATCGATCCGCTTCAGCGGCCAGCCCTTCGCCAGCGCGTCGTCGATCAGGGGATCGAGCTTCGCCTGATCGCGCACCACGCCCGATACCACGTCGCGGAAAAACGCGGCCTCGGCGGGCAGGTACTTGTCGCCCTCGACTTCGCTGCCCAGCCAATGGCTTTCGAACTCGGCGAAGATGTCGTTGATGCCCGCACCCGCAATGTCCATTTGATAAAGCGCCTGCACCGCGGCAAGGCGCGCGGCACCACGCCGGTTGGCCTTCCGCTCCGAGCCCTTTGCGGGCTTTGTCGCCTGGCCTTTCTTGTCACCGCTCATGATCGCCGCTCGGCCATCCGGCGCTTGATCCGCAGCATCGCGAGCGCCGCGCGCGCAGCATCGCCGCCCTTGTTGAGTTCGGATGCGCGCGCCCTCGCCCACGCTTGAGCTTCGGTGTTGACGGTGATGATGCCGTTGCCGAGCGGAAATCTCTTTGCCACCGCAAGGTCCATCAGCGCCCGCGAGGATTCGGTCGAGACAATTTCGAAATGGATGGTGTCGCCGCGGATAACGCAACCAAGCGCGATCGCGGCATCATAAGGCTTGCCAGCCTTTTCCGCGGCTTCGATCGCAATCGCAATCGCCGCCGGAATTTCCAATGCACCCGGAACCGTCAAAAGGTCGTGGCTGACGCCGGCCGCCTTCAGCTCGGCGACCGCGCCTTCCAGGAGCGCGTCTTGGATGTCGTCATAGAAACGCGCCTCGACGATCAGCGCCCGCGCGCCGGAAATGTCGGTCTGGTCTTTCAACGGTGCGCGCCGCGCGTCTGCCATTCGTCTTGCCAATCAGAATAGAGTTGAGCCGCTTTTAGGCGCAGCCATCCGTAAAGCCAAGACCGCCCCTACTTCATTTCCGTCAATCTCGCCGCATAGCGGGCCATCAGGTCGACTTCGATATTGACTTCGCTGCCCGCGCGCCATGACGACAAGGTCGTCACATTGAGCGTGTGCGGGATGATCAGCACGGAAAAGGCCGTATCCTTGACCGTGTTGACGGTGAGCGAAACGCCGTCGAGTGTGATCGACCCCTTCGGCGCGATGAACCGCGCAAGTTCCCGTGTAGTGTTGAGCTCGAACCGCGCCATATCGGGCAGATTCTCGCGCGTCAGGACGGTGGCAATTCCGTCCGCATGGCCCGCGACGATATGGCCACCGAGTTCGTCGCCGATCTTCAGCGCCCGTTCCAGATTAAGTCTGGTGCCGATAGCCCAGTGCTTCACTGTGGTCAGCGAAAGCGTCTCGGCAGCGGCATCGACATCGAACCAGGTCTTGCCGTGCG
>NZ_JBAVCF010000165.1:0-4451 GCF_049586575.1 Bradyrhizobium sp.
GGAGAGCGCGGAGTAAGCCGTTAAAACCATTGCGCAGGAAGCGCCGGGTGATCCCGGCTGAACCTGTGGTGACTTTGCTCGTGTGCTTTTTTATTTTCGCACGCGAGACCGCGGGTGCGGCTTAAGCGCCCGGCGTTTCCTGCGCCCTCGAATGTTTCGGGGGGAAAGATCATGCACAACTCGGGCGCGCTGGCGCGGCGAGAGCGTGTGCCTTTGGCTATTCAGATTGGGCTGTTTGAAAATTGAAGTAGAAATTGCGCACGTCAGGAAGGGATTGCCGCCAGCCGCGCGCGGCGGCGAACGGCGATGGTTCGCATGGTGGCGTAACCGATCAGGAACAAGGCCACCTTGCTGACGATGGCGTAGATCGACATGAATGCCGACCAGGTCGCCACACTGAAGTTCAGGGCCACGATCAGGTTGAGACCTGCCGAAACGAACATCAGGCCCGCCCAAAGGTAGCCGAAGATCATGGCGACGTCCGGTATCAGTTCGATCGCAACGGGCGGCAGATAGCGGTTCATCCATCCCGGCTTCAGCATCACAATGCCGACGACGCAGTAGATCACGCTCGGCTTGATCATCACAAAGCGTGGATCATTGGTGAGCAGCGTGGCCGTTCCGGCGCCCAGCACCAGAAAAAGGCTCAACCACTGCATGGTGTCGATCGGCTTTTTGCGTGCGAACTCCCAGCCGATCTGGGCGGCGCCGAGCGCCATCCCGAGGAGGACCGACAGCGTGATGTTTTTTGTCAGGAGATAGACGAAAAGAAAAAAGAACGTCGAGGCCAGGTCGAGGAGAAGCAGCTTTCCTGCTTGGAGTAGACTCTTCATCCGATCCGCAAGCTCCGGTCCATCATCGCTAACGATTATACCGCGGACGTGTCTTGGCGAGAAGGTATCGCTTGGAGCTTGCGGTGGTCCGGAATCCACCCCAGGGCTCGGCTGGAGGCGACGTGCGCCGGCTCAGCCCTGTCGGAATCCCATGCGGAAGGCGCCCCAGTGGCGGCCACGGACGAAGATCGGCGAGGATACGTCCTTCATCAGCACGAAATTGCCGCCGCCCATGTCGCGCCGGTAGGTCTGCAGCAGGAACGGCTTGGTGTTTGCCGCGACCTTCTTCACGGCGCGGTCGTTGAACAGGCGCCGGTTGCGGCAATTCGCATTATTCCAGACCGGGTCCTTGCCCTGCGGCAGACGATAGTTCGGATTGTGGGTCGGCAGGTAGCCGCCTTTGGCCCAGGCCACGCAAAACACGATGCGCGGGTCGGATTTCTGGATCGGATCCTGAATCGCGGGCAGCGTACGATCGGTGAACTCGACATAGTCCGTCATGTATTGCTTGGGATCGGTGCCGGAAATCTCGCGGTAATTCTCGTCCATCAACTGCTCGAGTTTAATCTCGCGGCGCTCGATCGCCGCTTCGAAGATGCTCGAGATCTGCTTGGCGGTATCCACGACGACGCGGATCAGGGGGGCATCCGACGTCTCCACCCCGCTGTCGGCGATCATCGCGATCAGGCTTTCGGAGAGGTCGAGAAGCTTGGTGACGCGCTCGTCGGCATGTTTCAGCTCGTTCGAGGAAAGGTCGACGCCCTTGGCGAGGTTGTGCAACTCCTCGATCACCGTGTCGCAGTGACCGAGATTGGAGGTCGCGGCCTTGGCGACACCGTCGATTTCCTGACCAACCTTGGTGAAGCCGTCCTGCACACGGGCGATGATGCTTTGAATCTGTGTCGCGCCCCCGCCGGCGGTCTTGGCGCGCGAGGAGGCTTCGCCGCTTTCGCCGATCAGGCTTCCGAGCTGGCCGTCGAGGTCGCGAACGGTCTCGCCGATCTGGTGGGTCGCCTGGCGGGTGGCTTCCGCGAGGCTCTTCACTTCGCTCGCCACCACCGCGAAGCCTCGTCCGGCGGCGCCGGCGCGCGCCGACTCGATGGTTGCGTTCAGCGCCAGAAGGTTGGTCTGCTTGGCGATCGCCTCGATCGTGGACGAGGCCTTCGCAACCTGCGCCAGTGCGGAGGAGACGGCGCCGAGCCGTGTCTCGATGCGGCCGACCGATTCGACGAGTTCCGCAATGTGCTTGACCGCGGTCTCTACGGCGCCCCGCGACTGGATGATTTCGTCGACCGCGCTCGACGACGCCGTCTGCACTGCCCTGGAAGCGTCGGCGATGCCGTGGTTGGCCGCGACCATCGTCTCGGCCGTCCTCTGCAGATGCGCGAAATGCTCGGATTGCGTCGAAACCCGGTTAGCGACCTCCTGGACGTTGCCTGCGACGTCGGCAAGCTCGACGCCGAGGCCGCCGATCCGATTGGTGAGTTGATCGACCAACCGCTCGCTTTCCGATCGCGACGCAGTATCCACTTCCAATCTCGCAGGCTCGGTGACAGACATCGTTGCGCTCCAGATCAATCGATTTCAGACGCTCAATGTCTTGAGCGGCACAGGTTCAAAGCTTGTAGGCGGTTCGGAAACCGCCCCAGTGCCGGCCCTGGATACGGATCGGCACGTCGATCTCGCGCATCATCACTGTCTTGCCGTTGCCCATGTCGCGGGCGTAGCTCTGGATCAGATAGGTGCGCTGGTTGCGGCCGGCCGCGAGGCCGGCGGTATCGTTGAAAATGCGGCGGTTGCGGCTGTTGGCCGTGTTCCAGGCGACGTCGCCCGCGCGCTGCGGATGGGAGTAGATCTTGTTGTGCACCGGCAGGTAGCCATTGCGATCGATCGCGACGCAGAACACCATGCGCGGATCCTTGGCGAGGAAGGCTTCCTGGAACGGCGGCAAAGCGCGATCGGCCCAATCGAGGATGCGCGTGCGGTGCTGAAGCGGATTGCTGCCCGGTATCTCGACATAGTTGGTGTCGAACATGGCCTCGATCGGGATCGCGCCGCTCGACACGCCGCGTTCGAAAATTTCACGGAGCTCAACCCCGGCTTCCATGGCGCGGGTGACGAATTCGATGTTCTCGTCGTGGATCGACCACAGCTTGTCTTCGATCTTCTCGGTCAGCGCGGCATCGTTGCTCATGAAGCTGGCCTGAACGCCCGCGCTCGACCGCTCGCCGCTGCGGATCTTGCAGGCGCCGATGTCTTCCATGGTGACGGAAAGCGTCTGGTTGAGCGGTACCCTGGCGGCCTCGGGTCCGCCGATCAGAATGTTTTCCAGCGAAATCTCGTAGACGGCTGCTTCGATCTTGCCCTGCGGGGCGTCGATCTCGATCCTGAGGTTGCAGGGCAACGGCTCGCGCTTGCGGCGGTCGGTGCGCAAATCCTGGCCGAGCAACACCGCGCAGCGGGATTTGAGTTTCTGCGCAAAGACGGTCACGGCCTTGCCGGCATTGGCGACATACTCGCGGTGCGCATCGGCTTCCCGGGCGACGCTGTCGATTTCAGCGGCGCTGTCGCCGACCGACGCGATGAAGTTCGATGCCGTGGCGGCATTCTCGGTCATCTCGTTGGTAGTCTGGGTCTGCTCGGCCACCGCGCCGTTGACGTTCTCGAACACCGGCCGGATTGCCTGGATCGCCTGCGAGATCCGGTGCACCGCCTCGACCGATCCGGCGGCGTCGCGTTGCAGCGCGTCGATCTTCTGCTTGATCTCCTCGGTGGCATCCTGGGTTTGCACCGCCAGCGCCTTGACCTCGGAGGCGACGACGGCAAAGCCGCGTCCCGCCGTACCTGCGCGCGCCGCCTCGATAGTCGAGTTCAGCGCCAGCAGCGTCGTTTGCCGCGCGATCTGTGCAATCAGGTTGACGACGTTGCCGATGGCGGCCGAGGATTCCTTGAGACGGTCGACATTGGCGCTCGCGTCATGGGCGGCGGCGCCGGCCTCGTCGGCCAGTTTTCCGGCATCGCGCACCTGCGATCCGATGCCTTCGGCCGAATCGGCGAACTTGCCGGCCGCCTGCGAGAAGATGGCCGCGGTGCTTTGCGCCTCGCTCGAGCGCACGCTCAGCGCGTCGGTGCGTTGGCGGACCGCGGAAAGTGTAGTGGCCGTAGCCTCCGCGCCTTCGGCAACGGAACTTGCCGCGCGTTCGAGCTGGCGAATCATGCCGCCGAGTTCGATCTCCAGCAGTTCGAGAATTTGACTAGTGGACTCGGCTTCAGACGTTTCCACGGCCTCCGCCGGAGCAGCCGGCTTTGCAGCCTCTGGTTCGGGTGCAGCCGGTTGGGGCGCAGGCTTCCGGAACAGTCCAATCGCCATGAAGTCGCTCGGTCGTGGAATACGATGGCGTCATCTTCCCACCGCGCCGTGAAGTGATGGTTAACAAATGCCTGTTTTGGAGGCAATTTGCCCTGCGGCAGTACTGAAAATTTCGCCCAATCTTTGATTTCGGCAGGTCTCGGGCCTATAAGGCCGCCTTTCCAATCCAAATCACCCGCACGGACCCCCCAGAGAACCCGCATGGCCGGCCATTCCCAGTTCAAGAACATCATGCACCGCAAGGGCCG
>NZ_JBAVCF010000166.1:0-5889 GCF_049586575.1 Bradyrhizobium sp.
GTTTTGGATTTGACATTCGCTTACGAACTCGTGGTTGGGCGACGAGCGAATGTCAAATCTACTCCACTTGAGGGCGGCGCGTGTTCGGGCTGATAGTCGCCTGCGACCAGCAGGCGGCGCAGCAATTTTCCCACCGGGGATTTCGGCAAGGCGTCGACAAAGACGAAACGCCGCGGCCGCTTGAAATCGGCAAGTCCCGACGTGCGGCAGAACTGATCGAGTTCGGCCTCGCCAATCTGCGCCTTGCGCCTGACAAAGGCGGTGACGACCTTGCCCCATTTTTCGTCGGGAAGGCCGACGACGGCGACCTCAAGCACGGCCGGGTGCAGCGAAAGGCAGCTTTCGATCTCGACCGGCGAGACATTTTCGCCGCCGGTGATAATCATGTCGTCGACACGGCCGGTCACGAAGAGATCGCCATCCCGATCGATGAGGCCGGTATCGCCGGTGAAATACCATCCGTCCCGCAGCGATTTCGCGTCCGCATCGGGCCGCCGCCAGTAGCCGTCGAAGGATTCATCGCCTGCCATGAGGGCAATGACTTCGCCCTCCTCTTCCGGCGCGGCCAGGTCCGACGCCGACGCCGCGTTCAGCTTCACGACCCTGATTTCCTGATTGATCCCGGCCCGCCCGGCCGAACCAGGCTTGGCCGGGGCGTTCTGGTCGACGGTGAAGGTGTAAATTTCGGAACTGCCGTAATGGTTGACGAACAATTCCGGCTGGAATGCCTCGTCGAGTTTCTTCAGGAGACCGTCCGTCATCGGCGCACCGGCGAAACCGAGCTTTCGCACGCTCGATATGTTGGCCGATGCAAATTCCCGGGCGTGAACCAGATCGTGGTACAGCGTCGGCACCAGATAGAGGTTGGTGACGTTCTCCGCCTCGATCAGATCCAGCGCCCTGGCCGCGTCGTAGCGAGGCAGGCACACAAACCGGCCGCCGATCAGCGACATCGCAATCAGCGAGCGAACGCCCATGGTGTGATAAAGCGGCATGACGCCGAGCGTGCGTTCGCCGTGCCGATAGAGATTTTGTGCCACATGGGCGACGCCGGCGGCGCGCTCGGCGCGATGCCGCCGCGGCACGCCTTTCGGTCGCGACGTCGTGCCCGAGGTATACAGCATGACCGACCAGTCTTCGGCAGCGGCTCGTGGAGATGCATCCGGCGCCCGTTCGCCGGCCATGCGCGCAAAATCGATCGCACCGGCATCTTCACAACCGACGGCAATGCGCGGCAAGTTTGACGCGCGTTTCGATCCAGCCACGGCCTGGGCGGAGACGCCCTGGTAGATAACGGCGCGCGATTCGGAATTTTCGATGCAGAAATCAAGTTCATCATTCTTGGCGCGCCAGTTGATCGGCGTGATCACAATGTCCGCCAACTGGCAGGCCCAGTGAAGGGTCGCAGCCGCCTCGCAATTCTGCAGGACCGTGACGATGTGATCGCCCGCCTTCAGGCCGATGCGGTCGAAGGATGCAACTACCGAAGAGATGCGCCGGTACCACTGCGCATACGTCAGTCGAACGCCGTCATCGACGATCGCCAGTGCTTGCGGGTCACGCGCAACGCTGCCGAGAAAGCTTGTCCCCAAATCAAGCATCGGATTTCTCCTTAGCTGAATCGCCTGCCATTTCCGCGGCGGCTTCCATCGCGGCGCGCACGATGGGCGTATAGCCGGTGCAGCGGCACAGATGGCCGGTCAGCAGGTCGCGGATTTCCTGCTCGGTTGGCCGGATGTTTTCACGCAGGAAATTGTCGAGCGACATCAGGATCCCCGCGGTGCAGAACCCGCATTGCAATGCGTGGTTACGCTTGAACGCGGCCTGCAGCGTGCTGAGACGGCCCGATGCGGGAGCAAGCCCCTCCACAGTCCGCACCGTACAGCCATCGATCTGAACAGCCAGCGTCAGGCAGGCGCGCGCCGGCTGTCCGTCGATTTCGACCGTGCAAGCGCCGCAGACGCCATGCTCGCAGCCGACATGCGTGCCGGTGGCACCGATCTGGTGACGCAGAAAGTCCGTGAGAAGCATCCGCGGCTCGGCCTCGCCGCTGGCCGGCTTGCCATTGAGAGAGAACTGAACGGCATGACGTTGGGCGGCGGGCAACCGGCTCATTGCAGCACCTTCCGCATGACATCGGCGCCGATCAGGCGCACAAGATCGCGCCGGTAGCGGGCGGAAGCATGGATGTCGTCGCGCGCACCAAGTTCATAGGCGAAGGCGTTCAGAGCATCGCCGAGCGCGCTGGCATCAAGACGCGGAAATTCTCGCGTCACCGGCATGTCGGCGACACCGCCGACGGCAAGGCGAACGCCGTTCTTTGAAGCAACCGCGGCGCAGGCGACAATGGCGAAGTCGCCGTGACGGCGCGCCACCTCGCGAAACGCGCATCCGCGCTGATCTGAGGGGAACGACACCGCCTCGATCAATTCATCGTCGGCACGGGTGGTGGCCATCATGCCGGCGAAGAACTCATCGGCCGGAACGCGGCGGCGGCGCTTCGCATTGCGCAGGTGCACCTCGCCACCGAGCGCGCAAAGCGCCAGCGGCAATTCGGCGCTGGGGTCTGCATGCGCGATCGATCCACAGACTGTTCCCCGGCTTCGGGTCTGGACATGGCCAGTCCATGGCAACGCCATCGCGACCAATGGCAACGCGTCGCCAAGTTCGGGCCACGCCAATAACGCCGCCTGGCGAACGCCGGCCCCGACGGTGACGTACCCGGCCTTGCGTTCGATCCGCGCGAGCTCGGGAAGCCGCATGATGTCGATCAATGTCTTTGGCTTGGCGAGCCGCATGTTGAGCATGGGCATCAGCGACTGCCCGCCCGCGATGATGCGCGCATCGCCGCCCTCGCTGGCAAGGCCAGCAAGCACCTCATCGAGATGTTCGGCGCGAACATAGTCGAAGGCGGCGGGTTTCATCGCTGCCCCCCGAGCCATTGCCGGAGCCTCGCCAGCAGCGACGACATCGTCGAAGCGGACGCGCTGCCGCCGGCCTGTCGCGCCAGCGCTGCAAAAAATTGTCCGATGATGACCCGCGCCGCGCCGTCCAGCAGCCGTCCGCCGATGCTGGCGACCTTGCCGCCGATGCCGGCTTGGTAGGCGTAGTGGATCGTGGTGCCACCGTCCGGCAAGGAATGAAGCGTGATAAGCCCCTCGCCATTGCCGAAGCCGAGCGCGCCCTCCGCGTGGCCTGAGAGTGTCACGGCCTTTGGCGGGTCAAGGTCGGACAGTTTCACGTCGGCCCGATAGCGCCCTTTCACGGGACCGATCCCGAGCGTTACTTCCGCGCGGAAATGGGTATCGGAGATCTTTTCAACGCCATGGCAACCGGGAATCACCGCGGCAAGCGTTTTGGGATCGAGCAGCATCTCCCAGACCTGCTGCACCGCAGCCTTGACGGTAGCTTCGCCCCCGCCGCGCAGCTTTCGATCGCCGCCGCGCTTTTCCTCGGCTTGCGAGGCTTGGCGTGCCGGTGGCGCCGGTTCGGCGCCGCGAACCAATTCGGCAAGCTTCGCGGGCACGAGCGGCAGAACAAGATCTTTCGCTCCAATCGCATCGGCCACCGCATTCGCGATGCAGACCGGGGTTGACATGCAATTGCCTTCGCCGACACCTTTCGCGCCAAGCGGCGTGAAGGGCGAAGGCGTCTCCATGTGAAGAATGATCGGGTTTGGAACCTCCGCCGTTGTCGGCAGCAAGTAGTCGGCGAGGGTGCCGGTCAAAAAGCTGCCGTCGTCGGCATAGGCATATTCTTCGTAAAGCGCGGCACCGACGGCCTGCGCGAAACCGCCGCGCACCTGCCCGTCGACCATGGCCGGATGCAGGATGGTCCCGCAATCATGCATGGTGACGTAGCGGTCGATCCGCGTTTGCAGCGTGGTGCGGTCGACCTCGACGCCGCAGAAGTCGAAAATGAAGCCGTGGCAGAGCGAGGAATTGATGTGATCGTCCTCGTCGGGGGCGGTCAGTTCCGGCGGAGACCAGAACACGGTCTCGCGGATGGTGTGGCCGACCCCATCGGGCAGCGCACCGGGCGACCAGTGACTGAGCGCGGCCAGGCGCGAGAATGAAAGCTTGTTGTCAGGATTACGCTTCGATCCGACATGGCCGCCCGCGAACGCGATATCGTCGGCCTCGGTATTCAACTGGCTGGCCGCGATGCGCTTCAGCCGCCCCGCGATGCGCTCGGCGGCGAGCTTGGCGGTGCCGGCAACGGCTGGAGCAAAACGGCTGGCATAATTGCCGGACGCAATCGACCAGGCATCCTTGGCGGTGTCGATCTGGGTATTGACCCGGATATCGGAAGGCTTCAGTCCGAACACGTCGGCGACGACCTGCGACAGGACGGTGCGATGGCCCTGCCCCTGCGGCACGGACGCGACATGAACCGTCACGCTTCCCACCGGATCGATCGCGACCGTCGCGGTGGCCTGCGCGCCATTCTTGGGGCCTGCCTTGCGACGCTCGGCGGGCGTCAGCACGGTCGTGATGTAACCCATATTCGATACGCTGGGCTCGACCACAGCCGTATAGCCGATACCGTAGAGACGGCCCTCGGCGCGGGCCGCATCGCGCCGCGCCTTGAGTTCGTCGAGCCCGCCGTCTCGCACGGCCAACCGCATCGCTTCCTGATAATTGCCGGAATCGAGCAAGGCTCCGCTTGCGGTCTTGTAGGGAAACGCGTCAGCGGGAACGAGATTGCGCGTGATCACGTCGAGCGGATCGAGACCGAGTTCAAGCGCGATGCGCTGAACCAGACGCTCCAGCGCGAAATAGACCTGCGGCCCACCGAAGCCGCGATTTAATCCGGTCGGTGTCTTGTTGGTGACGACGACGCGGTTGCGGATCTTCAAGTGGCGGATGTCGTAGGCGCCGGTCAGGTTGCCGTGCATGCGATAGAGGGTAGCGGGTTCGGGCGCCCGCAGATGCGCGCCGCAGTCTTCGACCTGATCCCAGTCAAGCGCGAGAATGCGGCCGTCTTCGGCAACCGCCGCGACCAGAGAAGTCGCGCGATTGGTGGCGGAAACGGAAGCGGTCAGGTGCTCGAGCCGGTCCTCGATCCATTTCACCGGCCGGCCGGCCGCACGCGCGGCCGCCGCGATCAACACGATGTAAGGGAATACGCCCTGTTTGACGCCGAAACTGCCGCCGGAATCCGGCGGCGTGCGCAGGCGCAGGCGATTGCCCGGCACTTTCAGGGCGCGCGACAGCACCGCGTGAATGCTGAAAGGTCCCTGAAAGTTCGCCAGCACATCGTAGGCGTCTTCGCCCGGATCGTAGTCGGCGACCACACCATAGGTTTCGATCGGCGTGCAGGAATTGCGCGGGTATCTGATATCGATGCTGACGCGATGCGCCGCCGACGCGAACGCCTTTTCGGGATCGCCGTAGCGGAACGAGCGATCGCTCGCGACATTGCCGGTGAAGCCATCATGAAGAACCGGCGCCTCGGAGCTCAATGCCTTCAGCGGATCGATCACGGCCGGGCGCGGTGCGTAGCGCACATCGATGAGATCGACGGCGTCTTCGGCGCGATAGCGATCGACGGCAACCACGATCGCTACGGGTTCGCCGACATAGCGCACGCGGCCGACGGCCATCGGCCAGCATTCAACCGGCGCCTTGACGCCCACCACAAGGCTTGACGTCAGCGCCTTGATATCCTCGCCGTGGAGAACCGCGACGACACCCTGCGCCTGCAACGCCTGCGAAACGTCGATCGAAACAATGTCGGCGTGAGCGTGCGGCGAGCGCAGAAATGCCGCATGCAGCGTACCGGGGTCAACGCCGACGTCATCCATGAAGCGGCCACGTCCGGCCAGAAGCGCCGAATCCTCCACGCGCGCAATCGACTGGCCGACCCACGACGAGCCGGACCCGGGAT
>NZ_JBAVCF010000167.1:0-31994 GCF_049586575.1 Bradyrhizobium sp.
GTTGTTCACCATGCACCGCGCCAATATCACCCGGTTGCTCGCGGGCACCGAAGGCAAGATCGGGCAGAAGTAACGAACTATTTCCGCGACGAAGGTGTGCTCCCTCGCCCGTTGGGAGAGGGTTGGGGTGAGGGGGTTACGGTCTATCGTAAGAGCGCGCCCCTCACCCGGATCGCTATGCGATCCGACCTCTCCCCATGAGACCCCATGGGAGAGGTGAAACACGTCACCTCAACGCCCGCTCGATGAAGCGGGCCGCCGCGATCGCCTTGACGTCAGCACCATAGTCGGTGATCGCCTGCACGCCGACCGGCAAGCCGCCATCGGCAACGTAAGCCGGCACATTGACGCAAGGCGTGCCCAAGAGCGTCCATAGCTGGTTGAAGCGGGGATCGCCGGTCGAATCCAATCCCTTTGGCGGCACGCCCGGCGCCGACAGCGCGAGCAACACATCGACATCTTTCAATATCTCACTCAACGCCGCGCGGGCCTTCGCCGCAACGACACGCGCCGCCTCATAATCGGCCGCCGTGTAGTGGCGGCTGTCATCGAGCCGCTTGCGCAACAGCGGCGGCACGGCATCGTAATTCTCGCCATACTCCCAGGCGAACGCCTGATGCGCCTCGAACTGCTGCACCACGTTGTGAATGCGCCAGGCTTCCGCGACGATGTCGGGCATTTTCAATTCGCGGACCGAAGCACCCGCCTTCGCCGCGGCGCGGGCTGCATGCTGCAGGGCTTCCGCGCCGCCGGTTTCAGTGGGACCGGCAAAATCCTGCGTCACCACGCCGACGCGCGGCGATTTCATCTCCGGCGCGTTCAATTCGCTGCGCCCGGTGATCGCCGCCAGTGCAATGGCAACATCCTCGACACCGGCCGCAAACAGACCGACCGTATCGAGCGTCCAGGAAAAGCATTTGACGCCGACCGGTGGCAACAGCCGGTAGGACGGCTTGATCGCGGCCACTCCGCAGAACGACGCCGGGCGGATCACCGAGCCGCCGGTTTGGGTGCCGACCGCGAGCGGAATCATACCGGCGCCGACCGCTGCGGCTGAACCCGACGACGAGCCTCCGGGCGTATGGCCGTGGTTGCGCGGATTGAGCGTCGGTGTCGGATCGTTCGCGGCGAATGCCGTGGTCGTCGTCTTGCCGACGATGGTAGCGCCGGCACGCTTGAGCGCCATCACGACCGGCGCGTCGGCGCGCGGCTGGTTGCCACGATAGATCGCGGCGCCCATTTCGGTCGGCATGTCCGCGGTGTCGATGATGTCCTTGATCCCGACCGCAATGCCGCGCAGCGGGCCTTTGGATTGCGCCTTCGGATTTTTCGCTCTGACGACAAAGGCCTTGATCGTCCCCTCCTGGGCATCGATCGCGGCGAGCGATTCCGCCAATGCGCCTTCGGGGGTCAGAGCGCCCTGTTCGATGCGGCGCAGTTGGTCGGCTAGCGAGATCATTGGCGTTTCCCTTGTCATACCCGCGTCAGGCCGGGCAGCCACGTTTTCTGTTTCAGACGTAGCAAGACGCGGATGGCCGGGACAAGGGGCGGCCTGACGATGGCTGGGTTGCGAGGGCCATCCCATCCCCCTTCCCCACGTGCTCAGGTTGATCCATTCTGGGCAGAATGGACACACGGGCACCCCACACAACTGAACTCACCGATGCCGAGCGCATCGACTGGCTACGGCTGATCCGCTCCGACAATGTCGGACCCCGGACTTTTCGCTCGCTGATCCGTCACTTCGGCAGCGCGCGGGCTGCATTGGAGCGCCTGCCCGATCTTGCGCGTCGCGGCGGCGCCTCAAAGCCGCAGCGTATATACAGCGAACCGGATGCGCGCACTGAGCTGGAAGCCTGCGCCAAGCTCGGCGTCCGCCTGATCGCAACAGGCGAAGCCGGCTATCCGCCGCGGCTTTCGGAACTTGATGACGCCCCGCCTTTGCTCGGCGTGCGCGGCACGGTCGACGTCTTGATGCGGCCGATGATTGCGATCGTCGGTTCGCGTAATGCTTCCGGCGCCGGGCTGAAGTTTGCAGCCGTGCTGGCGCGCGATCTCAGCGACGCCGGCTTTGTGATCGCCTCCGGCCTCGCGCGCGGTATCGACCAGGCTGCGCATCGCGCTTCCATCGAGGGCGGCACGGTGGCCGTGCTCGCCGGCGGTCACGACAAGATCTATCCGCCCGAACATACGGATTTGCTGCACGCGATCCTCAGCCATGGCGGCGCGATCTCCGAAATGCCGCTCGGGTACGTCGCACGTGCCCACGATTTTCCGCGCCGCAACCGGCTGGTCTCGGGCGCCTCGCTTGGCGTGATCGTGGTCGAGGCCGCCTTGCGTTCGGGCTCGCTGATCACCGCTCGGCTTGCCAACGAGCAGGGCCGCGAAGTTTTTGCGGTGCCGGGTTCGCCGCTCGATCCCCGCGCCGCCGGAACCAACGGCCTGATCAAACAGGGCGCAACCCTGATTACCGAAGCATCCGACGTGATCCAGGCAGTCGAGCCGATCATGGGCCGGCCGATAGCGCTCCGCGAGGAGGACGACGAGCCGCTCGCGCCTGACCCCGCGGCCACCGATCGCGCCGGGATCGTCAATCTGTTGGGACCGGCGCCGATCCTGCTCGACGATCTCATCCGCATGTCGGGTGCCTCGCCCGCCGTGGTTCGCACCGTGTTGCTCGAGCTTGAGTTGGCGGGTCGTCTGGAGCGGCATGGCGGCGGATTGGTGTCGCTGATCTAGCCAGCCGACGGCAAAGCGGCCGAGGTCATGAACGGACCGCGTCGTCCGGAGACCAATAAGGGTGGCCGCTTTGCCCTCCGAAAATACAATTTGAAGTTGGTATTTTACAACTTACAGGACGTTTTCGGGATGCCGAAAATGGCACCTTCAACTCCTGTCTATTTGACAGCGACGCCCTCACCACCCATGTTCGCTTCGAAACGGCCGACGCGAGTCCCGCGGAACCGGCCTTTATTTTTTCCCTAAGCCATTGGAATGACATGAATATCGTCATTGTGGAGTCGCCAGCCAAGGCGAAGACGATCAACAAATATCTGGGCTCCTCTTATGAGGTGCTGGCGTCTTTCGGCCATGTCCGGGACCTCCCCGCCAAGAACGGATCGGTCGATCCGGACGCCAACTTCCAGATGATCTGGGAGGTCGACCCCAAGGCGGCTGGCCGGCTGAACGACATCGCCAAGGCGCTCAAGGGCGCCGACAAGCTCATTCTCGCCACCGACCCCGATCGCGAGGGCGAAGCGATCTCCTGGCACGTGCTCGAAGTGCTGAAGGAAAAGCGCGCGCTGAAAGATCAGTCGATCGAGCGCGTGGTGTTCAACGCCATCACCAAGCAGGCGATCCTGGAAGCGATGAAGCATCCACGCCAGATCGATGGCGCGCTGGTCGATGCCTATATGGCGCGCCGCGCTCTCGACTATCTGGTCGGCTTCACGCTCTCCCCGGTGCTCTGGCGCAAACTGCCGGGCGCGCGCTCTGCCGGGCGGGTGCAATCGGTGGCGTTGCGGCTCGTCTGCGACCGCGAACTCGAAATCGAGAAATTCGTCGCCCGCGAATACTGGTCGCTGGTTGCAACGCTCGCAACCGCGCGCGGCGACACTTTCGAGGCGCGTCTTGTCGGCGCTGACGGCAAGAAGATCCAGCGCCTCGATATCGGCACCGGCAAGGAAGCCGAAGATTTCAAGAAGGCGCTCGAAACCGCCAGCTTTGTCGTCACGTCAGTCGAGGCCAAGCCGGCGCGGCGCAATCCGCAGGCCCCGTTCACCACCTCGACGCTGCAACAGGAAGCGAGCCGCAAGCTCGGCTTTGCGCCCGCGCACACGATGCGGATCGCACAGCGGCTCTATGAAGGCATCGATATCGGCGGCGAGACCACGGGTCTCATTACCTATATGCGAACCGACGGCGTGCAGATTGACGGCTCCGCGATCACGCAGGCGCGCAAGGTAATTGGCGAGGATTACGGCAACGCCTATGTGCCGGAGGCGCCGCGTCAGTACCAGGCCAAGGCCAAGAACGCGCAGGAGGCCCACGAAGCGATCCGCCCGACCGACCTGTCGCGGCGGCCAGCCGACATGCGCCGAAGGCTCGATCCGGAACAGGCCAAGCTCTATGAACTGATCTGGACCCGCACCATCGCAAGCCAGATGGAATCGGCAGAACTCGAACGCACCACCGTCGATATCACGGCCAAGGCCGGTTCGCGCCAGCTCGAGCTTCGCGCTACCGGCCAGGTCATCAAATTCGACGGCTTCCTCGCGCTTTATCAGGAAGGCCGCGACGACGACGGTGACGATGAGGACAGCCGCCGCCTCCCCGCCATGAGCCAGGGCGAGGCGCTGAAGAAAAACGAGCTGGCCGTCACCCAGCATTTCACCGAGCCGCCGCCGCGCTTTTCGGAAGCTTCGCTCGTCAAGCGCATGGAAGAACTCGGGATCGGCCGTCCCTCGACCTATGCCTCGATCCTTCAGGTGCTGAAAGACCGCGGTTATGTCCGGCTCGAGAAAAAGCGATTGCATGGCGAAGACAAGGGCCGCGTCGTGGTCGCGTTCCTGGAAAACTTCTTCGCTCGCTATGTCGAATATGATTTCACGGCCGGACTCGAAGAACAGCTCGATCGCGTCTCCAATAACGAGATCTCCTGGCAAGATGTGCTGAAGGATTTCTGGCGCGGCTTCATCGGCGCGGTCAACGACATCAAGGATCTGCGCGTCTCCGAGGTGCTGGACGCCCTCGACGACATGCTGGGTCCGCATATCTACCCCGCCCGCACCGATGGCGGCGATGTCAGGCAGTGCCCGACCTGCGGCACCGGCAAGCTCAACCTCAAGGCCGGAAAGTTCGGCGCCTTTGTCGGCTGCACGAATTATCCGGAATGCCGCTACACCCGGCCGCTCGCCGCTGACAGCGAAGCCAGCGCAGACCGCATTCTCGGCAAGGATCCCGAGACCGATCGCGATGTCGTCGTGAAGGCCGGACGGTTCGGTCCCTACATCCAACTCGGCGAACAGAAGGATTATGCCGAGGGCGAAAAGCCAAAGCGTGCCGGCATTCCGAAAAACATCTCGCCTGCCGACGTCGAGCTTGAACTTGCGCTGAAGCTGTTGTCGCTGCCGCGCGAGATCGGAATACATCCCGAAACCGGTCAGCCGATCACGGCCGGACTTGGCCGCTTCGGTCCCTTCGTGCGTCACGAGAAGACCTATGCCAGCCTTGAGTCGGGCGACGAGGTCTTTGACATCGGTCTCAATCGCGCGGTCACGCTGATCGCGGAAAAGGTCGCCAAGGGCCCAAGCGGCCGCCGCTTCGGCGCCGATCCAGGCAAGCCGCTGGGCGATCATCCCTCGCTTGGCGCGGTGGCTGTCAAGAATGGCCGTTACGGCGCCTACGTCACCGCAGGCGGCATCAACGCGACCATTCCGAGCGACAAGACGCCGGACACCATTACATTGCCCGAAGCGATCATCCTTCTCGACGAGCGTGCCGCCAAGGGCGGCGGTTCGAAGCGCGGCGGCGCCAGGAAGGCCAAAGCCGCCAAGCCGGCCAAGGCTGAAGCTAAGGCTGGGGCGGACGCCGCAGCCACCAAGCCCGCCAAGAAGGCTGTCGTGAAGAAATCGGCCGCCAAGCCGAAATCGGAAGCGACTTCGAAGGCACGCGCGCCGGTGACCGCCAAAACCTCGGCGTCCAAGGCTGCCAAACCCGCTGCCAAGAAGAGCGCCGGCAAAGCAAGTGGATAAGGCAAACGGATAGAGTGGCACGGCAACGCGACAGCGGCTTTCCGCCGACAGAGACAATCGTCGCTTTCATTCGCGCGAATCCAGGCAAGATCGGCACTCGCGAGATTGCGCGCGAGTTCGGTCTCAAAAACGCCGACCGCGCCGTGCTCAAGCAATTGCTGCGCGAGTTGGCCGACGAAGGCATTATCAAGAAGCGCGGCAAAGAGGTCAGCGAGCCAAAAACCCTGCCCGCCACGCTTCTGGCCGATATCACCGCCCGCGACAGCGACGGCGAGTTACTGGCTACCCCGGCCGAATGGGACGAGGTGGAAAGCAGCGAACCGCCGAAAATCCGCATCCATATCCCGCGTCGGCCACAACCCGGCACCGCGGCCGGCGTCGGCGACCGCGCGTTGTTGCGGGTCGAGAAACTCGACGAGCGCGCCCGTGACGGCATCGCCTACCGCGGACGGATCATCAAGGTCATCGATCACGCCAGAACGCGGGTCCTCGGCATCTTTCGCAAGAATCCCGACGGCGGCGGACGTCTGATCCCGGTCGACAAGAAGAGCGCCGGCCGTGAACTGAACATCGCCAAGACCGACACGCATGATGCCGAGGACGGCGATCTCGTCAGCGTCGATCTGGTGCGCTCGCGGGGTTTCGGCCTTGCGTCGGGCAAGGTCAAGGAGCGGCTCGGCTCGCTCTCGACCGAAAAGGCCATCAGCCTGATTGCGATCCACGCCCACGACATTCCGCAGGTCTTCTCAAGAGATGCGTTGCGCGAGGCCGAAGAGGCCCAGCCTGCGACGCTGAAGGGTCGCGAGGACTGGCGCGACGTCCCGCTCGTCACCATCGACCCGCCGGATGCGAAGGACCACGACGACGCGGTTCACGCCGAAGAAGATTCCGATCCGAACAACAAAGGCGGCTTCATCGCCAATGTCGCGATCGCCGACGTCGCGTTCTATGTGCGGCCCGGCTCGGCGCTCGACCGCGATGCGCTCATGCGCGGCAATTCCGTCTACTTCCCGGACCGCGTGGTGCCGATGTTGCCCGAGCGCATCTCCAACGATCTGTGTTCGCTGGTGCCGGGCGAGCCGCGCGGCGCGCTCGCGGTGCGGATGGTGATCGGCCCGGACGGCCGCAAGCGCTCGCATACGTTCCATCGGATCCTGATGCGCTCGGCCGCCAAATTGAGTTACGCGCAGGCGCAAGCCGCCATCGACGGCCATCCTGACGACACCACGGGGCCGCTGCTTAATCCAATCCTCAAACCGCTTTATGCGGCTTATGCATGCGTCAAGCGTGCCCGCGACGAGCGCGACCCGCTCGACCTTGATATTCCCGAGCGCAAGATTCTCTTGAAGGCTGATGGTACCGTCGATCGCGTCGTCGTGCCGGAGCGCCTCGATGCGCACAAATTGATCGAAGAGTTCATGATTTTGGCCAACGTCGCCGCGGCCGAAATGCTGGAGAAGAAATTGCTCCCGCTGATCTACCGCGTGCACGACGAGCCGACGCTGGAAAAAGTCCACGCGTTGCAGGAGTTTTTGAAAACCCTCGACATGCCCTTTGCGAAAGCCGGCGCCTTGCGGCCGACCGTGTTCAACCGTGTGCTGACGCAGGTGAAAGGCCACGATGCCGAGCAACTGGTGAACGAAGTGGTGCTGCGCTCGCAGGCCCAGGCCGAATATTCCTCGGAGAATTACGGCCATTTCGGCCTCAATCTGCGTCGGTACGCCCACTTCACCTCGCCGATCCGCCGCTATGCCGATCTGGTCGTGCATCGCGCCTTGATCCGGGCGCTGGGTCTGGGCGAAGGCGCGCTGCCCGAGACCGAAACCTCGGAAGCCCTTAGCGAAGTCGCCGCCCAAATCTCCGTCACCGAGCGCCGCGCCATGAAGGCCGAGCGCGAGACCGCCGATCGGCTGATCGCGCATTTTCTCGCCGACCGTATCGGCGCCACGTTCCAGGGACGTATCTCCGGCGTGACGCGCGCAGGCCTGTTCGTGAAACTGGCCGATACCGGCGCTGACGGGTTGATCCCGATCCGCACCCTCGGCACCGAATACTTCAACTACGACGAGACGCGCCATGCGTTGGTCGGCTCACGCAGTGGTGCCATGCACAGGCTTGGTGACGTCGTCGACGTTCGTCTGGTAGAAGCTGCACCAGTCGCCGGCGCACTGCGGTTCGAATTGCTATCGGAAGGTCGGGTCCCGCCGCGCGGACGCAGGCGCGAGCCTGCACGAGGCGCCTTCAAAACGAAGGCCAAATCCCAGCCGGGACGCAGCCCGCGCAAGAAGGATCGCAAGCCTGGCAAGGCGCGATCCGGCAAGTCAAAGAAAGGCAAGTCATGGAAAACGTGAGCACGCGCCCTATCGTCTGGACCCGGGAAACCGGAGCGACTGAAAAGCGCGACGTCTGGACCGCCTTGAAACGCGGCTTCCGTGGCCGTTGCCCCCGCTGCGGCGAAGGCAAGCTGTTTCGTGCCTTTCTGAAGGTCGATAACGCCTGCTCGGTTTGCGGACTGGATTTTACCCCGCACCGCGCTGACGACCTCCCGGCCTATCTCGTCATCGTCATCGTCGGCCATATCGTAGTGCCATTGGCGCTAATGATCGAAACCAATTATTCGCCACCGGTCGCGCTTCAACTGGCGATCTATCTGCCGCTGACCTTCGCCGCTTCACTCCTGTTGCTGCAACCGGTCAAGGGTGCGGTGGTCGGCGTGCAGTGGGCGTTGCGGATGCATGGATTTGACGAAAATAACCCGGAGCCATAGACCGCTTCCCCTGACCAGGAAGAAACGGGGCCTTGGGACGCGATGAGCGAGACCGGAAATACCACCGAGAAAGAAGCCGATCACCACCCCTATCGCCGCCCCGTCGATGCCGCCACCCTGATATTGGTCGATCGCTCGGGCGCGACGCCGAAAGTGCTGGTGGGCAGACGCCACGACAAGGTGGTGTTCATGCCCGGTAAATTCGTCTTCCCCGGCGGTCGTGTCGATACCGCCGACGGCCGGGTGCCGGTGGCAGCCCCTATTCCGAAGGCACTGGAAGCCAACCTCTTGCTGGGCAGTCCCAGGATCACCGCAGGCCGCGCCCGCTCACTGGCTGTCGCCGCTATCCGCGAAGCCTGCGAGGAGACCGGCCTTTGCCTGGGGCGCGCGAGCCATGGCAAGGCGCCGGCGTTATCGGGCGCGTGGAAGCCATTCGCCGATGCCGGCCTGTTGCCCGACCCTTCCGGCCTTTTCCTGATTGCGCGTGCGATCACCCCGCCGGGCCGTGTCAGGCGTTTCGACACCCGCTTTTTCACGGCCGACGCCTCGGCCATCGCGCATCGCGTCGACGGCGTCATCCACGCCGATGCCGAGCTGGTCGAACTGGTCTGGGTCGAGCTCGGATCAAAGCCGCTCGCCGATCTGCACGCGATGACTCGAAATGTGCTGAACGAACTCGACAGGCGTCTGGCGACCGGCGCGCTCCGCCACGACGCCGACGTGCCGTTTTACCATTTCTATGGCGGCAAGATGCGTCGGGACGTTTTGCAGCCGTAGCCGGTTGGGTTATTTTCCAATGCGCCCGTAAAACGCAAAAATTTTCTTGGCCAAGCGTCATGTCTTTGCGCCCCGGCATCCCTATTTTTAAGGGGAAGCACCAGATACGGACATGGGACAATGGCACAACGGCAACTCAAGCTCGGCGCGTTCATGCGGCCGGTCTCTATCCACACCGGCGCGTGGCGCTACCCTGGGGCCTGGCCTGATGCCAATTTCAATTTTGCCCACATCAAGCAACTGATCCGGAAGCTAGAGGCCGGCAAATTCGACGCCTTCTTCATGGCCGATCATCTGGCCGTGCTCAACATGCCGGTCAATGCGCTCAAGCGCAGCCACACCGTCACCTCTTTCGAGCCGTTCACGCTGCTGTCGGCTTTATCCGCCGTCACCGAACATATCGGGCTGATCGCAACGGGCTCGACGACCTTCGACGAGCCCTACCACATTGCCCGCCGCTTTGCCTCGCTCGATCATTTGAGCGGCGGCCGCGCGGGCTGGAACATCGTAACGACATCGAATCCGGACGCCGCGCTGAATTTCGGGCTCGAAGAGCACATGGAACACGCCGAGCGCTACAAGCGCGCGCGTGAATTCTACGATGTGGTCACGGGCCTGTGGGATTCCTTCGCCGACGATGCCTTTGTCAGGGATGTCGAACGCGGGCTCTATTTTGATCCGGCAAAAATGCATGTGCTCAGCCACAAGGGAAAATACTTCTCAGTGCGCGGCCCGCTCAATATCGGTCGCCCGGTGCAGGGCTGGCCGGTCATCGTCCAGGCCGGCGCATCCGACGACGGCAGGCAGTTGGCGGCCGAAACGGCGGAGGCCGTCTTCACCGGCGGCGGCAGCCTCAGTGACGGGCAAAAGCTCTACGCCGATATCAAGGGCCGAATGGAAAAGATCGGCCGCAACCCCGCGCACCTGAAAATCCTGCCCGGCGCCTTTGTCGTGGTCGGCGACAGCCTCGACGAAGCCAAGGAAAAGCGTGCTCTGCTCGACAGCAAGGTGCATTACGACAGCGCGATCGCCTCGCTCTCGGTGATCCTCGGGACCGATGCGTCCGGTTTCGATCCCGACGGCCAGTTGCCGCCGATCCCGGAAACCAATGCGAGCAAGAGCGGGCGTCAGCGGATCGTCGATGTCGCCGCGCGCGACAAGCTTACCGTGCGACAGCTCGCCCAGCGCGTCGGCGGTTATGGTGGGCTGTCGTTTGTCGGCACGCCCCAACTCATTGCGGACCAGATGGAAGAGTGGCTGACGAGTTTCGGCTGCGATGGCTTCAACATCATGTTCCCGTTCCTGCCGGCTGGCCTTGATGACTTCGTGGACAAGGTGGTCCCGGAACTCCAGAGGCGCGGGATTTTCCGGTGGGAATATGAGGGACGGACCCTGCGTGAAAATCTCGGCCTGCCGCGGCCGAAAAACCGCTTCTTTGAGAGGTAGCGCGCATTCGCAAAAGTGGAGTCCGGTTTTGCGACTGGAATGCGCGCGAAAAGCAGGATTCGACCGGATTTCGGCAGGTTTTCGCCGTAAAACCTTGACTTTGGGTGGTTTGAAGCTAGGTTGCGCCGCAAATGCGGGCCGATTGGCCGGCTTTTCGAAATCCCCTAATTGAGGTCCCGAACATGGCCAAGGCGGTCACCATCAAGGTCAAGCTCGTTTCTTCGGCTGACACCGGTTTCTACTACGTCGCCAAGAAGAACTCGCGCACCATGACCGACAAGCTCGTGAAGAAGAAGTACGATCCGGTCGCGCGCAAGCACGTCGAGTTCAAGGAATCCAAGATCAAGTAAGTTTCGCGCAAGCGACAGACGACGACGGGCCCTTGCGGGCCCGTTCTTTATTTTCTGATTCAGACTTTCAGCGAGCGCTGTTCTACGCGGCGTCAGCCACCACACGGTTGCGACCGTCGTGCTTGGCGCGATAAAGCGCATTGTCGGCGCGTTTGAGCACGTCGGCGACCGACTCTCCCTTTCGCTCCAGGGTCGAGAGCCCAATCGAGATTGTGACCTCGATGCGCTTTTCGCCCTTGTTGACGGCGAAGGGCTCGCCGGCGATCGAGCGGCGCAGGCGCTCAGCCACCATACCGGCAACATGCAAATCGGTTTCCGGCATCACGATCACGAACTCTTCGCCGCCATAGCGGCAGGCGAGGTCGATACCGCGGATGGATTTGCGCACGCGCACCGCGAATTCACGCAGCACGTCGTCACCGGCGTCGTGGCCGTAATTGTCGTTGATCGATTTGAAGAAATCGATGTCGAGCATCATCACTGCCAGCGGCTTGCCGCGGCTCGAGGCCTGCTCAGCCAGCGTCGCCAGATGGCTTTCCATGTATCGGCGATTGTGCAGGCCGGTCAACGCATCGGTTATCGCGGCCTCGATCGAGTTCTGCACGTTGTCGCGCAGATGATCCGTATAGCGGCGTTTGCGGATCTGGGTGCGGGCGCGCGCCAGTAGTTCGTTCTTGTCGACCGGGCGCAACAGATAGTCGTTGACCCCGATCTCAAGCCCTCTGAGCAGTCGCGTATTGCTGTCGGCCTCCGCGATCGCGAGGATTGGCACGTGGCGGGTCCGCTCCAGCGAGCGCGCCTGGCTGCAAAGCCGCAAGCCGTCGAAATTATCGAGGCCGAGCGACACGATCAGAAGGTCGTAATCGCCTTCGGCCGCATGAAACAGCGCCTCAGTCGGATTTGATTCGACGTCGACCGTGTGTTCGGTGCTCAACACCGGCGCCAACCGCTCATAGGACGACGGGCGATCGTCGACCAGAAGGATGCGGCCGCCCTTGCCGGTGTCGGACACCGCGCTGCGCTCCGGCGCCTGCACGCCGATTTCGAGCGAGGTAATGGCGCGCATCCGCAGTTCGTCGGTCATCATCTTGAGCCGGGTGAGCGAGCGCACCCGCGCGATCAGGACCACGTCGGAGACCGGTTTGGTCAGGAAATCATCGGCGCCGGCCTCCAGGCCGCGCACGCGGTCGGCCGGGCTATCCAGCGCCGTCACCATGACGACCGGAATGAAATGGGTGATGGGATTCGACTTCAGCCGGCGACAGACCTCGAAGCCATCCATGTCCGGCATCATGACGTCGAGCAGGATGATGTCGCATTCGGCGCGCGCGCAAACCGCCAGTGCCTCCGCGCCGTTCGATGCGGTGAGCACATCGAAATATTCGGCGGACAATCGTGCTTCCAACAGTTTGACGTTTGCGGGAACGTCGTCGACTACAAGAATACGCGCGGACATCTCACTCTCCTATCCGATAAACCGTCGGACGGTCTCGATAAACTTGCCGACCGAGATCGGCTTGGAAAGATACGCTTCGCACCCGCCTTCGCGAATACGCTCTTCGTCGCCCTTCATCGCGAACGCGGTGACCGCGACGACCGGGATGGAACGCAGTTCCGGATCGTCCTTGATCCACCGCGTGACTTCGAGACCCGAAACCTGCGGAAGTTGAATGTCCATCAGGATCAGATCGGGACGAAGTTTGCGCACGAGATCGAGCGCCTCGAAACCGTTGCTGGTGCCGGAAGTCTGATAGCCATGCGCTTCCAGCAGATCGCGAAAGAGCTTCATATTGAGCTCGTTGTCCTCCACGATCAGGACGGTCTTTGCCATCCCGCCCCTCCACTCCCGGCGACGCAGACCATGAGGGCAAAGCCCCCAACACCGCTCGGCCTGTTAAAAAGTGAAATCAAACTAGCGCCAGATTCGCTCTAACCGGTTAAGCCGAAGCGCCACTTCCAACACGTGGTTGCCGGTTGCTTGAACACATTCGGCAGACTCGGGCATGATCGTTCAGAAAATAGAGACCATAAGTTACGGAAAGGCAAATAGGCCCCTTGAGAAAACCCACACGGAACCCTAGGGAAGTCGCTGAAATCGTTGCGGTTCAGGCGCTTTCTTTTGTCGCTGGAGATCCTGAGCGGCTGGGCGCGTTCCTGGCTGAAAGCGGAATCGGGCCGGACACCCTGCGCGGCGCCGCCGCCGATCCCCGATTCCTGGCGCATGTGCTCGATTTCGTCATGAGCGATGACGCAACCGTGAAGGCGTTTGCTGAGGTCTCCAAGCTTCATCCGACCAACATTGCCGCCGCGCACCAGGCGTTGAACGATCCTGGTTTGGAGCGCGATGTGCCGTGAAATCTCCTTCGTCAGCCGTTGACGATGGACCGGCCTGCTTCTGCCGGGACTGCCTCCACGACCTGGACGTCACTTCCAAGCGATGCGCCGTGTGCGGTTCGCCGCGACTGGTGCGTCACCGCGCGCTTGCTTCGCTGACCTTTGCCCACATCGATTGCGACGCTTTCTATGCTACCGTCGAGAAGCGCGACAATCCGGAGCTCGCCGACAAGCCCGTGATCATCGGCGGCGGCAAGCGCGGCGTGGTGTCGGCCGCCTGCTACATCTCGCGCACCTTCGGTGTCCGCTCGGCGATGCCGATGTTCAAGGCCCTAGCGCTGTGCCCTTCCGCCGTCGTGGTCCGGCCCGACATGGCCAAATACGTTCGGGTTAGCCGCGAGGTACGCCGCGCGATGCAGGCCCTGACGCCGCTGGTCGAGCCGTTGTCGATCGACGAAGCGTTTCTCGATCTCAGCGGAACGCAGCGCGTTCACGGCATGATTCCCGCCAAGGTGCTGGCGCGCTTTGCGCAAACGATCGAACGCGACGTCGGCGTCACCGTTTCGGTGGGGCTCTCCTGCAACAAGTTCCTTGCCAAGATCGCCTCCGATCTCGACAAGCCACGCGGCTTTGCCGCGCTCGATCAGGAAGAAGCGCACACGATGCTGGCGGACAAGCCGGTCAACTTTATCTTTGGCGTGGGACCGGCCACTCAGGAGCGCCTGATCCAGCGCGGCTATCGCCTCATCGCCGACCTGCAACGCGCCGACGAAACCGAATTGATGAAGCAGTTCGGCGGCGAAGGACAGCGGCTATGGCGGCTGGCCCGCGGCATCGACGATCGCCGCGTAGTAGCCGATCGCGGCGCCAAGACGATCTCCAGCGAGACCACGTTCGAGAACGACATCCGGGATTTCACGACGCTCGAAAAGATGCTGTGGCGACTGTCCGAGAAGGTCTCCGCGCGGCTCAAAAGCGGCGAACTCGCCGGATCGACCATCACGCTGAAATTGAAGACGGCCGATTTCCGGCAGCGGACCCGCTCGCAATCGATCCACGCCCCGACCCAGCTCGCGGCCAAGATTTTCGCGATCTCTCGCGAAATGCTGGCGAAGGAAATCGACGGCACCGCCTTTCGGCTGATGGGCACGGGCGTCAGCGCGCTTCGCTCCGGCGCCCATGCCCACGACACCGACATGCTCGATCGCCGCTCCGCGGATGCCGAGCGCGCCATCGACGGCCTGCGCAAGAAATTCGGCGAGGCCGCCGTGATCAGGGGTATTGCCTACGAGGGGCCGGAGAAGACGGAAGAGTAGCCCAGACCGTCACTTGCACGGCTTGGATTCCTTGACAAAGAATTTTCCGAGCGAGCCCGAAATAACGAAATCGTTGTAGTCGAGCACCAGCGCCCGGGAGACGCCATTTTCGAACAGCTCGAACGACATCGCGTAGAGCGGCGTCTGTTCGCCCTCCTGCGGCTTGGCATCGTGATCGTAATAACTCACCGTCACCGGCCAGCGCGTCATCGACTTCATGGCATTGTCTTCGGTCGAGGGATCGGGCGACTTAACCGCCTGATCGCCCCGGATCGGCTGTCCGATCACCGCCATCGTGCTGAAGACCTTTTCACCATTGTCCGAACCATCATAGACGGTCTGTTCCAGGATGGTCTTGCCGTCCTTGGCCGCGGCGATGATGTGCTCGATCTGCTCGGTCGGAAATACGATCGAACCGTCGAGGTTGAAGGTCTTGGTCTGCGGCTGTTTCAGTTTGACGGTGATGTGATCGCCGACCCGTTCTGCAACCCCATCGACCGGGCCGACTTCGACATCGTTCATCCGCGAATCGATCTTGAACCGATAGGTCTTGCCGGAGGCATCCTCCCAGGACGTCGAACGCAGGTCCGACAGCGTGACTTTGTCCTCGCCGTTATCCATCTCGGACGCCTGGCGGAATTCGGTGGTGTACCCCTCGCAGGCACTGCCGGTGAAGCTATAGAGGATGCGGCCTCGTGCGCTGTTGATCGAATTGGATCCGCGCGACTTCAACAGACTGAGTTCATAAAGCGCCTGATGGGAGAGAAACGGACCATTAGCCGTGGCTTGGGCGGCCGTGGACAATCCCGCAGCCAGCGCGGACGCCGCCAAAGTCAGCGCCAACGATTTGACGCTGCGGGGCAAAATCTGGAACGCGGGGGCCATGGTTCATCCTTGGACGTTTTCGTCAGAATATTCACCGACTCACTGCGCCGCAACTACGGCCAAAAGGCGGAAAACGCAATTCATGGCCGATCTGCCCTGATTTTCCGCCATTGCCGCGCCCGCCTCCCCTCGCTTGCAAGTGGCGATCCGATGCGCGAAATAAAGCGGGCTAGTCTCCCGGCTCTGACATTCGTATCATGCTGCGGCGGGTTCGGTTACGAATGTCAGAGCCCAAAGGGACACCAGCAACCATATGATTCTAGTGTGGCATTGACTCTGACGTTCCATTAAAGAGATCGCCGCGAAACTGAAAGGAACGTCAGTGTCGCCACACCAGCCATCCGGCTGCCGGCAGCATCAAGCGGGGACGAACATGGCGGGCACGGTCGAACAAAAGCTGGCATCACAGGGCATCACCCTGCATGAACCACCGAATCCAGTGGCGAATTACGTGCCCTTCGTGCGTAGCGGAAATTTGCTGTTTGTTTCCGGCCAGGTCTGTCTCGGGGCGGATGGCAAACTGATCGCCAAAGGCAAGCTCGGCGCGGGCGTGACCGTCGAACAAGGCAATGCGGCCGCGCGTGGCTGCGCCATCAACCTTCTGGCACAGGTCAAGGCCGCGCTCGGCGACCTCGACAAGGTCGCGCGCGTGGTTCGCCTCGGTGGTTTCGTCAATTCCGCGCCTGACTTCCTGGATGGGCCGAAGGTGCTCAACGGAGCTTCCGACCTGATGGTCGCGGCTTTCGGCGACAGGGGCCGGCATGCCCGCACCACGGTCGGGGTGGCGTCGCTGCCTTCGGACGCTGCTGTCGAGGTCGAAGGGGTGTTCGAGGTCGCCTAGTGCTCCGATTCTAAGATATGCATCCCGATGAGGCAGGCAATTTCGCAAATGTTGGAATCAAAGGACCGCTAGCAAATATAGCTTTCTGGTGGAGTTTCGGATTGGACACTCGCTTGATGAACGCGCGGTCTGGTACAAAGCGAATGTCTAATCCACTCCGCTAGCAGGAGCCCCCAAGGATGCGCGCCCCCGACTGGCTGACGGCGCGACCGGTGGCCCATCGCGGCCTGCATGATCGCGCGCGCGGCATCATCGAAAACATGCCGGGCGCGGCGCTCGCCGCCATCGACGGCAATTTCGCCATCGAATGCGACATCCAGCTCACCGCCGATGGCGAAGCGATGGTGCATCACGACGATCAGCTTGGGCGTCTCACCGAAGGCTCGGGCGCCCTGCTCGGCCTGACCGCGACGGCACTGAAGGAAGTCCGTTTCAAGGACACGTCGGAGCCGATGATGTCGTTGGCAGACCTCTGCATCCTGGTCAGGGGTCGCGTTCCCATCATCGTCGAGGTCAAGAGCCATTTCGACGGCGATCGCCGGCTGGTGAAACGCATGGCGGAAGTGCTCGCCTCCTATTCCGGACCAGTGGCCGGAATGTCCTTCGATCCGGATCAGGTGGTTGCGCTTCGGGAAATGATACCGGGGCGCCCTCGCGGCATCGTCGCGCAACGCTACTACACGGAAGCCGATTGGCCGGAGGCGACACCAATCCAACGCGACGGCATGCGGCACCTGAAACATGTTCTGCGCACCCGGCCAGATTTTGTCGCCTATTGGGTCAACGATCTGCCGGCGCCCGCTCCCTGGATCGCGCGGCATTTTTTAGGCCTGCCGCTCCTGACCTGGACGGTGCGCACGGCCGAACAGCGGACGCGCGCCGGTCGCTATGCCGATCAAATGATCTTTGAAGGGTTCCGTCCCTGACACGCGGACCTTGAAGTCGGCCGCCCTCTGCACGATCTTAAGCAAGGACCAGCCTGAACCATCGATGGATTCATCCGAAATTACCCTCGAAGCAGTTTCTTCCGTCGGCCAGATTGCAGCCGAGGAATGGAATGCTTGCGCCAATCCGGAAGCAGCGACCCCGCGCAGCCTTGGCGGCTCTCCCGACGGTTCCAAAAACCCCTATAACCCATTTGTTTCACATGCCTTTTTCTCGGCCGCCGAAGCGTCCGGATCGGCCGTCCCCCGCACGGGGTGGGGTCCGAGGCATCTGATCGCCCGTCGCGATGGCGTGATCGCTGGTATCGTGCCCTGCTATTTGAAATCGCATTCGCAAGGCGAATACGTGTTCGACCGCGGCTGGGCCGACGCTTATGAGCGCGCAGGCGGAAGCTATTATCCGAAGCTCCAGGCGTCAGTTCCCTTTACTCCCGCCACCGGCCCTCGCCTTCTCGTCCGCAATGACGTGGATCAGGACGAAATCCGAAGCGCGCTCGCAAGGGGTCTCGTCGGGCTTTGCCAGGCGACAGAGGCTTCCTCCGTGCATGTCACGTTTGCATCCGAGGCTGAATGGAGATTTCTGGGGAGCCACGGCTTCCTGCAGCGAACCGATCAACAGTTTCACTGGCGCAACCAGGACTATCGCAACTTCGACGACTTTCTTGCCACGCTGAATTCCCGCCACCGCAAGGCCATCAAGCGCGAGCGGCGCGAGGCCGTCGCCAACGGCATCACCATCCACGCGCTGAACGGCAGCGACATCACCGAAGAAGCCTGGGATGCGTTCTTTGCTTTCTACATGGAGACCGGTTCGCGCAAGTGGGGCCGCCCCTACCTGACGCGCAGCTTCTTCTCGCTGATCGGCCAGACCATGGCCAACGACGTGCTCCTGGTCATGGCACGGCGTGACAACCGCTGGATCGCCGGCGCGATCAATTTCATCGGTTCAGATACGCTGTTCGGGCGCAACTGGGGCGCAATCGAGCATCACCCGTTCCTGCATTTCGAGGTGTGCTACTATCAGGCCATCGACCACGCTATTGCGCGGGGCTTGAAAACGGTTGAAGCCGGCGCGCAAGGCGAGCACAAAATCGCCCGCGGTTATTTGCCGCAAACTACCTATTCGGCGCATTTCATCGCCGACCCAAGCCTGCGTCACGCCATCAAGGACTATCTCAAGCGCGAGCGCGCCTATGTAGCCGAGATGGGACGCGAACTGACCGAGGCCGGACCGTTTCGTAAAGACAACGGCGTTCCGGATAACGACTAGCACCGGAGCCTGATATGCCCGCTTACGATCCGCAAAATCCCTTCGCCAAAATCCTGCGGGGCGAATTCCCTTGCTACAAGGTGCATGAAGACGACCACACGCTGGCCTTTCTCGACATCATGCCGCGATGTCAGGGCCATACGCTGGTGATCCCGAAGGCGCCCGCCCGCAACATCCTGGATATTACGCCAGACGATTTCGCCCATGTCGCGCGCGTTTCGCAGAAAATCGCACGCGCCGCGATGACGGCTTTCAATGCCCAGGGCGTGACGGTGCAGCAATTCTCGGAAGCAGCCAGCGGACAGGTGGTATATCACCTGCACGTGCATGTGATGCCGCGCCACGAGGGCGTGGCGCTGCTGCCGCCCGCCAGCCGCAAGGAAGACGGCAAGGTGCTGGAGGCAAATGCCGCGAAGCTGATCGCGGCGCTGAAATAACTTCGTCCGTCATTGCGAGCCAACGGGTCGCGCGAATGCGCGCTCGATGACAGGCTCCGCTAAGCAATCCATGGACGCGATGAAGGCTCGATTGCTTCGTCGCTTTACTCCTCGCAATGACGAAGGTGGCAGGCAGGGCAGGCAATCATCCCTCCTCCCCACCCCGCTGCGCCGCCAGCGGAGAGAACTCGCAGCGATCTGGCTTGAGATCGATCAGTGGGGTTTCGTCGAGGCAATCGAGACCACGCACCAGCACGGCCGATCCTTCGATACCGACAAATTTTACGATCGAGGTAGCAATCGGGTTGGGCCGCACCGGCGAGCGCAACGAAAACGTGCCGCGCGTCAGTCCATTTTTCTTCGGGCTTTGCAGCACCAGATTTCGCGGCGACCGGTGCAGCCAGTAGATCACCTCCAGATGCGCGTAGAAGTCAACGCCCTTGAGCGCCGGAACCCACGGCTCGAAAATCTCGAGCCGGCAGATCGGACCGTTATAGTTGCCCTGCCGCGGCGTCTCCTCGCGCGATTTCCAGGGCGTACGGATGCGACCGACGAAGACCAGACCGGCGTCGCTGGCCGTTGGCATGTCAACAGCGACTTCGCCCTCGCGCAATTGGCTCTCTACCGTCATCGTTCAATCCAATGAAATGTTCCGCGTCTTGACCACCGCTGACCATCGCGCACGATCGGCTTCGATGAACCTGGCGATCTCGGCCGCGCTTTGCGGCCGCTTTACCGAATAACCGATTTTCTGAAGCGACGCACGGAACGTCTCGTCGTCCAGTGCGCGGTCGAGGCTTGCTTTCAGAATGGCCGCGACATTCTCGGGCACCTTTGCCGGCATGGCAATGGAGAACCAGACGCTCACGAGGTAATCGGGGAAACCGCTCTCGGCAATGGTCGGCACGTCAGGAAGTTCGGAGCGTCTTTGCATCGAACTCACGCCAAGGGCCCGCAACGACCCGGCAGTCACCGGAGGCAACGCCGTGCCGAAGGAGTCGAACATCACCTGGACGTTGCCGGCGAGAAGATCGACCATCGCAGGCCCCGCACCCTTGTAGGGCACGTGCGTCATCTCGATGCCCGCCATCTGCTTGAACATCTCGCCGGCGAGATGAATCACGCCTCCCGTTCCGGCCGAGCTGAAGCTGAGTTTTCCCGGATTCTGTTTGGCGTAAGCCACAAACTCGGCAACGGACTTCGCTGGCACGGACGGGTTAACCTCCATCACGAGGGGGTCCTCCGTGACGATCGCCAGCGTCCGGAAATCCCGATCGGGAACATAGGCGAGCTTCCTGTAGAGCATCGGATTGAGCACAAACATCGAGCCGGACACGACCAGCAGTGTGTACCCGTCGGCATCGCTGCGCGCGACCGCTTCGGCGCCGATAGCGCCCTGGGCCCCGGGCTTGTTTTCGACGATCGCCGCCTGCTTGAGATCCTTCGCGAGATAATCTGCAACTACCCGCCCGACCACGTCGGTCGGGCCACCGGCGGAATAGGGAACCACAAGGCGAATGGGCCGCACCGGAAACTCGGCGGCATCGGCCGCCGTCACAGCGAAAAGGGCAACCGCGCAGACACTGATCCAGGCCGACGTGAGATGCCTGCCCATTGGTCGTTTCCTCCGCTGGCGTCATGGCCCAAATCAAACCAGCAATGCGGCGATCAGCCAAGCCACCATTTGCCGGCCAGCATGAAGATCTCGCCCGATACGACGCCCGCGAAGATGGAACGGCGCGTCAGCATAAATACGATGAAGCCCGCGACCAGCGCGCCGTAGCGCAAGAAGCCCGGAACGCTCGCCAGCGCTCCCGGCGGATGCACGAGAATCTCCGCGATGACGCCGGCGAGGATCGCGGTGGCCACCGCCTTGACCCACATCAGGAGGTCGGAGCCCTCGTCCAGCCCGGCGCCGAGCCACAGGCCAAGCATGCGCCAGATCTGGTTCGGGATCACGCCCGCCAACAGCAACAACAGAAGCGCATGCCAATCGCCCAGGAAATCGCTCATGGCCTCTCCCGCCATTTATGGACAGCAAAGGCGATGGTGCCGGCCGCAACCCCGCTGATCAGGATATCAAGGCCGCTGTCGAGCAGCGAGGCCAACGGATAGAACGCAAGCCCCAGCCCCAGCGCCAGCACGTCCGCAAGCTCTCTCGAGTTGCGCGCTGTGGAAAACAGAAACGCCAATGGCGTGAGCAGCAGGATCGCCGAGCCGAACGTTTGTGTGAGGTTAGCCGCCAGCTCATAGCCGATCGCGGTAGCAACCACACCGATCAAGGCCAGCCCACTGCCGAGCCCATGGACAAAGGCAATGCGACGGTCGCGCGGCACATGCGGCAGGAATCGGTAGCATTCGACCCAGAGCGTCACCGCGGTGAAATGTGCGACCAGCACAAGCTGTCGTCGCTTGGTCTGCGGGGTGCGCATCATCGGCAACACCGCCACCACCATCGGAAACAGCCGGACCGCGCTCACGGTCACCGCGATCGCCGACTGCACGGGGGATGCGCCCGAGGCAAGCGTAGAGATCAGAATGATCTGCGCCGGCCCCGCCCAGACCAGGATCGTGGCCAACAAGGCCCAGGCCAACGAGAAGTTCGTGTCGTGGGCCAACGCGCCGATGCCGATATACGTGACGAACAGTACGGCGGAGAGAATGGTCAATCGAACCGCAGCCATCCCAATCGCGAAGGCGCGCAGGGGCCGATGCCACTGGGGTGAGTCGAGCGGTGGAAACAACATGCGAGAATGCCGTAGCGTTGAATCGATGTGGGCATAACGCTTTCGATTTGTGTGCAGGTCAAGCGAGGCGAGGCTCACGGCCGGCATGCAAAGTGTACCGAACGGCCCGGCGAGATCATCCACCGATATTCCGCAGCACAAAGCAGGCGCCGCCGGCGTGAAGGATGCGATTACAGAGATCGTCGGCCGCTTTTCGCGTGTCGGCGCCGATCCGCACCTGGTAGAACGGCCGCATGCCCCGGCTGCGGTTCTGCGCACTCAGTAAAGTCGGCGTTTGATCGCCGATCACGCTGCGCAAGCGGGCCATCGCCCGCGAATACATCGCCATCGCAACATTGCGGTTGAATCCTCCGCCCAGTTGGACACCCCATGGCTGAGCGGCCCCGAACTGCACCCGCTGTTCGAGTTCGCTGACAAAATAGTTCGGCGCGCGCTTGAGCAGCGCCATCAGTTCCTGGCAGGTGGTATGCGCGGCCGCACGATCGGATATCTGGCCACCGCGGCCAGCGGCCTGCCATTCCTCGATCGTGGCGCCGGTAATGACCGCAACGTAGTGGCGCGTTTCCTGCGGCATCGGCCCCGTCCCGGCAAGCCATTCCTGCACCCGCCGCGGCCCCGCATTGTAGGCTGCCGCGGCGAGCCCAAGATTGCCGAACTGACTGCGCAACTGGCTGAGGAATTCGGCTGATTTCGGCAGCGCCTGCACGGGATCGAAGGGATCGAGCAACCGACGTTCGCTCGCGGTGCCAGGCATGAATTGGGCGATGCCCTGTGCGCGCTGGCCGCTGCGGGTGACGGGCCCGACGGCATCGGATTGAAAGCGACTTTCCTGCCAGATCACGCGGGCGAAAAACTCGAGCGGCAGATTGTTGGCCCTCGCCGCCGCCTCGATCATCAGACACACGGCCTCGCGTGTGCCGGCGTCCGTCGCCTTTTCCGAAAGCGGTTCTTTGGGAAGCGCCAATTCCTCCACGCTCGGGGTAGCCAAACCAAAGTGATCGTTCGCGGGCGGGGCCTCCTGCGCGGTCACGCCGCCCACGCCCCAGAAGAACATCGCGGCGACAGCGGAGAACCAGAGGTGCCAGCTCTTGAACCCTTGCATTGCAATCCTGTCCGAGGAGCAGATTTGACATTCGCCGCTCGCCGATTAGCTATCTTTCAATGATGGCACGTTGATGAGATATCTTGGTACCGCCGATCTGAAGTCCCCGCACCGCAAGCGGCGATTCCTACCAGGGACTTCAGATCGAAAGCGGTACCAGAATTATAGATTTTCTAGTGCCCTTGGCTTTCCGACGTTCGTGAAAGAGGGGGGCTGTGACGTATTACGAACTTCGGAAAGAGGGCACTAGATATGGCTACCCCTTCTGACGACCGTACCGCCTTTGCGCCCGACGACGACGCGCCGATCCCCTATATGGCGCGCACGCGCGATTATTACAGCGCGATCGGCTACACCACGCCCTATCGCTGGGCGCATTTCGTCGAGGCGCCGTTTCAGCCTTTGCGCAAATCGCTCGCGCAATCGCGCTTCACCATCGTCACGACATCAGCCCCATTCGATCCCGCCAAGGGCGATCAGGGCCCCGGCGCCAAATATAATGGCGGCGCGAAATTCTACTCCGTCTATGACGGCGACACGTCGAAGACGCACGATTTGCGGATTTCGCACATCGCCTATGACCGCGTCCACACCTCGGCCGAAGACAGCGGCACCTGGTTTCCGTTGCCGCAGTTGCATCGGCTGGCAGCCGAAGAACGGATCGGCGAGGTAGCGCCGCGCTTCTTCGGCGCTCCAACCAACCGCAGCCACCGCGTCACGATCGAGACCGATGCGCCCGAAATTCTTGCCCGCTGCCAGGCCGATCGCGTCGATGCCGCGGTGCTGGTGCCGAACTGCCCGGTCTGCCACCAAACGTTGAGCCTGGTCGCCCGGCATCTGGAGGCCAACGGTATTCCGACCGTCGTGATGGGATGCGCCAAGGATATCGTCGAACACGCCGCGGTGCCCCGCTTCCTGTTCTCCGACTTCCCGCTCGGCAACTCCGCCGGCAAACCGCATGATGTGGCCTCGCAAGCCCTAACGCTTGAGCTGGCGCTGCGGGTGCTGGAGACCGCGCCGGCAGCCCAAACCACGGTGCAGTCGCCGTTGCGGTGGAGCGCCGATCCCTCCTGGAAACGCGATTACAACAACGTCGCGGCCTTGAGCGCCGAGGAACTGGCGCGGCGCCGGCGCGAATTCGACGCCCAGAAGGAAGTAGCGCGCGGCCTTCGCGAAACCGCAGCCTAAACCTTCCAAAATTGTCGTTAATGCCGCTACTTGCGGCATGATTTTCCCAACATCGATTTACGTTAACGCGGCATTTTGGCCGCGATGCCCTTTCTTGCGCCCACGGCTCGCGTAAAAGTCCGGCTTTCGATTGGGAGCTTTTCGATGCTGGACCGACGCCAGGACGCGCGCGACAAGGTGATTTATGGCGGGGTCGCCGAGATCGCCGAAGGTGGCTCATCCAGAAATTGCGTGGTGCGCAATATATCCGAGCACGGCGCCCATCTCGAATTCAGCAACAACATCGCTCTTCCCAAAGAATCGATGCGCCTGACCATCGCGCGCAAGGGCCGCTCCTTTATGGCCCGGATCATCTGGCTGCGCGACAACTTCGTCGGCGTGGCGTTAAATCTCGAGCAGTCTTACGAGCTGCCCGGCTCTGACCTCGCCGACCGCCTGCGCAAGAGCGAAAAGAAAAAGCGCCTGTTGCAGCAGCGGATCAACGAGCTACTCGGCGAAGGCTAGGCCGGATACCAAGCCAAGATTGAGCGCAAGGGTTACCCCGACCTAATGCGTGTAGGCTCGAACTGCTCATCAATAGCGGCACCGAACCGCGCGAAGCCTGGATCAACCCGGCCGGCGGACATATGGGCCGCTCGGCCGGAACGTGGCCGGACCCGGTGATCTTCAAGAAGATCATCCTGCCGTGGGAAGCTCGTCATCTGAACGTCAAGACCGGCACGCCTTAGGCCTCCCGCGGCTGCGAAGGTTGCGACCAATATCCCTCTTTCAACGGGACTGGCATTCTGTAAGCTGATAGGCGGATCGGCGGTTTCACTCCCGCCGCGCTGCACAACGATAGAACAAGCACAAAGAAACAGCCGGGAGGAAACCAGATGCCAGACGCCGCAATGCGCCGTGCCACCCTTGATCGCCGCACGCTTTTGCGTGCCGGTGCCGGCTTGGCAGGCATCCTGGCCACCGGCCGCGCACCTGCCTACGCCCAGACCCAGCCAAAGAAACTGGTGTTTGCGCACATCAATGCCGTGCCTGAGTCGGCGGCGGTCGCCTTCGACTGGATGGCAAAGGAGCTGACGGCCCGCTCGAACGGCGCTCTCGAAATGCAGTTTTTCGGCAAGACCCTGATCCCGCAAGAGCTCGAGATCATGAACGCGGTCAAGTCCGGCAGCATCGCCATGGGCAGTCCCGCCGGTGCCGCCGCTACGATATTCCCGGAGATGGGCGCATTCCTCGTGCCTTACCTGGTGAAGGACTACTCCGCCGCTTATGGCATGTTCAACGGCAAGATCGGCGACAAGCTGAGCAAGCAAATCGAAGACAACTACAAGCTCAAGGTGCTCTGCTATTTCGATTACGGCTTCCGGCATTTCTGGACATCGAAGAAGCCGATCGTCGAACCGCGAGACCTGCGCGGCCTCAAGATCCGCGTGCAGCAGTCGAAGATTTTTGGCGACACCATCAATGGCCTTGGCGGCAACGCCGTGCCGATGGCCTATGGCGAGGTGGTCACGGCTGCGAAACAGGGCGTGATCGACGGCGGCGACTTGCCCATCGTCAACATGAAGGCACTCAAGATCTACGAAGTCTCGAAATACGCCTCCCTCACCTATCACAATTACGGCCCGACCAATGCCGTGATGAATCTCGATATCTGGAACGGGTTGACACCCGATCAGCAGAAACTGGTTCTCGAATTGTCGCGCGCCGCGCAAGAGAAAATCCGCCAGCAGACCGAGTCCGTCGATAACTACCCCCAAGCCAAAGCGCTGCTTGAGCCAGTCGGCATGACCGTGGTCGAGGCCAACGTCGACCAATTCCGCAAGGTAGCGCAACAGAAGATATGGCCGGCCTACAAGTCGCAGTACGGTGCTCTGTGGGATGAAATCGAGGGCTTCAAGGCCTGAAACCATCGTCGCAAGCCTTTTTCCCGCCGGATGTTCAACGCCCATGCTGCGTCTCCTTAAAGCCGTTCCGAAGGTTACGGTCACGGCGCTGATCGTGTTGGCCATCGTCAACCTCCTGGTCGGCGTGATCCTGCGCTACTTCGTCGGCGCCATCACCGACTGGCTCGACATCGATCCAGTGCCGTTCACCTGGGTCGAGGAAGTCGGCGAATTGTCCCTAGCCTGGCTGACGCTGATTGGTGCTGCGATCGGGATCCAATCGCGTTCGCATTTCACGCTGTCGGTCTTCGTGCATCGCCTGCCGGAAACCGCGCAGCTATGGATCCGCCGCTTCAACCACGCGCTGATCACAGGCGTCGGCCTTCTGGCAGCCTGGTACGGATTCAAGCTTTGCCTGCTCAATCACACTTTGCGGACGCCCGGCCTCCAGATCAGCCTCGCCTGGCTCTACGCTTCCGCCGTCGTCGGCGGCATTCTGATTGTGGTGTACGCGTTGGCGGACATGATTTCGCCGCCGGCGCCTCATGACTCTCCTCTCCACTAGGGCGCGCCGCTCATGCTTCTTGCTGCGGTTGCCGCCGTCTTTGTCGTTCTGATCCTGCTCTCGATGCCGATCGTATTCGCGCTGGCGCTCGCCGGCATCGCGGGTCTTTGGATCGGCGGCTATCCGATGCAGCAACTATCCTCGGCGCTGGTCTCTGGCTCGCAGAGCTGGGTCTTGCTAGCCATTCCCGCCTTCGTGTTCGCCGGCAATCTGATGGAACGCTGCGGCATGAGCCACGCACTCGTCGAGCTGGCGCGGGCGCTGATTGGCTGGGTCAAAGGCGGGCTTGGCATGTCGGTGATTGTGGTCGCCTATTTCTTCTCCGACATCTGCGGATCGAAGATGGCGGAAGTCTCCGCGCTGGGCTCGGCGCTGATGCCGCCTCTGACCAAAGCAGGCTACGACCCGCGCGATTCGGCATCCCTGATCGCATCCGGCACCGCGATGGGCATGCTGGTGCCGCCGGCGATCTTCATGATCGTGATTGCGCAAGTCACCAACACCTCGGCGGTGGCGCTGTTTGTCGCCGGGTTCGTTCCGGCCATGGTCATCATGCTGTGCCTGATGGCCGTCGTTTACATCCGCGCGCGGCAAAAAAACTGGCCGGTCGATACAAGGCCAAGCCTGAAGCGCATCGGCCAGGCCTCCCTGCATGCAGCGGTGCCGATGGTGGTGCCGTTCGTGATCCTCGCGGGTTTCATTCTTGGCATCATCACCGCGACCGAAGCCGGCGCCGTGGTGGCAGGCTACGCCTTCCTCGCGGCGAAGCTTTACTACCGCAACGTCACCTGGCGCGAGATGGGCAAGATCGCCTATGACAGCGCGATCCTCACCGCGGCCGTGGTGTTTTTGCTCGCAGTGGCCTCGGTCTATCAATATCTGATGGGCGTGAGCGGCGTGCCGCAGCTTCTCGGCGAATTGTTGTCGCCGCTGAAGGGCCATCCATGGCTGTTTCTGACGGTAACCGCTATCGTAAGCTGCCTGTTCGGCATGGTGCTGGAGGGTCTTCCTGCCGCGGTGGTTCTGATCCCCGTGGTGTTTCCAATCTCGGAGGCCATGGGCATCGACCCCATCCAATTCAACATCGTGCAGACGGCTGCCGTCGGCATCGGATTATTCCTGCCACCGATGGGCGTCGGTCTATTGATGGCGCTGCGCTTTGCTGGACTGAATGTCGGCGACCATTTCCGTACCTACGTGCCCTATATGCTCGCGCTGTTTGCGGGCCTCCTGCTGATCATCTGCATTCCCGGGATCAGCCTGACATTGCCGCGGCTCGCGGGATTGATCCGGTAAGCGCCGGCTATCGCTCATTTGCGGCCGCAACCTTGCCGTGGATCGGCGCCATCGGCCGCCCGGCTTCGCCCGCTTCCAGGACAAAACGCTGATCAAGCGAATACCAGGGCGCGGCAAAACCGTGCTCGGCCGACGGCTTGTCGTGGCGGACATAGTTTCCGATCAGCGCGCGCGTGACGCCAAACTGCACGTCCGAATCGATGTTGGGATCGTCGGGCGAATAAACCTGCGAGGTCAGCGTTTTGAGGCCGGGTTTATAGACCATGAAGTGAAGATGCGCCGGACGATAATGATGGCGGCGCGTCGCGCGCACGAGGTCGCCGACCGGGCCGTCGACGGGAATCGGGTAGCCCGCCGGCTTGACGCTGCGGAAGTTAAACCGCCCGTTTTCGTCGGAGACAAAGCGCCCGCGCAAATTCATTTCGGCCTGACCCGGATCCTGATTTTCATAAAGGCCTTCCGGCGAGGAATGCCAGACATCGACCTCCGCGCCCGCGACCGGACGGCCGCTTGCATCCTCGAGCGAAACTGAGACGAACAATTCCGGCCCGGGCGTCGGCGAGCGCACCAAGGTATCCCCGCTTGCACAGGCGGGCTGATCGTCGCGCCAGAACGGGCCCAGCATATTGGCCTGGGTTTCGGTCTGGCCTCGATTGCCGTTGTTGAGCAGACAGACCAGCGGCGATACCCCAAGCGAGCCTGCCATCAGCATGACTTCGTTGTGGGACGCGGTCGTCTTCTGGCCCAGCGCCGCGATCAGCCGCACCGCCTCGCCAAATTCGCGTTCGGTCAGTCGCACCTCACGCACGAAACCATGCAGGTGCCGAACCAGCGCCAACAGGATTTCGCGCAATCGCGGATCGTCAACGCGGGAGACGGCTTCGACGACCGCCTCCGTCACCATGGCTTGATTTTCGATGATCATAGTCGTTTCCCCGCGCGGCCTGTTGACCGGCCTTGTCTTAACAAAAAAGCCGGCGCAACGCGCCGGCCTTTTCTTGAGATGTATCGTTCGTCTGCCTCAGGCCTTTACCAGCGGGCCTCGGGAGGCCGGGCCCTTCGATCCGCCACCGCCGGGGCCGCTCGGTTTCGGCTTGCGCGGCACCGTACGCTTGCGCGCGCCGGGCAATTTCTCCGGCTTCGGCGTCACCGGACCTTCGACAAAGTCGAAGCCGATCTTGTCCTGGGACGTCGTCTCGTCCTTGACCAGCACGACGCGGACGTGACCGCCGCCCTTGAGCTTGCCGAACAGAACCTCGTCGGCCAGCGGCTTCTTGATATGCTCCTGGATAATGCGGGCCATCGGCCGCGCACCCATCTGCTCATCATAGCCGTGCTGTACCAGCCAGGCCTTGGCAGGCTCGGACAGTTCGATCGTGACGTCGCGGTCGGCAAGCTGCGCCTCGAGCTGAAGCACGAACTTCTCCACCACCATGCCGATGACCTCGGCATTGAGATGCGCGAACGAGACGATGGCGTCGAGACGGTTGCGGAATTCCGGCGCGAACTGCCGGTTGATCGCCTCGTGGTCGTCGCCTTCCCGCTTCGAGCGGGTGAACCCGAACGCCTGACGCGCCAGATCGGCCGCGCCCGCATTCGTAGTCATGATCAGGATCACATTGCGGAAGTTGACCTGCTTGCCGTTATGGTCGGTGAGCCGGCCGTGATCCATGATCTGGAGCAACACATTGTAGAGATCCGGGTGCGCCTTCTCGATTTCGTCGAGCAACACCACGCAATGCGGATGCTGGTCGACACCGTCGGTGAGAAGACCGCCCTGGTCGAAGCCGACATAGCCCGGAGGCGCGCCGATCAGGCGCGACACCGTATGCCGCTCCATGTATTCGGACATATCGAAGCGCAAAAGCTCGACGCCGAGCGAGGCCGCGAGCTGCTTGGCAACTTCGGTCTTGCCGACGCCGGTGGGGCCCGAGAACAGATAGCAGCCGATCGGCTTCTCCGGCTCGCGCAAGCCCGCACGCGCAAGCTTGATCGAAGCCGACAGCGACTCGATGGCCTTGTCCTGGCCGAACACCACCCGCTTCAAGGTTTGCTCGAGGTGCTTGAGCACTTCGGCATCGTCCTTGGAAACGCTCTTCGGCGGAATCCGCGCCATCGTGGCGATGGTCGTTTCGATTTCCTTGATGCCGATCGTCTTTTTGCGCTTGTTCTCGGCAACCAGCATCTGCGCCGCACCGGACTCGTCGATGACGTCGATCGCCTTGTCCGGCAGCTTTCGGTCGTGGATATAGCGCGACGACAACTGCACCGCGGCCTCGATGGCCTCGTTGGTGTATTTCAGCCGATGATAGTCCTCGAAATAGGGTTTCAGGCCCTTGAGGATCGCGATCGCGTCCTCCACCGTCGGCTCGTTGATGTCGATCTTCTGGAACCGCCGCACCAGCGCACGGTCCTTCTCGAAGTGCTGACGGTATTCCTTGTAGGTCGTCGAGCCCATGCAACGGATGGTGCCAGAGGCCAACGCGGGCTTGAGCAGGTTGGACGCATCCATCGCGCCGCCGGACGTGGCGCCGGCGCCGATGACCGTGTGGATTTCGTCGATAAACAGGATCGCGTTCGGATGCGCCTCGAGTTCCTTGAGCACCTGCTTCAGGCGCTCCTCGAAATCGCCGCGATAGCGCGTGCCGGCCAGCAGCGTGCCCATGTCGAGCGAGAACACTGTCGCCGCCGACAGTACTTCCGGAACTTCGCTGTCGACGATGCGTTTGGCCAGCCCTTCCGCGATCGCGGTCTTGCCGACGCCAGCTTCGCCAACGAACAGCGGATTGTTCTTTTGCCGGCGGCAAAGCACCTGGATCGCGCGGTTGATCTCGGCGTTGCGGCCGATTACCGGATCGATCTTGCCGTCGCGCGCTTTCTTGTTGAGGTTGACGCAATAGGTCTCGAGCGCCTCACCCTTCTTTTTGGAATCCTCGTTGCCCTTGGTCTCGGTCTCTTCATCGACACCGCGAACAGGGCGCGCTTCGGACACGCCGGGCCGCTTGGCGATGCCGTGGCTGATGTAGTTGACCGCGTCGTAACGGGTCATGTCCTGCTCTTGCAGGAAATAGGCGGCGTGGCTTTCGCGCTCGGCGAAGATCGCGATCAGCACGTTGGCGCCGGTGACCTCTTCGCGCCCCGAGGACTGAACGTGAATCACGGCGCGCTGGATCACGCGCTGGAAGCCGGCGGTCGGCTTGGCGTCGTCGGCGCCGTCCGTCACCAGATTTTCGAATTCGGTTTCGAGATAGTTGACAAGACTCGTGCGCAGCTTGTCGAGATCGACGCTGCAAGCGCGCATTACGGCCGCTGCATCGCTGTCATCGATCAGCGAGAGCAAAAGATGCTCGAGCGTCGCATATTGATGATGACGCTCGTTGGCAATCGCCAGCGCACGATGCAACGATTGTTCTAGGCTTTGGGAAAAAGTCGGCATTCGCGTCCTCTGTGGCCCCTTACCATCATGATCGCCGTTGGCCGGTGAGGCAACAGCAACCTTTGACATATATAGTTGCGTCCGATCGTGGCGAAAGACCGGCTCATAAAGTTCTCCCCGCACGCTGACGTGAAGGGTACGATTTACCCGTGTTTTACCGGGTTAACCTATCGAGGCGGATGCAAGACCCGTTCCGATTTTCCGACGCAAAACGCTGGAATATGTCAAATCCCTGCGCCGCTAGGGCGTGACGTCACTTCTTTTCCATCACGCATTGCAGGGGGTGCTGGTTCTTGCGCGCAAAGTCCATCACTTGCGTTACTTTCGTCTCGGCGATCTCGTAGGTGAAAATACCGCACTCGCCGATGCCGTTATGATGGACGTGCAACATGATCTTGGTCGCCGCTTCGAGATCCTTCTGGAAAAATTTTTCCAGGACGTGAACGACAAACTCCATCGGCGTGTAGTCGTCATTCAAAATCAGGACACGGTACAGATTGGGCCGCTTGGTTTTCGGTTTGACCTTGGTGATAACCGAAGTAGCCGGGCCGCCGGTTCCGGCAGCGCGGTTATCATCGTTGGCCATTCGAGGACAGAGTGCGGCGATCGACGATGGGTGCAGATCAGGGCTGGTAATCAAGCGTACCATGACATGGG
>NZ_JBAVCF010000168.1:0-15175 GCF_049586575.1 Bradyrhizobium sp.
ACGACCGGCTTGCCCTGCACGCATTTCAGGCCGGCTTCGATCACGTTGAATTTCGAGGAATCGACCATCACGGGAACGCGCGCGATATCGGGTTCGGCGGCGACGAGGTTGAGGAAGGTCACCATTGCCGCCTCGGAATCGAGCAGGCCTTCGTCCATGTTGACGTCGATGATCTGTGCGCCGTTCTCGACCTGGTCGCGCGCCACCTGCAATGCGGCGGTGTAGTCGCCAGCGGTGATCAGTTTGCGGAATCGCGCCGAGCCGGTGACATTGGTACGCTCGCCGACATTGACGAAGGGGATGGCCGGCGTCAGCTCGAAGGGTTCGAGGCCCGAGAGCCGCAGGCGCGGCGCGATCTCGGGAACGATGCGCGGTTTGTGCGGGGCGACCGCTGCGGCGATCGCGGCGATATGGTCGGGCGTGGTGCCGCAACAGCCGCCGACGACGTTGACGAGGCCGGCGGAAGCAAATTCGCCGATCAGCCGCGCCATATATTCCGGGCTCTCGTCATATTGGCCGAATTCGTTGGGCAGGCCGGCATTGGGGTAGGCGCACACCAGCGCGTCGGCGACGCGGCCGATATCGGCGATGTGCGCGCGCAGATCCTCGGCGCCGAGCGCGCAATTGAAGCCGATGGTGATGGGTCTCGCGTGACGCACCGAATTCCAGAACGCTTCCGGGAGCTGTCCCGACAGCAAGCGGCCGGATTTGTCGGTAATGGTGCCGGACACCATCACCGGCACGTCGATGCCGCGCTCGTCGGCGATCTCGGCGATCGCATAGAGCGCGGCCTTGGCGTTGAGCGTATCGAAGATGGTTTCGACCAACAGCAGATCGGCGCCGCCGTCGAGCAGGCCCTTGATCTGTTCGCCATAGGCCGCGCGCAAGTCGTCGAAGGTGACGGCGCGGTAGCCGGGGTTCGACACGTCAGGCGAAATCGAGGCGGTGCGGTTGGTTGGGCCGATGGCGCCAGCGACAAAGCGCGGCTTGCCGTCCTCGGCGCTGACGCGGATCGCGGCGGCGCGAGCGAGCTTCGCGCCTTCGAGGTTGAGTTCGTAGGCGAGGCCCGACATCTCGTAGTCGGCCTGCGCGATCGAAGTCGAGGAAAAGGTGTTGGTCGCGACGATGTCGGCGCCGGCGCGCAAATAGGCGGCGTGGATATCCTCGATCGCGTCAGGCTGGGTCAGGATCAACAGGTCGTTGTTGCCCCTGACGTCGCGATGAAAGTCCTTGAACCGCGCGCCGCGAAAAGCGGCTTCGTCGTATTGCAGCGCCTGGATCATGGTGCCCATGGCGCCGTCGAGCACGAGGATGCGCTCCCTGGCGGCGTTGAGGAACGCGGTGCGTTTCGGGGAGACGGGAAGGGCCATCGTTCAAGCCGCCTTCTGCGCGCCGGTGGGGCGGATACCGAGCAGATGGCAGATCGCAAAGACGAGATCGGCGCGGTTCATCGTGTAGAAGTGAAAGGTATCGACACCGTGCTTGTTGAGTTTCTGCACCTGTCCGGCGGCAACGGTCGCCGCCACCAGCTTGCGGGTTTCGGCGTCGTTGTCGAGGCCGTCGAATTTTTCCGCAAGCCAATCCGGCACCGTAGTGCCGGCGCGGGTCACGAAGTTTCTTGCCTGCTTGAAATTGTGCATCGGCATAATGCCCGGCACGATCGGAATATCGATGCCGCGGGCGCGCACACGGTCGAGGTAGCGAAAGTAGAGGTCGTTATCGAAGAAGACCTGGGTGATGGCGCGGGTGGCGCCGGCGTCGACTTTGGCCTTGAGCGTATCGATGTCGGCGTCGAAGCTCGGGCTCTCCGGGTGCTTCTCCGGATAGGCCGAGACCGAGACCTCGATATCGGGAAATCGCTTCTTGATGCCGGCGACGAGTTCGGAGGAAGTTTGATAGCCGTCGGGATGGGTGGAGAAAGGCGTGCCGATGCCGCCGGGCGGGTCGCCGCGCAGCGCCACGATATGGCGGACGCCGGTCTCGTGATAACGGGCGACAATGTCGTCGATCTCGCCGCGCGCTGCGCCCACGCAGGTCAGATGCGCGGCGGGCAGCAGTTCGGTCTCGCCGAGGAGGCGTGCGATGGTGGAATGGGTGCGCTCGCGGGTCGATCCGCCCGCGCCATAGGTCACCGACACGAAGCTTGGCGAAAGCGGCGCCAGGCGGTTGATGGTGTCCCAGAGGCTCTTTTCCATCTCCTCCGTTTTCGGCGGGAAGAATTCGAACGAGATCGCCGGCCGGTTCGACGCGCGGGATCCGGCGGATATGGAATGCTTGGCCTCGGTCATGGTACTCGCAGGTTTCTCAGCGATCGGGGGCTGTGGGCTGGCTTTGACCCCGCCAAAATAGGCGAAAGGCCTTACCACAAATAGCCCACTTTTGATGGGAAATTGCCCAATTATTGAATTATATATGAAAAGATAGGCTATTTTTTGCACAAGTGGGCAATGTCACTCAAGCTCAATTTTCGCATAATTGCTCGATCGTATTGCTTAGGCTGGGAAACGGAAATGGTGGGCAAGATTAAGATATTAAGGAATATAAAATTGGTTGCCCACTCGGCCTTTGACAGTCTTCGAACGGGGAGGGCTGTCGGAGGCCTGACCTGCGCCGTCACCCGTTGTGCCCTTGAACCGTCGCATTAGTTTAGAGCCATGATCCCACTTTCCATCCTTGATCTCTCGGTGGTCACGTCAGGCACCAAACCTGCCGCGGCGCTCCGTAACAGCATCGATCTCGCCCGTCACGCCGATGCGCTTGGCTTCACCCGCTATTGGCTTGCCGAACATCACAACCTCGCGTCGGTCGCAAGCCCCGCGCCCGATCTCATGATCGGCCAGATCGCGGCGGTGACGAAAAACATCCGTGTCGGCTCCGGCGGGGTGATGCTGCCGAACCATGCGCCGCTGGTGGTGGCCGAGCGCTTCAAGATGCTGGAGGCGCTGTTTCCAGGCCGGATCGATCTCGGGCTTGGCCGCGCGCCGGGTACGGATGGACCCACGGCTTACGCGCTGCGCAGCCGGCTCGATCGCCGCGAGGGCGATGACTTCCTCGAACGGCTGCATGAACTGACGCTGTGGGAGACGCGCGCCTTTCCGCCCGACCATCCCTTCAACAAGGTGGTGGCGATGCCCGACGATACGCCGCTGCCGCCGATCTGGCTGCTCGGCTCAAGCGACTACAGTTCGGAATTGGCGGCGCAGGTCGGCATGGGCTACGCGTTCGCGCACCATTTCGCGACCTATGATGCGATCGCGGCGATGACGAACTATCGCGCGCATTTCAAGCAGACCGGATGGCGCGACACGCCCTATGCGATTCTGGCGGTGGCGGTTGTGGCGGCCGAAACGGACGCCGAGGCCGAACGGCTCGCGGCGTCGATGGATCTCAACCGCCTGCTGCGCGAGCGTGGCCAATATGTTCCGCTGCCGAGCATCGAGGAGGCGCAGGCCTATCCCTACACCGACGCCGACCGCGCCGTGATTGCGCGCAACCGCTCGCGCCTGTTTGTCGGCAGCCCTTCAACCGTGATGCAGAAGCTCGAACCGATGATTGCCGCAAGCCAGGCCGACGAACTGATGGTCATCACGGCGGTCTATGATCACGAGGCGCGCAAGCGTTCCTACACCCTGCTGGCGGACGCGTTCGGATTGGTCAGGAAGGAAGCGGCGTAAGGAACTGCATGCGCCCCATCCTGTCGCGTCGATCGGCACTGGCAGGGCTTGCGGCCACCGGCGTCGCCGGTCGGATCGGGGTGACTCGCGCGAGAGACACGGCTGGCCCAATTTTCTCCAATAGGGGGCCGCGCGCCGATTTCTACGGTGCCGCGGAAGGATACCCCGTTCCCGATGCTGCAAGGGCGCGGCGTCAGGGTAATCCGTGGCAACCGAAAGACCGCGTCGGCGCTTTCACCCACCTGGATGAAATCTATCCGATCCGACAAGTCAAAGCCTCTGCGACGCCATGGATGTTCTGGCGTGCAGCGGCAGAATTGCCGGATTCCTTGCGGGATCGTGTGACTGTTTATCTCTCGCGCAATCCCGTTACCGGTCTTCTGATTGCGAAGGACGACCGGATCCTGTTCGAAGGCTAGCTGTACGGCCGAACCGACCGCGACCGGTTTGTCTCTGGACAGTGGATGTTGGAGGCGACGACGGTGCGCGCTTCGGTGCTTATTTGGCCCCGAACAAGGCCGATCGCGATTTCGGCTATGGCTATCTGTTGTGGCTCTTGCCTTGGGGACGACGCCAGTTTGCGATGTTCGGGGCGTTCGGACAGCGCGTCTGCATCGATCCGGCTTCGAAGCTCGTGATGGTGCAAACGGCGCTGGATCCGACGAGCGAGATCTGGCCGTTGTGGCGAGCAGTGGTCGGCCAGCTTGGCCAGGGATAAGCCCTCACCAATGGCTAGTCCTGCGTCTCGCTGAAAGTGGCGCGGAACGGATGGGCCGGATAAACGCCGACGATGCGGAATTCGCGGGAGAAGAACTTCAGCTCCTCCAGCGCAAAGGCTAGATTCTTGTCGTCGGGATGGCCATCGACGTCGGCATAGAATTGCGTGGCGAAGAAATTGCCGTCGACCATGTAGCTTTCGAGCTTGGTCATGTTGACGCCGTTGGTGGCAAAGCCGCCCATCGCCTTGTAGAGCGCCGCCGGCAGGTTGCGCACCCGGAAGACAAAAGTGGTGACCACCGGTCCCGAGCCTTGCTTGGCCCAGTTGGCTTCGCGGGCCAGCACGACAAAGCGGGTGGTGTTGTGGGCTTCGTCCTCGACGTCCTCGGCCAGAATGTCGAGACCGTAAATCTCGGCAGCGAGCTTCGAGGCGATCGCGGCGCAGCTCTTGTCGCCGCGTTGGGCGACGATGCGGGCGCTGCCGGCGGTGTCGCCCGCAACGATCGGCTTGATGCCGAGCTTGCGAATGATGCGCCGGCATTGTCCGAGCGCGTGGACGTGGCTCTCGACGGTCTTGATATCGCCGATCTTGGCGCCGCGCGGTACCATCAACTGGTGATGGACCGGCAGGAACCATTCGCCGACGATGAACAGGCCCGACTGCGGCAAAAGATGGTGGATGTCGGCGACCCGGCCTGCGACCGAATTCTCGATCGGGATCATGCCGAGGTCGGCTTCGCCGGAGGAAATGGCGCCAAGCGCGTCCTCGAATGTTGGGCAGGGCAAGGCCTCGGCATCCGGATAGGCCTCGGCGATGGCGATATGGGAGTTGGCGCCCGGCTCGCCCTGGAATGAGATTTTCATGATCTTGGTCGTTGGCTTGGTCATGGCGCCTTGTACCAGCCGCTCACGATTTGGCTAGTATTTGGCGCGTGGCCTCAAGGTCGGCCGGGGTGTCGACGCCGCGCGGCACGGTGTCGACGATTCCGATATCGATCCGCATTCCCGCTTCCAGCGCCCGCAACTGCTCCAGTTTCTCCTGCTGCTCCAGCGGCGAGGGCGGTAGTTGAACGTAGCGCTCGAGAGCCGCGCGGCGATAGGCATAAAGGCCAATGTGATGGTAGCGCGGCCCCTCGCCATGAGGCGCGGTAGCGCGGGTAAAGTAGAGCGCGCGCAGCCGCCGTGGGCCAATCGGCGAGCCGATCGCCTTCACGACGTTGGGGTTCAAGGCCTCCTCCTCGGTATGGATTTCCGCCGCCAGCGTCGCAATATCGACCGCCGAATCCGCCAGCGGAGCCAGCACGTCGCGGATGTTGCCGGGGCTGATGGTCGGGAAATCGCCCTGCAAATTGACCACGACCTCGGCCTCGCGGCCTGGATCGAGGGAGCCGAGCGCTTCGAAAATCCGGTCCGAGCCGGAAGGATGGTCGGCGCGGGTCATGACGGCTTGTCCGCCGTGGGCCGTCACCGCTGCCGCAATCTCGGCCGTGTCGGTTGCGACAGCGACCCGGCCGATTCGGGCCGCTTCCGCTCGGCGCAACACATGGACGATCATCGGCAGGCCGGCCATCTCCAATAGCGGCTTGCCCGGCAGGCGCGTGGCGGCCATGCGGGCGGGAATCAGCACCAAAATGCGAGGATCGGTCATTGGATTGGGGTCGCGTATCCCCTGACTGGAGGCCGGAAATAATGGGGGATGGGTCGAAAGCCGAAGCGTTTATACGGGTTGCCAGAGCACGGGCAAACCGATATCTCATCCCTCGCTTGGGGTGCGGCGCAAAAGCCCGATTCCTTGGCATCTATCGCGGCCGTTTCACTCCGGCCAAAAATCGACATTTCCGGCCTGGAGCCTGATCGAAAATGGACTCCTTCGAACTCAACAAAATTCTCGGTGCCATCCTCGGGACCTGCCTCGTTTTGCTGGTGACGAGCTTCACCGCCAGCGCGATTTTCGCCCCCAACAAGCCAGCAAAACCGGGGTTCGAAATCGCCGTGAAGGAAGTGCCCGCAGGGGGCGAAAAAGCCGCCGCCGCGGCGCCATCCGAACCGATCGAGAAGCTGTTGCAGACCGCCTCCATCCAGAAGGGTGAGCAGGCCGCCAAGAAGTGCGGCGCCTGCCATGACTTCACCAAGGGTGGGCCCAACAAGGTCGGCCCGAATCTCTACGGCATCGTCGGCGACAAGAAGGGCGAAGGCCGTGGGTTTAATTTCTCGGCAGCGATGAAAGCCAAGGGCGGTACCTGGACCATCGACGACCTCAACCAGTTCATCGACAATCCGAAGGGTTTCGTTCCCGGCACGGCGATGGGCTTTGCCGGCATTCAGAAGGACAGCGAGCGCGCCGACGTGATCGCCTATCTGAACTCGCTTTCCGATCATCCGGCTCCGTTGCCGACCGCGGCGAAATAACTGGATTGCTTCAGGCGTTTTGGTTCAACGGCCGGGTCTCGACCCGGCCGTTTTGCGTTGATCGAGCTTGGCGCACGAAAGTTCCTCGCCGGGCTTTACTTCCCCAGACTTGAAATCCCGGAGCTCGGCGACCGGTCGCATTTTCGTTACCGGGACCTTTCGCCGCATACCGGGTGTTATGATGAGCAAAAAGCAACTTAATCGGCCCAAACCTTGCCCTATACTAGGTCCCCGACAACGCGGAAAACACAGGATCTTCGCTTTGGCCTTTAATCGAAGACGTCTTTTGCAGGGCGGTGCGATTGCCGCGATCGCGCCTGCCCTCGGCGCAACACCCGGCTTTCTCGTCGGCAGCGCGGCGCAAGCGCAAACTTCGGCAAGCGAGCCGGCCTGGCGGCATGCGCTGTCGTTGTTCGGCGACATCAAGTATCCAGCCGACTTCAAGCGTTTCGACTATGTCAATCCCGATGCCCCGAAAGGCGGGTCGGTGCGCCAGATTGCAGTCGGCACCTTTGACAATTTCAACATCGCGGTAGCGGGGGTGAAAGGTTCGCTCGCGCCGGCTGTCGGGCTGATCTACGAAAGACTGATGGAGCCCGCTCTGGACGAGGTTGCGACCGGATATGGCGTGCTCGCGGAAGCAGCACAGTATCCTGCCGATTTCTCCTGGGTCGTCTACCGTCTCCGCAAGGAAGCCCGCTGGCACGACAGCAAGCCGGTGACGCCAGAGGACGTCGTCTATTCGCTCGAGGTGCTGAAAAAACTCAGCCCGCAATATGCCGCCTATTATCGCCACGTCGCAAACGTGGAAAGGACCGGCGAGCGCGAGGTCAAATTCACTTTCGACTCTTCCGGCAATCGCGAACTCCCGCAAATCGTCGGCGAACTCATGGTGCTGCCGAAGCACTATTGGGAAGGCAGCGACGCTCAGGGCCGCAAGCGCGATATTTCGCAGACAACGCTTGAGCCGCCACTGGGCTCCGGTCCCTACCGAATCAAAGATTTCGTGGCCGGCCGCACCTTAAGCCTCGAGCGGGTGAAGGATTATTGGGGCGCCAATCTGCCGGTGCAGATTGGCCAGAATAATTTCGATGAATTGCGCTACGAATTCTTCCGCGACTCAACCGTTGCGCTTGAAGGGTTCAAGGGAGATCAAGTCGACTGGCGCCTCGAAAACAGCGCGAAAAACTGGGCCACTGCTTACGACTTTCCCGCTGTCACCGAAAAACGCGTGCTGCTGGAAGAATTTCCGAATCGCAGTTCGGGTAACATGCAGGCCTTTGCGCTCAATACTCGCCGCGACCAGTTTAGGGATGCCCGAGTTCGCAATGCATTTAACTGGGCCTTCGACTTCGAGGAGATGAACAAGCAGCTTTTCTACGGACAATACAGCCGCATCAATAGCTACTTTGCCGGAACGGAGCTCGCGAGCTCCGGTCTGCCCGAGGGACAAGAACTGGCGATTCTCGAGACAGTGCGGGATAAGGTACCGGCTGAAGTCTTCACCAAGCCCTACCGGAATCCCGTGGGCGGCGATCCCGAGGCGGTGCGCGCCAACTTGCGGGAAAGCATGCGGCTGTTGAAGGAAGCGGGCTACGAGATCAAGGATCGCAAGCTCGTCGACGCCTCAGGAAAGCCGGTCACGGTCGAAATTCTGGTTCAGGACCCGGCCTACGAACGTATCGCACTGTTCTACAAGCCGTCGCTGGAACGTATCGGCGTGACGACGTCGATCCGCATCGTGGACGATGCGCAATATGAAAACCGGAAGCGCAAGTTCGACTACGATATCATCATCGATAGCTGGGGAGAATCGCTCTCGCCCGGCAACGAGCAAAGGGAATACTGGGGATCGCAGGCCGCGGATGCACCGGGTTCCAGGAATACCATCGGGATCAAAAATCCGGCCATCGATGCGCTCATCGACAAGATGATTTTCGCGAAGGACCGGGCCGAACTGGTCGCGGCCACCAAAGCTCTGGATCGCGTGTTGCTGTGGAATCACTACGTTGTGCCGCAGTGGAATTACCCGAAGGTAAGGACCGCGCGCTGGGATCGTTTTAGCCGGCCGGCCGAATTGCCAAAGTATGGGCTCTCGGGGTTTCCGGCTCTCTGGTGGTTCGACGCCGAGAAGGCCGCCCGAATCGGCAAGAAATCTTGAGGGATTTTTCGCGCATGGCGCTCGTCTCCCGCCGGCATGTGCTTGCTCTGGGCGGTGTTCTGGGTGCGGGTGCTTTGGGCGAGCCCTGGCTGCGGCCGGCATTTTCCGCCGATGCCGGCACTGATGCTCACGGCCTGTCGGCGTTCGGCGATTTAAAATATCCGGCCGATTTCGGACATTTCGACTACGTCAATCCCGCCGCGCCGAAAGGCGGCCTGTTTTCGCTGATCCCGTCGACGCGCGGATTTAATCAATCCTTCTTCACCTTCAATTCGCTCAATGCCTACGTCCTCAAGGGTGAGGGTGCGCAGGGCATGGATCTGACCTTCGTCTCCTTGATGGTGCGCGCTGACGACGAACCGGATGCGATGTATGGCCTGGCGGCCAAGTCGGTGCGGATTTCGCCCGACAGATTGACGTATCGCTTCACCATGCGGCCCGAGGCGCGCTTTCACGACGGTTCGAAGCTGACCGCGCAGGACGCCGCCTTCTCGCTGACTGTACTGAAGGAGAAAGGCCATCCGCTGATCGTCGTTCAGTTGCGCGACATGGCGAAGGCGGAAGCGATCGACGATGCGACCGTTGTCGTCACTTTCGCGCCCAATCGCGCGCGCGACGTTCCGCTGTATGTGGCGGGCCTGCCGATCTTCTCCAAAACCTATTATGCGACGCGGCCGTTTGAAGAATCCACGCTCGATACGCCCCTCGGATCAGGGCCGTACAAGGTCGGCAAGTTCGAGGTCAACCGTTTCATCGAATTCGAGCGTGTGAAGGATTGGTGGGCGGCTGGTCTGCCGGTCAATCGAGGCAGCTATAATTTCGATAACATCCGCTACGAATTCTATCGCGACCGCGACGTCGCCTTCGAAGGCTTCACCGGCAAGAGCTATCTGTATCGCGAGGAATTCACGGCGCGGATATGGGCGACGCGCTACGATTTTGCGGCGGTCAAGGACGGGCGCGTCAAGCGCGAACTGGAGCCCGATGAAACGCCGTCGGGTGGACAGGGCTGGTTCATCAATACCCGACGCGACAAGTTCAAGGACGCGCGCGTCCGCGAGGCGCTGACCTATGCCTTCGATTTCGAATGGACCAACAAGACCGTCATGTACGGTGCTTATGGCCGCACGATCTCGCCGTTCCAGAATTCTGACATGGTGGCGAGCGGCCCGCCATCGCCGGAAGAGCTCAAGCTGCTCGAGCCTTTTCGCGGCCAGGTGCCGGACGAGGTATTCAAGGAACCCTTTGTGCCGCCCGTTTCGGACGGTTCGGGGCAGGACCGCGCCTTGTTGCGCAAGGCCCAGCAACTCCTCCAGGAAGCAGGCCTCCCGGTCAAGGGTGGCAAACGGCTGCTGCCGAACGGTGAGGTTTTCTCGATCGAATTTCTGCTCGACGAGCCTTCGTTCCAGCCGCACCACGCGACGTTCATCAAGAATCTCGCGTTGCTCGGCATTGATGCCAACATCCGCCTGATCGACGCCGTGCAATTCCGTGCCCGCGTCGAGGATTTCGATTTCGACATCACGGTCGAGCGCCTGAGCATGTCGGCAACACCCGGCGACAGCCTGCGGCCTTATTTTTCGTCGCAGGCCGCCGCGACCAAAGGTTCCTACAATCTGGCCGGAATCGCCAGCCCCGCTATCGATGCGATGATCGCGAAGGCTATCGCCGCCGACACGCGGGCAGACCTGACCCATGCGTGCCGGGCCATCGATCGTTTGTTTCGTGCCGGACGCTATTGGATCCCGCAGTGGTACCGCTCCAACCATCCGCTGGCCTATTGGGACGTGTTCAGCCACCCTGAGAAGCTGCCGCGCTATTCGGTCGGCGAGCGCACGATCTGGTGGTACGATGCCGCCAAGGCTGCGAAGCTCGAGCAGGCGAAATAATCCATGAGCGCCTATATCGCCCGCCGTATTTTGCTGATGTTGCCGACCTTGCTCGGAATCCTGTTCGTGGCCTTCGTCGTCGTGCAATTCGCGCCCGGAGGACCGGTCGAGCGGGTCATCGCGCAGCTCTCGGGCGCCGACACCGGCGCTACCTCACGCATTTCCGGCGGCAACGGCGATTTCCGCCCCGTGGGCCCTGGTGGCGCCGCCGCCGACGCCGTCAGTTCGAAATATCGGGGTGCGCAGGGTCTCGATCCCGATTTCATCAAGAGCCTGGAAAAGCAATTCGGTTTCGACAAGCCGGCGCCCGAGCGTTTTGCATTGATGGTGTGGAACTACGCTCGCTTCGATTTCGGAAAGAGCTATTTCCGCGACATCAGCGTGGTGCAGCTCATCAAGGAGAAGCTGCCGGTCTCGATGTCGCTCGGCATCTGGATGACGCTCATCACTTATCTGATTTCGATTCCACTCGGCATCCGCAAGGCCGTCAAGGACGGCTCTCCGTTCGACACCTGGACATCGGCGGTGATCATCGTCGGATTTGCCATTCCCGGCTTCCTGTTTGCGATCCTCCTCATCATCCTGTTTGCCGGCGGATCGTTTCTCAATCTGTTTCCGTTGCGCGGCCTGACGTCCGACGGCTGGTCGCAATTTCCCTGGTACTGGAAAATCATCGATTATTTCTGGCATCTCGCACTGCCGCTGATTTCGATGTCGCTCAGCGCTTTCGCGACCATGGCGCTCTTGACCAAGAATTCGTTTCTCGACGAAATCCGCAAGCAATATGTCATGACCGCGCGCGCCAAGGGCTGCAGCGAGCGGCAGGTGCTGTACGGCCACATTTTCCGCAACGCCATGCTGATCGTGATCGCAGGCTTTCCCGGCGCGTTCATTCACGCCTTCTTTTCCGGCGCGCTGTTGATCGAGACCATCTTCTCGCTCGACGGACTTGGCCTGTTATCCTTTGAAAGCGTGCTCAACCGCGATTATCCCGTGGTGTTCGGAACGCTCTATATCTTTTCCCTGCTCGGTCTCGTCGTGAACCTGATCACCGATATCACCTATATGTGGGTCGATCCGAGGATCGACTTCGAGGCGCGGGAGGTCTGATGACCCTCATAGCGCCTCCCGCGGAGACAAAGACGCCATCGCCGCTCGGCGAAGCCGTGCCGGCGACGGGCCAGGGGTTTCAGCCGCTGTCGCTGAACCGGCGGCGCTGGCAAAACTTCAGGTCGAACAAGCGTGGTTTCTGGTCGTTCTGGATTTTCCTGGTTCTGTTCTTCGTCTCGCTGTTTGCCGAACTGATCGCCAACGATCGGCCATTCCTGATCAAGTATGACGGCCATCTTTATTGGCCCGCCTTCGTGACTTATTCGGAGACGACCTTCGGAGGCGATTTCGAGACCGCAGCCGATTACCGCGATCCGTATCTGCAAAAGTTGATTGCCGACAAGGGCGGCACCGTCGTCTGGCCGTTGATCCGTTATTCCTACGATACGCATAATCTCGATCTGCCGACCCCGGCGCCGTCGCCGCCGACCTGGATGCTCACGGAAGCACAGTGCAAGGATGTGGTGCAGAAGAAGGGCCTCAAGAGTTGCCGCGACCTCGAATACAATTGGCTCGGCACCGATGACCAGGGTCGCGACGTGGTTGCGCGGCTGATTTACGGTTTTCGCATCTCGGTGCTGTTCGGCCTTTGCCTGACCATCATTTCTTCGGTCATCGGCGTCGCCGCCGGTGGCGTGCAGGGCTACTTCGGCGGCTGGATCGATCTTTCGTTCCAGCGCTTCATCGAGATCTGGAATTCAATTCCCTATCTCTATCTGCTCCTCATCATATCGGCGGTGCTGCCGCCGGGCTTCTTCGTCCTGCTCGGCATCATGGCGCTGTTTTCCTGGGTTTCGCTCGTGGGCCTGGTGCGCGCGGAATTCCTGCGCGGCCGTAATTTCGAATACATCCAGGCGGCCCGCTCGCTCGGCGTATCAAATGCGGTGATCATGTTCCGGCACCTGCTGCCGAATGCGATGGTGGCGACGATGACGTTCCTGCCGTTTATCGTCTCCTCATCCGTGATGACGCTCACCGCGCTGGACTTCCTGGGCTTCGGCCTGCCGCCCGGTTCGCCTTCGCTCGGCGAACTCCTATCGCAGGCGAAGGCCAATATTCAGGCGCCGTGGCTCGGCTTCACCGGCTTCTTTTCGATCGCGATCATGCTGTCACTTCTGATCTTCATCGGCGAGGGCGTGCGCGACGCCTTCGATCCACGCAAGACGTTCAGATAGGGAACGCCATGGACGCCGTCAATCAGCCCTTGCTTGATGTCCGCGACCTCTCGGTGGCGTTTCGCCACCAGGGTGGCGCGTCTGTCGCGGTCGATCGCATTTCATTTTCGATCAAGCGCGGGCAGTGCGTGGCGCTGGTCGGCGAATCCGGGTCGGGCAAGTCTGTCAGCGCTTTGTCGGTCCTGAAGCTGTTGCCCTATCCAAACGCGTCGCATCCCTCCGGCAGCATTCTGTTCAAGGGCCGCGAACTTATGAATCTCTCCGAGCACGAAATACGCGGCATTCGCGGTAACGATATTTCGATCATCTTCCAGGAACCGATGACCTCGCTCAATCCACTGCATACGATCGAGATGCAGATCGGCGAAGTGTTGCGGCTTCACAATGACATCGGCAGCCGGATGGTGCGCGCACGCACACTGGAGCTGCTAACCCAGGTCGGCATTCCCGATCCCGAGACGCGGCTTGGAAGCTATCCGCATCAGCTCTCCGGCGGCCAGCGCCAGCGGGTCATGATCGCGATGGCGCTTGCGAACGAGCCCGATCTTCTGATTGCCGACGAGCCGACCACCGCGCTTGATGTCACCGTCCAGGCGCAAATTCTAGCGCTGCTCGCCGACATCCGGAAGCGGCTCGGTATGAGCCTCCTGTTCATCACCCATGACCTCGGCATCGTGCGGCGCATTGCCGACGTCGTCTGTGTCATGAATGGCGGCAAGATCGTCGAACACGGACCAGTGGAGGAGGTTTTTACCGCGCCGAAGCACCCCTACACGCGCGCGCTGCTCGCTGCCGAGCCGAAGCCGGATCCCGCGCCGCCGCGACCTGAATCGCCCGTCGTGATGTCGGCTGATAATCTGAAAGTCTGGTTTCCGATCAGGCGCGGCTTCATGCGGTCGACGGTCGGACACATCAAGGCGGTGGATGGCGTCAGTCTTTCGGTACGGAAAGGCGAAACGCTCGGCGTGGTCGGCGAATCCGGCTCCGGCAAAACCACGCTGGGGCTGGCATTGTTACGGCTGATTTCCTCTGACGGCCCAATCGTCTTCCTGGGGCACGAAATCCAGGGCCTGCGCTTCAAGGAAATGCGTCCGTTTCGCCGCGACATGCAGATCGTGTTTCAGGATCCGTTCGGCGCGCTGAGTCCTCGCATGTCGATCGGCGATATCGTCGCCGAAGGCCTGACCGTGCACCAGAAGTCGCTTTCGGAAGCCGGCCGGGAAGCGCGCGTGATCCAGGCGCTGCGCGATGTCGGCCTCGATCCGGCGACGCGGTTCCGTTACCCGCACGAATTTTCCGGCGGCCAGCGTCAGCGCATCAGCATTGCGCGTGCCGTGGTGCTGGAGCCCAATTTCGTCGTGCTGGACGAGCCGACCAGCGCGCTCGATATGCTGCTCCAGGCACAGATGGTTGATCTGTTGCGCGAGTTACAGCGCAAGCGTGATCTGACCTACATGTTCATCTCGCATGACCTGCGCGTGGTGGCATCGCTTGCCAGCCATCTGATCGTGATGCGCAATGGCAAGGTGGTGGAGGAGGGCCCCGCGGTGGATTTGTTCAAGAACCCGAAGACGGACTACACCCGCGCGTTGTTCGCCGCCGCATTCCGGCTTGAGAGCGCCGACGGCGGCGTTGTCAGGGAATAGCTTGCGAAAGGCTCCAGCCCTCAACCTTCGGCGCGTAGCTCTTTGATCTCGGGGTGCCCATTCACCGGAACGTTCCAGATATCGTCGGCATATTCGGCAATGGTGCGGTCGGAGGAGAACCAAGCCATCCGCGCGACGTTGAGGATCGAAGCCCGCGTCCATGCCGCTTGCGTTTGCCAGCGCGCGTCGATGCCGCGCTGGGCCTGGTAATAGGAATCGAAATCCGCACTGACCATGTAGTGATCGAGGTGGCGCAGCGCATGTGCAATCGATTCGAAGCGGCCCGCGTCATCGGGCGAAAACGCGCCGCTGCCGATCGCCTCGATCGCGCGTGCAAGCGCGGGCGAGGCCCGGATCACGTCGGTCGCATCCAGCCCCTGCTTGCGCCGTACCA
>NZ_JBAVCF010000169.1:0-6840 GCF_049586575.1 Bradyrhizobium sp.
ATCGGAGCTGAGGAATTTCCAGCGTTCACGCGCGTTTTCCACTTCCGTCTCGAAGCTCTGATGCGGAAAATCGCCGCCCGGCAACGCCGCCTGTGCGCTCCAGGGCCGCGACATCGGATAGAACGGCAGGAGACAGGAGACGGCCCGTTCGGCGCGCCGCCGCGCCGTGGTGACGTCGCCGCCGAAAATAGTCAGAAGCGGTGCCTTGTGCCGGCGCGCGTCGAACATCACCGTTCCTTCGCGGGCAAATCGTTTGCCGGGCCGCCCCGTGACGAGATTGGCGCCGGCCACCGACCTGATCACGTCGGAGGTTCCGATCCGTTCGCGAAAATAGCGGTTGGCGGCATCGCAGAGGTAGGCGACTTCCTCGGCAGCCATCGCCACCGCGGCCGGATCGCCCTTGAAACCGCGCGCCACGGTGCCGATCATGGTGAAGTCGCGCTGATAGGGACTCGCAAAGACCAGCCTTCGGTCGGTGTTTTGCAGGACGTAAACATTATCCGTGTCGAACAGGCGCTTGACGATGATCTGACCTAGCTTGACGGCGGCAACCGCCGGAGGCGGTGTGCGCAGCACGGTCTCGGCGACGCTCGCCGTCCACGCGCCGGACGCGTTGGCGAGCGACCTTGCCGTGATCACCCGGCGATGGCCGCGATCGATCACCACAAGCCGCCAGACATCGAGCCGGTCGGCGCGCACGCAACGCGCCCCGGTACGGATCACCGCGCCTCGCTCTGCCGCATCGAGCGCACTTGCAATCACCAGCCGCGAATCGTCCACCAGACAGTCCGAATATCCGAAGGCGGTGCCAAATGGCCGCTGCAACGCATCACCGATCGGATGATGGGTGATATCGATCGTCGACGAGCGCGGCAGGCTGCCGCCGGACGGCGCCATGCGGTCGTAGAGGAATAGTCCGAGCCGCAGCAGCCATGGCGGCCGCTCGTCGGAATGGGCGGGAATGACGAACTGCGTCGGGCGCACCAGATGCGGAGCGATCCGCATCCAGACCTCTCGTTCAGCCAACGCGGCGCGCGTACGCCCAAGCGCCCTGCGTTCGAGCACCGAAAGATCGCCCCAGATCAATCGGCCGCTGGCGGCTGAGGCCGCGCCGCCGAGATCCCCCTGCTCGATCAGGATGACCCGCAAGCCACGCCCGGCGGCATCGCGTGCCACACTGACGCCGTTCAACCCGCCGCCGATGATCGCAAGATCGTAGTCCGCCATACCCTAAATCTTTCCCGTGGTGGGGCTAGCGGCGATAAGCGAGGAAAAAGGCAGAATGCCGGTCTGGTTTGGCCGGGCTCGTTTAACCGGTCTTGCGTGCCGGCTCGGTGTCGCCGGCCGGGCGGCCGACCAGGGCGTCGTATTGATCGATCGGAAGCGGCTTGCCGATGAAATAGCCTTGCACGGCGTCGCACCCCTCCTCGGCGAGGAAGCTGAGCTGTTCCTGGGTTTCGACCCCTTCGGCGACGATCGACATTTCGAGGCCATGACCAAGGCCGATGACGGCGCGCACGATCGCAGCCGATTGCGGGTTGCGTCCGAGATTCGTCACAAAGGCGCGGTCGATCTTGATCTTGTCGAACGGGAATGCCTGCAAATAGCTCAGCGAGGAGTAGCCGCTGCCGAAATCATCCATCGAGATTCGCACGCCCAGCCCCTTGAGACGCCGCAACAGCGCGAGGCCACGGTCGAAATCCTCGATCAGTACGCCCTCGGTGATCTCGAGCTCCAGCCGCCCCGGCGCAAGCCCGGTCTCAAGCAGGATCGAATGCACGAGGCTGACGACGTCGCCGTGCATGAACTGCGCCGGCGATAGATTAACCGCAACCTGCAACGGCACCGGCCAGGAGGCGGCCTCGCGGCAGGCTTCGCGGAGAATCCACTGACCCATTTCGAAGATCAGGCCGCTCTCCTCTGCCAACGGAATGAAATCGGACGGCGGCACGAAGCCGCGCACGGGGTGACGCCAGCGCGCCAGCGCCTCAAAGCCGATGATTTCGCCATTGTCCACTACCTGCCGCGACAAGGCTTGCGGCTGGTAGTAGAGCGAGATTTCCCCGTTCTTGATCGCGGTCGAAAGATCCTGGTGCAGCACGCGCCGGTCGCGGATCTGCTGATCCATCTCCGGCTCATAGATGCTGATTGTGCCGCGCGATTTCGCCTTGGCGCGCGACAGCGCTGCACCGGCATTGGCGAGCAGGGACGCCGCATCTGTTCCGTTATGCGGGAATATCGAAATGCCTGTCGTCACGCCGGTTCGAACCGATTTGCCGTCGATCTGAATTTCCTTGGCCATCGTCTCGGCCAGTTGCTCCGCCAGAAGCATGCCGGCGATCGGCTGCTTGCCGTCGATGATCAGTCCGAATTCGTCGCCGGAAAGCCGGGCGACAACGCCGCCGCGTGCGGACGCCTGCATCCGTTGCGCCACCTCAATCAAAAGCTTGTCTCCGGTGGCGTGGCCGAACACGTCGTTGACTTCGCGGAGGCCATCGAGATCGATCGACAGCACGGCGAATTCCTCTTCGGCTTCGGTGCAGGCCTCGATCATTTGCGTGAGCGCCTGCAGGAAGGCCGCGCGATTCGGCAGATCGGTCAGGCCGTCATGATAGGCCATATGGGCCATTCGCGATTCGGTCTGGCGGCGATCGGTGACGTCTTCGTGGGTCTTGATCAGATATTGCGGCTCGCCAGCTTCATCGAACACGGTCACCCGGCGCGTCAGGAACAGGCGCAGGCCGTCCTTGGTGCTGATCGGATGCTCTTCGGTGAGAGCCTTGCGCTTTTTGATCGCCGCCTGGTCGCGCGCCACGATCAGCCTGGCTTCGCGTTCATTGAAGAGTTCAGCGGCCGTCAGCCCCGCAACCTCTTCGCGGCGACGGTTGAGAATCGTTTCGGCGCTGCGATTGGCCAGAAGATATCGCCCGTCGCGGGGATTTTCGACCGTCAGCGAGACCGGAACGTTGTCGATGACGAGTTCGAGGAACTTCTTGGTGTTCTCGAGCTCATAGGAAAGCAGCCTGCGCTCGGTAACGTCGTCGAAGAGCGCGATCAGGAATTCCGGCTCATTCCTGTCGTTGCGGGCAATCACGCGGCTGGAGGCAAGAACCCGCTTCTTCGAGCCGCGTTCGACCATGAATTCATTGCGGAACAGGCTTTCCGGCGCACTGAGGGCAGCGCGGTCGGCTGCCTCGATGCTGGCCGCGGTGTCCGGCGTGAATATCTCGTCGGCGCGCTTGCCGATGATGAAATCTCTCGAAAAACGCGAAAATCGCTCGAACGCGCGGTTGGCGAAAATATAGCGGCCGTCCTCGATGTTCTTGGCGGCCACGCAGACCGGAACGTTCTCCAGCACGGATTCGAGGAACTGCTTGGTGGACGCAAGCTGCCGCGAAAGTTCGCGCTGTTCGCTGCAATCCTCATGCGTCGCCACCGACCCGCCGTTCGGCAGCGAAAAATATTTGACATGAACCGATTGCCTGCCGGGCAATTCGCAGATCAGACCCTCGGGCTTGCCGGCCTGCTCGCGGAACTCCTCGACACTGAGGTTGAAGCTGCCGCGCTGGCGCCGAAGTTCGAGCAGGTCCCGGCCAGTCATGTCGGCCGTGATGTCCGAACGTGAAAGACCGTAAATCTCGAGATAGCGGTCGTTGAGAAAAACGATCCGTTGCCGCGGATTGGTGATCACGACGCCCTGCTTGAGATTGTTCAAGGCGGAGCTGACGAAAGCATTCCTGCGAAGTTGCGACCGCTTGAACCGGCGCAGCGTCGACACGACCCACAAGCCGACGGCAACCAGGAATGAGCCGATGACCAGGCCGCCCAGCACCGCGTCCGAGATGACATCCGGTCCAGCCGCGTCGAAATATTGGACAAGGCTGGCCCCGAAGCCGGATACGGAGACGGTCCAAAAGGACACAGCAAGGCACAGCACGATTCCTGCCGGAATCATGATCACGCCGCCTGCCTGCCAGTTCTTGTCAGCCATCGGTCACCCGCGAATTTCTACGGGTGACTGTCTGGCTTCACGGGTTTGGATTAGGTAAATGCCTACCCCGGTGGACTGCAATTGCTGCGGGAAATTGCGCCAATTGGCGGGACATGATTAATGGCTCACTAATAATTTGGGCCAACCAAGTTCAGAAACAAATACAAAGAGTTGCGTAAACAAACGGGATACAACCAGAACCCCCGGCCGGACGCGTCATCTCGCGCATAAGTTGTATCGGCTGGCATCCCAAGATCCGGATCAGAATTTCAAATGGAAAAGGTCGAGTGCGTCGTCATCGGTGCGGGAGTGATCGGTCTTGCCGTGGCGCGACGGCTGGCACAGAGCGGCCGCGAAGTGATCGTGCTGGAAGCCGAAGAGGGAATCGGCACCGTCACCTCCTCACGCAACAGCGAGGTGATTCACGCCGGCATCTACTACCGAGCGGGTAGCCTGATGGCGCGGATGTGCGTCAGCGGCAAACAGGCGCTGTATCGCTACTGCCGCGACCAGGGCATCCCGCATCGCAATTGCGGCAAGCTGATCGTCGCGACCACACGGACGGAAACCGAGAAACTGGAATCGATCAGGGCGCATGCCGAGGCCAATGGCGTCGCCGATCTGCAAGCCCTCTCAGGCGAGGCAGCGCGTGCGCTGGAGCCGGCGCTTCATTGCGAAGCGGCCTTGCTGTCGCCTTCCACCGGCATCGTCGACAGCCACGCCTACATGCTCGCCTTGCGCGGCAATGCCGAAGACGCGGGCGCTGCCTTTGCGTTTCACACCCCGCTACTCGGTGCGCGCGCGCGCGGCGGCCACATTGAAATTGACGCCGGCGGCAAGACGCCGATGTCGCTGCAATGCAGGCTTCTCGTCAACGCGGCTGGCCTCCGCGCCACGACGGTAGCGCGCAGCATCGACGGCATGCCGGTCGAAATGATTCCGCCGGCCTACCTGGCGAAGGGCAACTATTTCAGTTGCTCCGCGCGTGCACCGTTTTCGCATCTGATCTATCCGGTACCAGAGCCCGGCGGCCTCGGCGTTCATCTCACGCTGGACATGGCCGGCCAGGCGCGGTTCGGCCCCGATGTCGAGTGGGTCGACAGCATCGACTATGCGGTCGATCCCGCGCGGGGCGAACGATTCTATCCGGCGATCCGCCGCTACTGGCCGGCGCTGCCGGACGGCGCGCTGATGCCGAGCTATTCGGGCATGCGCCCGAAGATCGTGCCGCCCGCGGTCGCGGTACAGGACTTCCTGATCCAGGGACCAAGGGATCACGGCATTGACGGGCTGATCAATCTGTTTGGAATTGAATCGCCCGGCCTCACCTCGTCTCTGGCAATCGCCGACTTTGTCGGAGAACTGGCGGAGGCGTGAGGGCGTCTAGCGGAAGCGTACAAACACTCTGCGCCCTTGCGTCGAGGCGCGGCGATCGCGCGATCGATCAACATACGCCAGCACCCGCCCGCGCAGGTCAGCGTCGATCGGTTAGGGCAACACAGAACTGGTGTCGGATATTTGCGGTTTACTTGCTAATGCAACGTGGCGCTGGCGGAATGCCTTAAGCGTTCGATTTCATCCTTGACCATCAACTTGCGGCGCTTGAGTTCGACAATTTGCAGATCGTCCGTTGAAAGGTGCACCAGAGCTTCGTGTAATTCGTTTTCCAGGCTCTGATGTTTGCGTTCCAGTTCAACAAGATGCGACTGAATTGCCATTCGAAACCTCCTCGGTTGGGTAAGACCTCAGATTCGATCCGGACAACGAAGCTTACACCACGGCGGGAATCTGTCGATGGGTCTGGAAAACGCCATCCTCATATTTCACCGGTATCTGTAATGAACCGTGAGCGGCACACCTTAACCTTTCGTCTTGGCTCAGTTTCTTGCCTGAGTTCCCGTTCCATCCTGGAAAAGCGCCGCAAGAGAAAAGATTGGCGCAAACGGCTGGCGGCGGCCCGCAAGCTGGCCTCTCCGTGCGTCCGCCGCGCTTTGCTCGCGTTTCACTCACGTGAATCGCTTCTCGAACCTGCTTGCGGAGCGGCCTGCCAGGGAGGATATTCGAGGCTGGGCTTGAACTTTTCGCAAATCTCATCCGCGTTTTCCGATTAAGTACGCCATGACCGACGAAGATGAGCGCGAACTCCAATCCGAGCTCGCACGGTTGCACCAGGAACACCGCGACCTCGACGCGGCGATTGATGCGCTGCACCAGTCGCCGGCCCCGGACTTGTTGAGGCTGCAGCGGTTGAAGAAACGCAAGCTGCAGTTGCGCGACCGTATCGCCTTCATCGAAGACCAGATCACGCCTGACATCATCGCTTGAGGCGTTCCCTTTGGGCATCCGGTCAGATCGGCACTTGACTTTTTAGAACAAAAGAAGAACATTCATCGGTGTCCCGATTCCGAGGTTCGTATTGTTACGCGGCCCCCCCGCTTACGGACTTCGGAATCGAAAGGACATTGGTAAACTTATCGATCTGGTGTGGTTTTGGTTCAGAAGTCCGCATGATGGACTCGCCGCAACAATGATGCGGACCTTCTGAACCGCCACACTGGCCGTCAACTTTGCGCCTTGAGGAAGCCCGCTATGCCCGATCCCGCTTCGTTTCCCTACAGCCCGAGCTACGAACAAGCCTGCGACCGGCTCATCGCGATGTGCAACGGCGACGCGCGCAGCACCATCAAGGCCCTGATCCTGGCAAACGAATATCTGGAAATCGAATTGAGCGCGTTGCGAACGAAAGCATCGCATCTGGGCGCGGCGGCCCGGCGGGCGCGCGAGAGGGGCGACGCGGCCTGATTCATCAAGAGATAGGAGTCCACGAAATGGCCAACGTCACGTACTAC
>NZ_JBAVCF010000170.1:0-17715 GCF_049586575.1 Bradyrhizobium sp.
CGGCAGGCCTGAACAACCGCGCCGGCGACATCAGCAACCTGCTCGACAGCATCGGCAATGGCGTGCAGGTGCTGCAGGCCGCCAACACCGGCATCACCTCGCTGCAAAGCCTGATCGCCAACGCCCAATCAATCGCCAACCAGGTGTTGCAGACCCCGGTCGGCTATTCGACCAAGTCGAACGTCACCTCGGCCGCCATCACTGGCGCGACCGCCAACAATCTCTTGGGTCCGCCCACCAACAACACGGTCACCGGCACCACGGTCAACAACAACCTGAGCACGCCGGTTGCGATCACGGCCGCCACCAAGCTAGTCACCGCGGCGAACTCCGACACGCTGGCTGCAACGCCTGCGAACGGATCGTCCTTTATCGTCGATGGCAAGTCCATCACCTTCTCGACCGGCCAGACCTCGGTGACCACCGATGCCAGCGGCAACGTCACGATCGGTGTCGGCGCCGGCAGCACCGCGACGGTTGGAACCGTCCTGAGCGCAATCGATGGCATCACCGGTACGACGACGGCTTCGGTTGTCACCGCCGGCCAGCTCGTGGTCAGCACAGGCACGACGCAGCCTCTGGTTATCGCCGCTGGCGGCACCAGCGCGCTTGGTTCTTTCGGCCTGACCGCGGCTACGACAGCCCTGACGCCTCCGGCGCTGCAGGGTGAGACGCTCACGATCGGCGCCACCGGCGGCGGCACGCAGACCAACATCACCTTCGGTACCGGCTCCGGACAGATCTCGACGTTGAACCAGCTCAATACGGCGCTCGCGGCCAACAACCTTCAAGCCACGATCAGCACGACGGGCCTGCTCAATATCGTCACATCGAACGATGCGGCGTCCTCGACGATCGGCGCGATCGGCGGTTCGGCTGCGGGAGTAGGTGCGGCCTTCCACGGCCTGGCGGCTGCCGCTCCTGTTCAAGACCCCGACTCGCAAGCGACCCGCGCCAACCTGGTCGCGCAATACAATAACGTGCTGCAACAGATCAACACCACCGCCCAGGACTCCTCTTTCAACGGCATCAACCTGTTGAACGGCGATACGCTCAACCTGACTTTCGACGAAACCGGCGCTTCGAAGCTGGCGATCACCGGCGTCACCTTCAACGATGCCGGCCTCGGCCTCTCGACCCTGACGTCGGGCGTCGACTTCCTGGACAGCAATTCGGCCAACGGCGTGCTGACGCAGTTGACCGCCGCGAGCACCACGTTGCGGTCGGAGGCTTCCGCGCTCGGTTCGAACCTGTCGATCGTTGAAATCCGCCAGGACTTCAACAAGAACCTGATCAACGTGTTGCAGACCGGCGCGTCCAACCTGACGCTCGCTGACGCCAATGAAGAGGCGGCCAACAGCCAGGCGCTGTCGACCCGCCAGTCGATCGCGGTCTCCGCGCTCGCGCTCGCCAACCAGTCGCAGCAGAGCGTGCTCCAGCTGCTCCGCTGATCGAAGAGCAAACGACAGAACGCGAAACGGCGGAGGAAACTCCGCCGCTTTTTATTGATCGTGCGCGCCTACCGATCCGCTGGGTATTGCCTGATCCGTAGTTTTGCCTCGCATTCTGTGACCACTGCTAACCATATTTTAAAGGCAACAACCTATAAAACTTGGGCAGTTCTGACGTCCGCGTGCTGCGTAATCCTTCAGTTGGAGTGATGAATGTCCAATGCCGCCCAAGCCTATGCACGCACCTCACAGACCACCGGGACGGCCAGGGAAATCGAGGCGCAGGCGCTGCTGAAGGCGGCCAAGCAGTTGCGCGACGTCCAGACCAACTGGACGGGGCCCAGTCCGAGCATGCACAAGGCGCTACTGTTCAATCGCCGTCTGTGGACGATTTTCCTGAGCGCGGTCGAGTCCAACGACAATCCGCAGCCGTTCGAGGTTCGCCAGAACATCGCCAACATTAGCGTCTTCGTCATGCATCAGACGATCGCGATGCAGATGAACCCGGATCCGGCAATGCTGAAGCCGTTGATCGACATCAACTGCAATATCGCGGCGGGCCTTGCAGGCAGAGGCTGAAGACCTCACTCTTCGCTCAAGCTCGGCCTCTTACGCCGTCACGTCGGTTGCGAGCGGGTGCGTCGACGAGCCGTTGGTCAAGTCCAGCGAGTGGAAATAGGCGCGGCGGCGCAGCATCACGTCATCCGGAAATTGCTGCACGACCTGGCCGGTCAGCGCGTCGACGACCTGGAAAACGACGGACGCGGCGGCGCTGTCGAAATACGCCTGATGCGAAACATCGCTCGAGCTCGGGCCCGGTGAGTTATTGCTACTTGCGGTGCTCGCGTCCGTTGCCGTTACGCTTTGACTTGCAGGCAACTGCGTAGGCACGCCACTAAGCGCGGCGCTACTGGCCGGCGGAAATGGCGGTGCGACCGGCGCCCCCACCGGTCTGATGCTGAAATCGGTACTCATGGCAGCCTCCTGGCTCTCCTCGAGTCAAATCCCAACCCTTCCCAATCGGCAATTATGAAGTGTACGTCTCAACGCATTGTTAGAGAACGCGCTGAACGATGCGCTGACGAAAATGCGTAAATTTGATGAAGATTTTAGATGTCTAGAGCGAACGGCTGACCGCCAGCGGCGTGAGATGCCGCGCCGTCGGATTCACGCGGCGACCCGTCGCGCCGTAGGTATTTGGAATGTTGCGGCGCTGAATCTCGGCATTGACGCCGCGCACGATGTTTTCCGAAACCGCATGCGCGGTTGCAAGCACGGTGAGATTGACCTGCAACATCGCGCGAAACGTTTCGTGGTGCCGCCGCAGCGTCGAAAACAGGTCCGGCGATGTCTTGGCGAGATATGGATGACTGGCCTTCAGGCGGCTGACGACACCGACGTAACGGCGCGAGGCTTCCGTCTTCTTCGGCTCGAAGGCCATCGCCTCGCGAATCTTGCCGGCGCGAACCAACTCGGTTTCGCGCTCGATGATGCCGAGCAGGGCGCTCATGACATCCATCAGCTCTTCGGCGAGCTTGCGGGCCTCGGCCGGCGTCGAGGCAGCCTGGATCGCGGGTGGGGATGGGGGAGGCTGGTTCATGCCTGCTTGTCCTGGGTCTGACTGACGGTCTTCGCCTGCTGCATGATCAGCGTGCGATAGACGTTCTTTGCGATGCCGATGCCGCCGGCCTTGGCGAAGGATTTCGAATATTGTTCGATCTGCATCGAGCGCCAGATGCCGGTGCCGACGGTATTGCCGAACGGGCCTTCGCCCTTGAGGCCGTTGGTCATCTCTGAAAACATCGAGTTGAGAAACATTCCCTCGAAGTTCTGCGCCTGGGTCTGGGCCTTGGCCTTCACCTGCGGCGATACCTTGTCGAGCGCGGCTGCGAAGTCGTAGTCGGGATGGCCGCCATAGGTGGGCATCGCTGCCTTGGCGGCGGCCGCGCCGTTGCGGTTGTTGACCGGAGCTACCTGCATCACATCACCTCGATGTCGGCTTCGATCGCGCCGGCGGCCTTGATCGCCTGGAGGATGCCGATCAGATCGCGTGGCCCGATGCCCAGTCCGTTGAGGCCATCGACGAGTTGCTGGAGCGAGACGCCGTCCTTCATCACGGCTAATTTCTTGCCGTCTTCGGTCACCGAGACGTTGCTGCGCGGCGTCACCACGGTTCGTCCGCGCGAGAGCGGGTTAGGCTGGCTCACTTGCGGGCTTTCCGAGATCGAAACGGTGAGGTTGCCCTGGGCCACCGCAACGGTGGCGACGCGGACGTCGCGGCCCATCACGATAATGCCGGACCGCTCGTCGATGATGATCTTGGCGGCAAGATCCGGCTCGACCTGCAATTGCTCGATCTCGGTCAGGAAGGCAACGACGTTGCCCTTGAATTCCGGGGGGATCGAAAGCTGCACCGTCGAGGGATCGAGCGGCTCGGCCGTCTTGGTGCCGAGATAGTCGTTGATCGCGGATGCGATGCGCTTGGCGGTGGTGAAATCGGCGTTGCGCAGCGCGAGCCGCACGTTGGGCAGGCGATTGAGCGCGAATTCGATCTCGCGCTCGATGATGGCGCCGTTGGCGATCCGGCCGACCGTCGGCACGCCGCGCACGATCTTGGCGGCTTCGCCTTCGGCCTGGAAGCCGTTGATGGTAACGGAGCCCTGCGCCACCGCGTAGACGTTGCCGTCGGCGCCGAGCAACGGGGTGACGAGGAGGGTGCCTCCTTGCAGATTCTTGGAATCGCCGAGCGCGGAAACCGTCACGTCCATGCGGGTTCCCTGGGTTCCGAACGGCGGCAGATTGCCCGTGACCATGACGGCGGCAACATTGCCGGTGCGGATGGTGGCGCCGCGGATGTTGACGCCCATGCGCTCGAGCATCGCTTGCAGCGATTGCTTGGTGAAGGGGATGTTGTTGAGGGTATCGCCGGTGCCGGCGAGGCCCACGACCAGGCCGTAACCGACAAGCTGATTCTGCCGCACGCCCTCGATGTTGGCGAGGTCCTTGATCCGGGACGTCGCCCCGGCCGGAGCCACCCATAGCTGGAGCGCTGCGAGGACCGCACAGGTCAACCGCAACACTCTTCCCCAATAGACGCTTGGCATCCTCTGCTCCCCGCTGAGGGTCTTGGAAAACTGTGGATGCGCCCGTCACTCCCATGAGGACCCATCCGGCATTAACTATGCGAGCGCCGTGCCAAGACTTTTCAGTCGTGCAGGAGATTGATTTTGCTTGGAAAAGCTCAGGGGCAGCGGGTGTGGCGCAGGCCGTGGGGAAGGCGAAACTGCCGCATGGCGGCAGATTTTGCCGGGTGATTTACGCCGCGTTAACCATCGGCAAGCGATGCTGCGCTCCATACTGGCAGGGACCCTTCATGCGAATCTCAGGACCGAACGGCACCACTCTGGGTTCCCAGACCAGCAATGTTCGGCGAACCAGCTCGGGGGGCTTTTCGTTGCCGGAGGATGCAGCCTCCGCCGGCGAAACGCGTGCGACGTTAGCGCCCAAGGCGGCGACCGGCATCGATGCGCTGCTCGCGATGCAGGGGATCGAGGAGGATCCGGTCGAGCGGCGCAAGCGCTCGGTGCAGCGTGGCAAACGCGCGCTCGACGTGCTCGACGATCTCAAGATCGGCCTGTTGGCGGGAAACTTCGACACTTCGACGGTGAGTCGGCTGCGCGAGGCCGCCGCCAACCTCAAATCTTCGTCGGGCGATCCGGGCCTCGATTCGGTCCTGTCCGAGATTGAGCTGCGGGTCGAGGTCGAACTCGCGAAAGCCGGCCAACACTAGCTCAACAATGGCGGTCATCGCCGCGGTCGACGGGCGATCCAGTACGCCGCGCCTCTCAATTCAAGCACCATTGCTCTGGAATACTGGATACCTTCTTCGCGGGCATGACTATCCCTTCAATACCGTGGCGCAATTCATTGAAGCGCAACGCTTCGCGGCGCAACAAGAGCGGGATCACCACGATCCATTTGCCGCCGATGCTGTCGAGAATCTGCCCGGATCGGCAAGTTCCGCCTGGGAACCTGCCAGCTTCCGGTCGATTCGGCGGCAAGAGCAGGATCTGGTTTGAGGACTTTCCGGTCGCAATAATCGACGAGATCGAACATCTGGCCACGCTTCTACCATCGGCTTTTGACCACGCCGGGCCGATTCTTGCGGCAGTGCCAGATAGATTTGCCTGTGCAGCGTCTTGGCAAAGGGGGCAAGGCCGGCCACGCCAATATTGTCTGTCGCAGAACCCCGCTATATAAGGCGCCGCGCGAGGGGACCTTCCTCCTCGCACGGTGCCGCAACCGCGCGGCACCTCAGGTGAAAGATGGGCTGGCCTTGGAAAAGTTGAAGAACTATCGACCCACCGAAAAAGAGCCTTTCATGAACGAGCGGCAGCGCGATTATTTTCGCGCCAAGCTTCTCTCCTGGAAGGATGAGATCCTTCGGGAATCGAAGATCACGTTGCAGACGCTCCAGGAGGAGAACGTCAATCATCCCGATCTCGCCGACCGCGCTTCGTCGGAAACCGACCGCGCGATCGAATTGCGCGCGCGGGACCGGCAGCGCAAGCTGATCTCCAAGATCGATGCGGCCTTGCAGCGCATCGAGGACAATACCTACGGCTATTGCGAGGAAACCGGCGAGCCGATCTCGCTGAAGCGGCTCGAAGCCCGCCCTATCGCGACGCTGTCGGTGGAGGCGCAGGAGCGCCACGAAAAGCGCGAGAAGGTCTATCGCGACGAATAAAGCGGCCCGTTCAGCCGCTTAGGACTCGTTAAGAAATAACTTAGTCACTTTTCTGAACGCCTTGATGTTGGAGCTATGGTGTAATTCCATTCTCCATGAAAGTCGTGAGGAAACAAGTTCACGGTGGCGAGTTGCGCATCGGAGATTTTAAGTCCTTTGGGATATTTCTTTTCGTCGAGTTCAGCACGCACGGTCAGGCCCGTCTCGGTAGTCGTAGCCGCAATGAGTTCGACGATTGTGCGAAAGCTGCGCAAAGGCTTTCCGCGCCAATTGATACTAATGAAAGAAAAAAGCCGGTGCTCGATTTTATTCCACTTGCTGGTTCCAGGCGGCAAGTGGCACACGGTAATTGGGAAATTTAGCTCGTCAGCTAGTTTCTGAAGTTCGATTTTCCATAGACGGACGCGATACCCGTTCGATCCGCCGCCGTCAGCGGTCACCAAGAGGCCTTTGGGTTTTGGATAGCGTTTCTTGCCCATTGTCTTCCACCAGCGGCGGATGGCATTGACCGCAAAGGCCGCAGTGTCGTGATCCGTTCCGACGCTGACCCAGCCTGTGTTGTTGTTGATGTCATAGACCCCGTACGGCACCGCACGTTTCAGTTTGGGATCAATGAAGTCATGCACATTGACTTCTTCGGGTCTGCCCTTGGCTCTCCATTCGCGGCCCGCATTCTTGAAATTGCCCACTAATTCCTTCTTTTTCGTGTCGACCGAGATGACGGGCTGGCTGTCCGTCAAGAAGCTGCTGGCCTTTTTGCTGATGTACTCAAACTGAGCATTCCGGTCCATATGCTCGCTTCCTTCGTGGACTTTCTGATTGGCCTGTAAGCTATAATGTAGCTTGTGCAGGCAATCACCAACGACCGGATGGCTGATGTCGTGCCCCTTGCCTTTCAGCTCCGTGCGCAGCTTCCGCAGGCTGAGCGACGTCCACAATTGCCGTCGCATCGGATCACCGCGCGTCGTCGGTTCAAGCAACGCCTTAAGGTCGGAAAGGAGCGTTGGATCCTCAGCAATCTTTGATTTACGTCCGCCACCCTGTCGGCGTACCCGGTCGCTCCCAACCGAGCCACGATCTTCGAGATCTTCAAGCCCTCGGTAAATCGTACGTCGTGCCAGACCCGTCGCCTCAGCGACGGCGCTTACACCCCCATGTCCAACCATACGTGCTTCAGACGCCGCCCAGCGTCGTCGGCTCCGCTCATCAAGCAGAGGAGCCATCGACTTCCAACGTTTCCGAAGAGTTCTAATCTGCGAAGCGCTTATCACGCGACGATTCTATCGCCGCCGATTCTCCTCAGGGAATCCCCAAACGATAATTTCCACAGACCGTGATAAAATTGACTCAGTTGTTTCTTAACGAGCCCTTAGCGCCGCCGATTGGATGTTACCGGCAGCAGCACATTCGGCACCCGATCGGCATGATGCCGATCATCGGCACCACCGGCACAAGGAGGTCCTTGCGCGGTCACATCGCGGTCGACCCTCCGGGTACTGCTGGTGCTGGTCGAACATCGCGATCATCGCCGCGACCATGACCGCCATGCCGGCTCAGCATCAGCATGCTGATCATCGACGAGTGATCATCATGCCCGGGAGGGTGGAACGCGATCGCTTCAGCGAGCCAGCGCGTCGCAGCGGGACTATCGGAAACGCCGGCTTCGAACCGGAACACTTTCAACGGATTGCCGACATCGACTCGTTTTTATCGTCATCCAGCCAATCGACTCGTTCTTATTGTCTTACTCGAGTGGTGCTGCCGGTGATGGTCGAACCCGCAAATACCGCGTGACCATGACCGACATGCCGATGATCACCATCAACGGCATGTCGGTGCTGGCCGCGGTGGATCCTAGGTGCCCCCTTGCCGCCGACGATGATGATGATCATGCCCGGCAGGGCGGAGCGCGATCGCTGAGGGCATGCCGGCCATCATGTCGGCCCCGGCGGCCGGCGCTACCGTATGGCGGCGACGATTGCTTTGGATCATTCTACAAGACATTGATATATTTATAGGTTATACTATTTTCGCGGATATAGTATAACTCCCTTGCGATGAGCTCCATTCCGTTATACTATTCTCGCGAAGATAGTATAATGGAGGTTCCGATGGCCGCCTCTCAGTCCCTCGACATCTCATACCAGACACTCTACTCGGAACTCATCCAACGCAGCCTGGATGACAGCTTCACATCCGAGTTCTCGGCCGACGGCCGGTTCGTTGCGGTCGAAGTGAAGAACAAGAAATACTGGTACTTCGACACACCGAAGCCCGAAGGCGGCACCCAGAGCCGGCGATATGTCGGTCCCATGGACGATCCGGAGATCACCAAGCGCGTCGAAGCGTTCAAGGATATCAAAGCGGATATCAAAGGACGCCGTCGCCTCGTCGCCACTCTCACTCGCGAAGCCTATCTACCGCGCCCTCTACAGATGAGCGGCCAGGTGGTCGAAGAACTGGCGAACGCAGGCTTCTTCCGCCTTCGCGGCGTGCTGATCGGCACGGTCGCCTATCAATGCTATCCCGGCATCTTGAGCAGACGCCTCGACGCGATCGCAATGCAGACGGGCGACGCCGACTTCGCGCAATTCCACGAAATTTCGGTAGCAGTGGGCGACTCCTTGCCTCCAATCATGGACGTCCTTCACCGCGTCGATCCGACCTTCCGCGAAATTCCGAGCCAAATGGACGGTCGGGTCTCTACCCAATTCGTCTCCAGAGACAAGTTCAAGGTCGAATTCTTGACGCCGAACCGCGGATCGGACGACATCGCGGGGAAACCGGTCCAGATGCCGGCGCTCGGCGGAGCGGCAGCGATCCCCCTGCGCTTCCTGGACTTCCTGATCCGTGAGCCGGTGCGGGCCGTCCTCCTCCATGGCGCCGGCGTGCCTATTCTCATTCCGTCGCCCGAGCGGTACGCCGTACACAAACTGATCGTCGGATCCCGCCGAAAGGAAGATCGCGATCCGGCGACCAAGGCGGCAAAGGATCGGCTCCAAGCCAAGTCGATCATGGAGGCGATGATCGCCAATCGGCAGCACGGCGATCTGGCCTCCGCCTATATGGAAGCCTGGGACCGCGGAGATCATTGGGTCGCCGCGATCCGCACAAGCATCGCGACCTTCGACGACGAGTTCCGAGACTTCCTCCGCAGAGAACTGGGCAAGGGAATATCGGACCTCGGATCCGATCCGGCCGATTACGGCTTGCGCGACGAGCCGAAGGAAACGGCAACGAAAACGCCGCTCGCCGGGCTGAAGTAGGGCAATCCGACCAGCAGCACATTGACCGGCGGGGTTCCGATCCGTTCGCCGGCGCCATTGGATGCCGGTGCCGGCCGGCATCCCGACTATCCCCTCAAGACCAACAACGTCAAAAATCGCGAGAAGCATCCGCTTGTGATTTGTAGATATTTCAGAGCCTTAGCGATACCGACTCATTCTTATTGTGAAATACCTGCAAGCGACTCGTTCTTATTGTAAAAACCGACTCGCATAGCCGGAGCGCGGTCACGTAATATCAAGGAGTTACGCGCCCCGCTCAAACTGTGTCCGCATAACCGCTGCAAGACCTGTCGGGTCGTCGGTGCCGATGCGCTTGACGCCACCGGATTTCAGCTTGAACTCGACGGCGTCGAGGCCCGATACATTATAAAGCGTAAATCCGGGCGCCGTGCGGATACCAAACCCGTTCCACCAATGATTATGGACGGCCGCAACCGACTCGATTTCATTCTGCGGCAACCGATAGGTCCAGAGCCCCGGGCCGAAATGCCAGCGTAGCTCGTTATCGCCGATCTCAACTGTGAGCGAGTGGAAGAAGACGACAACGGCGCCAAGAATCGCCAACATCAAAATCATCGGCGCCTGGGCTTTGTGCCACATCATCGCCGCCCCGAGCGCAGCGATGATCAGACAAACCACGAGAATTAGCGTTCCAAACTCTGTGTGGCGATATGGCATGACCGTGCGCCTCCGGTCTCTTCGCTGCGTTTGGTCGACGCAGCGAAGAAGAGGGTTCAAGGCCGAGGCGCAAAGACTCTTTACGTGCGCTCCTCAGTCCGCCAGCGGGTCGGGGCGCAACTGCACGTGGAACACCCTTGGCCGGGCATCCTTGCCGCCTTCGCTGTGGAAGTAGGCGCGCGTGCCCGTCGTCGTCCACAGACCACGGCCCTTCCAGCCGGCCTTCGGATCGTCGATCCGGCCATCGGTATTCTTGGCGAAGAAACCGAGCGGGTAGGGGATGCGGATATCGACGAACTTGCCGTTGACCAAAGCGAGCAGGGATTCGCTGCCATTGGCCATGGCGATCGGCACGTCGTTTCCGAGGCCGAGCGTGTTGTGGACGTCAACCCAGATGTAATAACCGTGGTTGGCGCTGCCCTTGGGATCGACATCCTTGAACTGCGGTCCGGGCATCCGGTACAGCGTCCAGCCCTCGTAGCATTGCGCGCCGGTTGCCGCGTTCGGTCCTTCGAGCTTTTCCTTGCACTTGGAGCGGTCGAAGCTTGCCATCTGTCCGCTTGACAGCACGGTCCAGGCCACGCCTTTCGAGTCGATGTCCACGCCGCGCGAGCCATAGGTGCCCGGAGGCGACTGGAACAGCTCGGACACGGCGGTCTTGGCCGGATCGCTGCCCGGAATCATCCGCACCAGGAAGGCTGGTTGCGCGATGCGCGTAAAGCCCGGGCCCATGGTCTGGCCCCAGATCACGTCGCCCTTGACGCTTGGCATGATGCCGTAGAAGCCGGCCTTGACCCATTTGTCCTTGCCGGGTTCGATCGGCTTGTCAGCGCCGACGAAAGGCTCGCGCTTGCCGGTGCCGGAGACGTTGGCCACCACCGGCGTCCAGCCCTCAGACTTCATCGCGTCCCCGGTCGCATCGAACTTCTTGACGTCAAGCCAGCCGACGACACCGCTGTATGGCTGTCCCTGGCTGAACCAGAGCTTTTCGTCGGGCGTGAAGACGAGGTGATGCGTGCTGAAACACGTATCGATCATCGTCCACTTTTCCGTCTTCGGATCGTAGACCGATGCCTGCCGCGCCGAATCCTTCAGCGGAATGACCTGCGCTGACTCGAGATCCGACCCTTCCTTGCAGCTGGCGGGGTTTGGCGCCCGGCGAATCCTTGCCGTAAGCCAGAGCCGGCCCTTCTCGTCCATCATCGGGTTGTGGATGCTGGTGTGGCCATCCCAGATCGCCTCGTCGCCCCAGAACACCGACGGCGCCATCGGGTCGTCCTTCGCGCTCGGGGTCTGCGGGTCCTGGAACGGTTCGTGGATGAACGATGTGGTGTTCTTGACGGGATCAAGCACCGGCACGTCGTCGGAGCTTTCTTCCGGCGAGCCGTAAATCTTGCCGTAGGCGTTCACCGTCGGATCGCGCTTGTCCGTCGAAATCTCGTCGTGAAGGTACATTCCCCTCTTGCCCCATTCCCAGGACGTGATCACGACGTTGCGCTCGACGCCTTTCGGGCGCTCCGGTTTGTCGAAGGGAAGTTCGCCCGCAGCGATGCGATCGGTCCAGTCGGCGAACATCTTGTAGGCGCGGGCCGGGCCGAGGCGGCCCAGCGTCAATGCCATGTTGTTCATGGCCTGGCCGGATTGCACGCGGCGCTCCCACATGTCTTCGGAATTCTTGAATTCGCCGAGCTCCTTCACGTGCGGGTGGCGGATGTTGTCGCTGCCAAGCGCGTGGCACGACTGGCAGGAATTCTTGATGCTGTCGATCCAGGTGGCCTGCGAGTCCATGCTGGCCGGCATGCCGGTCGGGCTTTTGTCCGAGCCCGGAAACTCGCTCGCGGCGGGAATCTTGAGCATCGAGTACCAGTACATGCCCGGATAGTATTCGGCGGCAGCCGCCGCAGTCGGCGCCGGCTTTGCTTTCAGGTCGATGGTCTTGCCGGGCGTGACGTCCTGCTTGTCGGAATCGACAAGGCCGTATCCACGCGCCCAGATCTTGTATTTTGCCGATGGAAGCTGCGGGATGACGAACTGACCGGCGTCGTTGGTGACGACCATCTTGGCATATTTGGTCGGGAGGTCGGTGGTTTCGGCGATCACCCAAACACCGGCTTCCGGACCGTTCGGGCCGGTTACCTGGCCGCCGATTGCGTCCGGCTTGACCGACAGCGCCTTCTTCTGCTGCGCAGTGGCCGGGCCGCTCCATGCCGTCACGAGCGCGGCGATTGCGACCGCGGTGAGACACGCGCTCGAATGGCGACGAAAAGTCATACTTCGCTCCCCGATTTTTTGCTGAACTTCGGCGTTCCAGCTTTTTCGACAATGTGAAATTTTGCTTGTAATTCAAATAGCATCTGACGAATGGTGATGCGTGTCAACGTACTCCATATTGACGGCGTCTCACTTGCTGGTGGAGGTCGCGGCGCACGCGCCTGACTTGCGAAGTTTTCGATTCCGGAGTTCGTATCGTTAATGTCGAGGGGGGTCCTCGTAAATCATGGATCAGGAAATGGGAAACCGCCGCTTCTTCGATCGCCTGCCGGGTTTGACGGTGGCCGAAATCGTTGCGCTGACGGGCGCCGAAGCCAATCAGGCGGTGCCGATGTCGCTGTTGATTACCGGCGTGGCGCCGGTCGATCTTGCCGGCCCGGCCGATCTGACGTTCGTCGACGGCAACAAATACGCCGACGTCCTGACGACGACTCGCGCCGGCGCGTGCCTGATGCCGAAGCGCTTTGCCGACCGTGCGCCGCAAAGTCTCCTTGTCCTGCATTCCGAGGAGCCTTATCGCGCTTTCGTCGCCGTGCACCGAAAGCTGTATCCGCAATCGCTGCGGCCGGCCTCGCTGTTTGAGACCGACGGCATTTTCGAAGGCGCAACCGTCCACCCGACCGCCAAACTCGAAAGTGATGTAACGATTGATCCGGGCGCCGTGATCGGACCGCGCGCCGAAATCGGTGCGGGAAGCCTGATCGCCGCGAATGCCGTCATCGGTCCCGACGTCACGATCGGCCGCGACTGCCGGATCGGCGCCGGCTGCTCGATCGTGCATACGCTGATCGGCGATCGCGTCATCATTCATCCCGGCTGCCGCATCGGCCAGGACGGTTTCGGATACACCGAAGATGCCGCCCAGCAGAAGATTCCGCAGACCGGTCGCGTCATCATCCAGAATGACGTCGAGATCGGCGCCAGCACGACGATCGATCGCGGCGGCATCAGGGACACCGTGATCGGCGAGGCCAGCAAGATCGACAACCTTTGTCAGATCGGACACAACTGCCAGATCGGCAGGCATTGTGTGATCGTCGCGCAATGCGGGCTCAGCGGCAGCGTGACGCTGGAGGATTTTGCCGTGCTCGGCGGCTCGGTCGGGCTGGCGCCTCACGTCACCATCGGCCGCGGCGCACGGGTCGCAGCCCGCTCCGGCGTCATGCACAACGTTCCCGCCGGCGAAACATGGGGCGGTTACCCCGCAAAGACGAGAATGCAGTGGATGCGGCAGGAGACGACATTGGCGCGCTTGGCTAGCGCCGGCGACAAGGGCCGGACATCCGGCAAACCCTCCGGCGGAAAGTCGTAGTTTTTATTTTGACGCGTTTTCTTCATGCGAACCGGTTCTTGCTTCGCTTGAAAACGCTATCGCGGCACTTCGACGGCGCCGCAATTGTAGCGGCGCGCCAGCGCGCAATCTTCTTCCTGCGAGATGTTCACGAGCTTGTTCACCAGGAAGTAGCCCAGCACGAGCGCGACGGCGAGTCCGCCAAAGACGATCAAGAGCCCTCGGGTCGAGAGATATTGCGCGTCCTCATTGCCGGGCTTTGAGGCCTCGACCGGTGACGCTGGCGGGCGGCCTTCAGGTTTCATGACATTATCCTTTAGCCTTCATCCCCAAGCCTTCGATTGCATTGGCGTCTTTCGCCACGGCGACATGTCGGACGAATGCCGAAAAATCCACATCTGCATCTGTTCGGCTATGATAGGCAAGAATGATTCTCCGCCGCTCCCGCTTCGTTCATCTGTTGCCTGTCGGCCAGGGCCGCACGCTCATTGTGCATGCGATCAGCCATATGCGCCTGCCTGCCGACAGCGAGATATCGGCGCTTCTGGAATATTTTTCCGAACCACGGGGTATGCCTGAGGATATCGACGCGATGGCGGCGCTGTTCGCGAAGCCCGCCGATTCGCCATCGGTCGGTTTGCGCGATGCGGTCGAACGCACCGTCATGGAGCTCAAGTCACGCCAGATCCTGACCGAGATGACGGCGGACGAAGAGCTGGCTGCGATCGCCGAGGAACTTTCCGTCAAGCATGGGCGTGACCCTGCGGAGATGCTGGAGAGCTACCGGCGCAAGCTGAAGGACGGCGGCGCGGCCTACTGGGCGGTAGGCGCGTCTTATGGTCTGGAGGATTTCGGCGGCACGCGCCGGCGCGTCGATGCCGTGCTGTTCGGCGACTGCGATATTCAGATGGAGGCCGATTTCCTGCGCCGGGAAGCGGCGCGTCGCGGCATCGATCTGCATGTCGCGGCGACGTTCCCGGACGATGTCAGGTTTGCGGGCGAGCACAAACACGACGTGATCTTCGTCGGCGCGCTCCGGGTACGGCACCTCGTTGCCGAGGATCTCGGCAACGGGCTCAACCCTCATGCCCCTTATGTCGCGCACGTGACCGAGCTCCTGACCAAGCTGCGCGAAATCACGCCGGCGCCGATCCTGATCGACAATCTGCCGGAGCCCACCGTTCAGCCGCTTGGACTGGCGGAACGGGGCGTGAAGGGACATCGCACACGCTTCCGCCTGACGAACGTGGCGCTTTCCGAACTCGCGGTCGCATTTGCCGACGTTTACGTGGTCGATATCGCGGCCACGCTTGCCGCGGCGGGCGCGGAGCGGCTGCTCGATGACGGCCAGGTGGGTTACACGCATTTCGGTTCGCCAGGCTGGATGCTGCAACGGCCGGAGAGTGAAAAGGCCGCCGTCCACGGCATTTTCCCGGATCTCGCGCCGCTGGCGCACGCGCTCGACGGCGATGCTTACGGCCGCGAGGCGGTGACCGCGGAAAAGCATATCGACGCGCTGGTGACCGTGACGGGAATCGGGCGCAAGAAATGCGTGATCCTCGATCTCGACGGCACGCTGTGGCCGGGAGTGCTGGCGGAGACGGGCAGTCCGTTTGCCTGGACGCCGGAAATTTCCGGTGCGTTCTCCTATATCGGGCTCTATTTCGGCCTGCACGAAGCGCTGAAATCGCTCAAGAAGCGCGGCATCGTGCTCGCCTGTGTGAGTAAAAACGACGAGGCCACCGTCCGCGAGCTCTGGAAATATCCGGAGCACTATCCGAAGCAGCGGCTATTGACGCCAGACGATTTCGTCACGTGGCGCGTCAACTGGGACGACAAGGTCGGCAACATCCGTTCGATTGCCGACGAACTCGGCTTCGCGCTCGATGCGTTCCTGTTCATCGACGACAACCCGGTGGAGCGCGATCGGGTGCGGCAGCGATTGCCGGAGGTTGAGGTTTGGGGCGAAGACACTTTCGGCCTGCGCCGGCGCCTGCTCAACGATCCGCGTTTGCAGATTCCCGTAGTGACAGCGGAAGCCGCTTCCCGCAGCGAACTCGTCAAGGCGCAGATCGCGCGCCAGCAGTTGCGCACCGAGACGATGGGGGAGGCGCAATATATCGAGCAGTTGCAGATCAAATGCGCGATCGAACGCCTTGTTGCGTCGTCCGCAAAACTGGAACGGGTCGAGGAGCTGTTTCAGCGCACCACCCAGTTCAACACCACGGGACGAAAATTCTCCTCAAGCGAATTGGCGGCGCTGGCGGAAAATCCCGCTGGCCGGCTGTTTGCGATGGAGGTGTCGGACCGCCTCGGCGATTACGGCCTCGTAGGCGCGGCCGTCGTCATTGACAGCGAGATTGCGGGCCTTGCGATCAGTTGCCGGGCGCTCGGCATGGGCGTCGAGCACAGGTTCCTGCGGCATATCCTCGATGAGATGAAAGAGAGTTCGGTGCCGGTCTGCGGACGAATCATCCCGACGTCGCGTAACATTCCGGCGCGCAACATCTACCGGGACAACGGCTTTACGGAGGGCGAGCCCGGACTTTGGCGGCTGGCCGTGGCCCGGGCAGGCTGAGGGATCGCCGTATTTGTTTCAAAGCGCTTCCGGGAAGGCTCCGCGCAATACCGCGCAACACCTCGATCTACGCCTCTAAAGATTTCGTTAAGCTTACTGAATTATTGCCAAAAGACGATCGACCGTCAGGCAGGGGCTGTCATGAGCAACACGAATACGAATAGTCATCGCATCGTTCTCGGCGACCCGGTGCCGTGGTTCAGCCTGCCGGTCGTGACCGGCGGATCGTTTGACCTTCAGGCCAGCGCCGGCCGCTGGGTAGTCCTCAGTTTCCTCGGCTCGCTGTCGGATCCCCGCGCGATGGTTGAAGTGACGGAGCTTGCGCGCCTCAGCACGTCGTTTAGCGACGATCATCTCGTGATCGCATGCATCTTCACCGGGCAGGCGGCCGATGCCCCGAGCCTTGCTTCGATTAGCAGCCCGACATTGTCCTTTCTGGCCGATCCCGACGGCGCCATCACCCGGCAATACGGCGCAGGACAAATGCGGCGCACCGTCATTCTCGATCCGATGCTGCGCGCGATTGCCGATATTGCCTGGGACATTCCGCAAGGGCACGCGACCATGGTCCGCGATGTCCTCCAAGGCTTGCCCGCGGTCGAGCATTCCGCAGGCGTTCCGATGTTCGCGCCGGCGCTCCTGGTACCTCGCGTCTTCAGTTTCGGGATATGCGATTTCCTGACCCAGTTCTACGAGACGCAAGGCGCGGTGGACTCCGGTTTTCAGTTCGACGTCGACGGCAAGACCGTCACCTTGTCCGACTGGCGGCTGAAGCGGCGCAGTGACGTCGCGGTCGGCGTGCCCGAGGTGCGCGAACTTATTCGCGACCATATCGTGCGGCGGCTGGTTGGGCCGATCGAACGATTCTTTCAGTTCAAGGTGACGCGCATGGATCGCTATGTCGTCGCCTGCTACGACAGCGCGGTTGCCGCCCACTTCCACCGCCATCGCGACAACATCAACGCCGGCGCCCAGCACCGGCGCTTTGCGCTCTCGATCAACCTCAACAAGGATTTCGAGGGCGGCGATCTCGTATTTCCCGAGTTCGGCCGCAAGGCTTACCGGCCGTCCGAAGGCGGCGCGCTGGTGTTTTCGTGCGGCGCGCTGCATCAGGTGACGCCGGTGACCAAGGGCAAGCGATACGCCTTCCTGGCGTTCATGTATGGCGAGGAAGACGCGGTCAAACGCGAAGGCAACAATGCCAGGCTGCACGCCGGCGAGATCCAATATGAGACGAGCGGCCGCGACCGCTTGTTCCCCGAACCGGCGCGGCCGCTGGACATTCCATCCGTCGCCTGAATTTCGCAAAGCCAAAGAATCTGAAAGCGGATCGCCCTTGCGCGATCCGCTTTTTCTTTGCCGCCTCTCGATCGCAAAACAATTGCGGCCTTCGTCAGGGGAGCTGACGAAGG
>NZ_JBAVCF010000171.1:0-10107 GCF_049586575.1 Bradyrhizobium sp.
GCATGCCTTCCGGCGTGACCCAATGCGCATAAGCCACGAGTTCGTCGAGGGCGAGCACCATGCCGGTCTCATCGAGAATTTTCAGAAAGGTCGTCTTCCGCTCCGACAACGCCGCGCGGTGACTGGCTGCGATCTGCGCCGCCTGTTTCGCCGCGACGAGATGTTCCGACCCGCGCGGGCGCGCGAGCAGAATGCCGCTTTCCTCGAAGGTCTCGCGGATCGCGGCGATCTTGAAACTCAATTCGGCCGTATCGCCTCCCTCGCCAGCCGAATAAAATTCGGGCCGCGCGATGATGTCGCGATCGGCGGCATCGACGCTGCCACCGGGAAACACCAGCGCGCCGGAAGAGAACTCGATCTCATGATGGCGCACCATCATGAAGATCTCGATTTCCTGCTCCGCGCCATCTCGCAGCAGCAGGATCGTCGAGGCCGGACGCGCGGTGACGGCTTCTGCCACGAAATCAGCCCGCCGCGCTTGACTGCGGCTGCATGTTGGCCCGGCGATCGACCCGTGCGACGCGCGACAGCAGGTAATCCACTTCCGCCTTTGCGGTGACCGTGATGCTCGAGCCCGGCTTGCGCTGCGCGCTGGAAGCAATGACACCGCGCTTTTGCAGCACGTATTTCCGGACCGCCAGTCCAATCGCCGGCTGCTGCTCATAGCGGATCAGCGGGAGATGGGCGTCGAACAGGTCATGGGCCGCATCGCGGCGTCCTTCCTTCGACAGCCGAACGACATCGATCAGCATTTCCGGGAAGGCATAGCCGGTCATCGCACCGTCGGCGCCGCGCTCCATCTCGAAATCGAGGAACAACGCGCCGTTGCCGGTGAGAATCGAAATCGGCCGCAGCGAGCCATCCTTCTGGAAACCACGCAGCGCGGAAATCTTCTCCAGCCCCGGCCAGTCTTCGTGCTTGACCATCACACAGGACGGATTGTCCATGATGATCTTGCGGATCACCGCGGGCGTGAACACCACCGACAAGGTCAGCGGATAATCCTGCAACACCCAGGGAATGTCAGCGCCGATCGCTTCCACCGCCTGCTTGAAATAGCCGGTGATCTGATCGTCCGTGCGCAGGGCCGGCGGCGGCGCGATCATCACGCCGGCCGCGCCGGCATCCATCGAGGCGCGCGCCAGCGAACGCATGGCGGCAAATCCCGGCGCCGAGACGCCGACGATGATCTGCATGTTCTTGGCTCGCTTGACAAAGCGCTTGGCGATTTCCTCGGCCTCCGCGCCATCGAGCTTGGGCGCCTCCCCCATGATCCCAAGCACGGTGATGCCAGCGCAGCCGATCTCGCCATAGAAGTCGGTCAGCCGGTCGATCGATTTCTCGTCAATCCGGCCGTCGTCATGGAATGGCGTCGGCGCGATTGCGAAGGTGCCTTTGGCCTCGTGGGTGAGTTTTGTCATTGTTGCCTTCTTTCTTGTTCTTCAAGTCCGCCGCAGCGACTTCTTCAATTCTTCCTCGGAGAAGAAAATCTCCTTCGCATGCGTCACGATATCCTCGGGCCTCCAGCCGGTGAACGGCGGCTTCCAGCCTTCCATTTCCATCATCCGCATCTCGCGCACGCCGCGCGGGCCGGAAACGCCGAGCACCTTGCCGGTCTGGTCACCCGAGAGGTCGCTGACCATGTATAGCACGGCCGGCGCGATGCCATCAGGTCCGAGCGCCATGCCGGGATTTTCCTTATAGCGCGGCAGGTCTTCGGTCATGCGTGTCAGCGCGCCCGGCGCCAACGTCCAGACCCGAATGTTGTATTTTCGGCCCTCGATCGCGAGCACGTTCGACAAGCCCCAGATCCCGCCCTTTGCCGCCCCATAATTGGACTGGCCGAAATTGCCGATCAGCCCCGATGTCGAGGCCGTGTTGACGATGACGCCGCCGCCATTCTCGCGCATCCAACGGACTACAGGTTGCGTGGTGCAGAAGGTGCCCTTGAGATGCACCTTGAGAACCTTGTCCCAGGCGGCTTCCGTGGCCTTCGCAAAAGTCTGGTCAAGCAGGATGCCGGCATTGTTGACGAGGATATCGGCGCGGCCGAAATGCTTGATGGCATCGTCGAACACCGACTGCCCGCCCGCCATGGTCGATATGTCCGCGCCATTGGCGACCGCGCGGCCGCCTTCGGACTTGATCGCCTCGACGACCTTTTGCGCCATCGAAAGATCAGAGCTGGAACCATCGCGGGGACCACCGAGGTCATTGACCACCACCGCTGCCCCCTCGCGCGCAAACAACTTGGCATAGGCTTCCCCTAACCCGCCGCCCGCGCCTGTTATCAGTGCCACCTTGCCGTCGAGTAGTCCCATGACGCTCCTCCTCTGCCCGCTCTCTTTCTTCACCTCTCCCCGCAAACGGGGCGAGGGAGCGCACCGCCGTCGCGGCTCTATCCCAACTCTGTCTTGCCGCTCCGGATCACGACGGCCTCGCGCGCCTTCACCCGTGCCTCGAACGAGATCACGTTGCCGTCCTTCCAGAGATCGAGCGTCACGGTCTCACCGGGATAGACCGGCGAGGAAAACCGCGCGGCGTGTTGTTTGAAGGCGTTCGGATCGTAATCGGCATAGGTCTGCAAGATGCCGCGGCACGTGATGCCAAACGTGCACATGCCATGCAGGATCGGCTTCGAGAAGCCGGCGCGGCGAGCAAACTCAGGATCGGAGTGCAGCGGATTGCGGTCGCCGCAGAGCCGATAGATCAAGGCTTGATCGGGCCGCGTTGAAATATCGACCGAGCGGTCGGGGCGGCGCGACGGCACCTTGTGCGGTTCGGGCTGGCCTTCGGAGGGGCCGCCAAAGCCGCCGTCGCCGCGGGCAAAGCGAGAGGCAACGAGCGTGGCGAGCGCCTCGCCCTTTTCGTTCTTGAGCACGGTCTGGTGCCGGATCACCGCGCCCTTGTCCTTGCCCTTGTCGAACACGGCCAGCACGGTTGAATCGACAAGCAACTTCTCCGCCACCGGCAACGGGCGATGGAAGGTGATGTCGCGCTCGCCGTCGACCACCATCACCCGGTTGAGATTCATCTCGCCGGGGCCGGCGCCCCAGGCGGCGACGGACGCAAAGGTCGGCACGACTTTCAATGGGCGCGGGATCGCAGCGGCTTCGTTGACGAAGGCCAGCTCCTTCTCATCCATGGGATCGGCGCCCATGCCGATGCCGTAGGCATACAGCATCACCTCGCGGTCGCCATAGGAATAGCGCTGCCCGAGATTTTTCAGCGCCATCAGTTCATCGTAGTTGATAGCCATGGTAGCGTTTCTCCGAACCTCTTCGTTGTCATGCCCGCGCAGGCGGGCATCCAGTAGCCGCCGGTGTTTACTGGATCCCCGCTTTCGCGGGGATGACGACCTTTCGCTTGGTGCTGGTCTCCTTACACCGGCGTAAAGAACGGCAGCGGCGCGCCGTCGGTCGCCTTGAACACGACCTTCACCTTCTGTCCGATCTTCAGCCTTTCCATGTCGCAATCGACAAAATTGGTCAGGAGCGACGGCCCCTCCTTCAGCCTGACATAGCCGATCGCGTAAGGGCCGTTGGCGGATTTGCGCATCCGGCTGAACGTGTATATTTCGCCCTCACCTGAGCTTTCCTCCCACACGGTCTTGTCGGAGAAGCAGAACGGGCAGATCGAGCGCGGAAAATAATGCGCTTCGCCGCACGCGGTGCAGCGCTTGATCATCAGCTTGCCCTTGGCGGTCTGGTCCCAGAAGTGAGCCGTCTCGGGATTGGTTTGGGGCTTGGGATATTTCACGGCGTCCATCACACGCGCTCCAGAATGCAGGTTGAGGCGGCATGGCGAATGCCGAGCAGTCCGCCGGTGCCATGGGCAATGGCGAGATCGCAATTCGCAACCTGGACCTTCGGATGCGCCTCGCCCCGCAACTGCCGCACCGCTTCGATGATCTTGGTCATGCCGCCGCGATTGACCGGATGGTTGCTGCACAGGCCGCCGCCGTCGGTGTTGAACGGCAGCTTGCCGACGCCGGAAATCAGGTTGCCGTCGGCGACGAACTTGCCGCCCTCACCGTTCTTGCAGAAGCCGAGATCTTCGAGCTGCATCAGCACGGTGATGGTGAAGCTGTCGTAGATCGACGCGTATTTGATGTCCTTTGGCGTTACGCCGGCCTCTTCGAATGCCCGCGGTCCGGACCACACGCCGGCCGAATAGGTCAGATCGAGTTTCTGTCCGCCGCGCGGCCCCTTCATCGCCTCGCCATGGCCGATCATCCGCACCAGCGGCTTCTTCAGGCTTTTGGCAATTGCTTCCGACGTTACGATAAATCCGCCGCCGCCGTCGGTAACGACGCAACAATCCATCCGGTGCAGCGGGTCGGAAATCATCGGCGAGTTGAGGACGTCTTCCACCGTCACGACGTCCGGCAACATGGCGTGCGGGTTATATTGCGCGTGGTGGGAAGCGGCGACCTTGATCCAGGCGAGTTGTTCGCTGGTGGTGCCAAACTCATGCATATGGCGCATGGCGCACATGCCATAAACATTATGCGTTGTGCCGCCATAGGCGGCCTCGAAATCGACTTCCGCGCCGCTCGCACGCGGCGGCAACGGTCCCGTGCGCGGCTTGCCGGCGAGCGTGACCAGCGCGATCGAGCACTTGCCGGCGGCGATGGCTTCCGCGGCGTGGCCGAGATGGACCAGGTAGGAACAGCCGCCGGTATCGGTGGAATCGAAATGGCGGACTTTCAGGCCGAGATAATCGACCATCGCCATCACCCCGCCCGGGGCGTCACCGGCGCAGAAATAGCCGTCGATATCGGCTTTGGTCAGGCCCGCATCCTCGAGAGCGCCCTTGGCGATCTCGGCGTGAAGCTGGGCGGTGGATTTGTCGGGAGCGTGCCGGGTCGGATGCTCGTAGATACCGGCGATATAGGCCTTGCCCTTGATGGTCAAACTTACTCTCCGCTGACGTTTCTTCTCTTCTTGCCCTGATTTCTTGGCCTGCCGAGGCGGCCTTGGCAAGCGGTGAATATTCCGCGGGGTGATTTGGCAGGAATGCAGATTCTGGCGCCTCGGTCGTTGTCCCCGCGAAGGCGAGGATCCATAACCACGCACGATTGTTGTTGAGCGAGATGTGGCTCCAGCCCACCTACATCCAACATCGGTGGCTATGGATCCGGATCGCGCTTCGCTTGTCCGGGACGACAGAGATTCATCAGACACGCCTCCTCGTTCCCGCGGCATGTCCTGTCCGGGTTGCGCATATTTCATGTCCCCCTGCAAAAGCAGAGGGCGCAGGGAATGCCGGATGCGCGACCGCACCCGCAGCCTTGTGTGCGAATGAAAAAAGCACACAAGCATAGTCACCACAGGTCAGCCAAACGATCCGGCATTCCCTGCGCAATGGTTTGAACGACTTATTCCACGCTCTTCCCGGCGATCGGGCGTTTTTGTCACCGTCACCGGCGCGATGCCAAAACATCGATACCGGCTTGACGTCAGCGTCGAGACGTCAGAACCACGTGGCTTCGTCGTACGCCTCGCATGCGCTCGTCGGTCGCATCGAAGCGTCCATCGCATCCCGCACCCAACGTCCGTGACGATCGCGATACGCCCCTCTTGTGGGGGCGGGACGGGGCGGGCTTGTAAAGATGATTTGCCCGTCGCCGCAAGCAAAAGGAGCTGCGGCACATTGGCACGACGGGCAAATCAGCCCCGATTCACACTTCGCGGTGCACCGCAACCCCTTAAAAAACAGGGTTAGAAGCAAAAAAACGCAAAAAACCCCGAGAAAAACTGTGTAGAAGCCTCTTCCTCTGCGCAGAGAGCGTTATTATCAACCCGGTCCGAATCAGAGGAGACACAATGGCCACCCAAATGTCGAAGTCACAACTGGTCGAGAAAATTGCGACCACCACCGAACTTTCCAAGCGTGACGTGAAGAACGTCATGGATACGCTGACGGACGTCGGCCACAAGGAACTGAAGAAATCCGGCGTATTCCTGCTGCCGGGCTGGGCGAAGTTCGTCGTGGTCAAGAAGCCCGCGACCAAGGCTCGCAAGGGCACCAACCCGTTCACGGGTGAGGAAATGATGTTCAAAGCCAAGCCTGCTCGCAAGATCGTGCGCGCAAGGCCAGTGAAGGCCGCCAAGGACGCAGTTTAAGAAAGACACGGACCTTGAAGTTAAAGGCCCCCGCGATGGGGGCCTTTATTTTTGAGTCTAGACCTCATGAACGGGCGAAGCACTACGCTGACGCGCTAACGGTGGCGGCTTGTCCATCGACACGCTCCCCCGAGCTGAACGCGATCTCCTGATAAGCCTTCGCAGCGACGTCATTGGCGATAGCGACGAATTTCGGCGTGCCACCGTTGTAGAGGAAGTAGCGGACGGTGCCTTCTTCGTGGCCGGCAACATTGGAGTTGTAGCCGGTGAACCACGACTTGGCTTTGCGCATCAGCATGATCTCGTACATTTTGGCGACGTGCGCGGTCCAGCGCTCTTGCGCTTCGCGCGTTGCATCGGCCCGGGTGTAGCCGCGATCCCACATATATTGCAGCAAATTCGTGCACCAGTTGACGTTGTGCTCGATGCCGCGCGGGAAATTCGTCGAAGCGGACGCGCTTTGCGGTCCGGTCGGCATCAACAGATTCGGAAAACCGTGGATGAGCAGGCCGAGGAAGGTAGATGGCGCCTGCTTCCATTTTTCGGCCAGGGTCTCGCCGCCGATGCCGCTGATATCGATCAGATCAAAGGCGCCGGTGATGGCATCGAAGCCGGTGGCATAGACGATGATGTCGAATTCATAGTCGCGTTCGCTCGTCCGCAGTCCGTTCTCGGTGACGCGAACGAGCGGCGTCTCGCCGATATCGACAAGATGCACGTTGTCGCGGTTATAGGCTTCGAAATACTTCGTCTCCAACGGCAGGCGCTGGACGCCAAAGCCGTGATCCCTGGGGATCAGTTTTTCGGCAATCTTGGGATCCCTGACGCGGGTGCGGATGCGATCGGCGATGTAGGCCGACAGTTCGGCATTGGCGGCTTCATCCATGAATATCTCGCGAAAATTCGCGAGCCAGATGCCGAAGCCAGGCTCGTCATAGAGCTTGTTCCATAGCGCGAGCCGTTCCTCGCGTGTCACCTCGTAGAAGCCGCGGCTGTCGGGCCCATGTAGAAAGCTGCCTGGCGTGAGCGCGCAAGCCGCAAAGATATCGTCATAGCGCGAGCGAATGTCGGCCATTTCCTCCTCGCTGATCGCGCTGTTGTTGAGTGGCGCACTCCAGTTTGGCCGGCGTTGGAATACGGTGAGCTGGCCGACCTTGTCGGCAATTTCACCGATCAGCTGAATGCCGGTGGCGCCGGTGCCGATCACGGCCACTTTCTTGGCCCTGAGATCGACCGGTTCGTGCGGCCAGTAAAAGGTGTGGAATGAGCGGCCCTTGAAGTCGCCGATACCTTCCAGTCGCGGCATGGTCGGCGCGGAGAGCAGGCCGATCGCGAGACTTACAAAGCGGCACGTCAGCTCGCGGCCGTCCGCGGTCTTCACGTGCCAGAGATCGCGCGCCTCATTGAAGCGCATCGCCTCGACCCTGCAATTGAACTGCATAGCTTTTCGCAAATCAAATTTGTCGGCGACATAATTGAGGTAGCGCAAATTTTCGCTCTGGCTCGAAAAGCGCTCCTTCCAGTGCCACTCGTCGAGCAGTTCGCGCGAAAACGAGAAGCCGTAAGTGTAGCTCTCGGAATCGAAGCGGCAGCCGGGGTAACGATTCCAATACCAGGTGCCGCCGAGATCGGGGGCCGATTCCAGCACGGTGGCGTCGACGCCGAGATCGAGCAGCCGCTTGATCTGGTATATGCCTGCCACGCCGGCGCCGACGACGATCACCTCGTAATGGGTCTTGGCCTCTCCCATCATCTCCTCGGGATGTCTGCGTTGCGTCCGTATTCGCGGCCGCTGCCGGCGGCTTCCGGCCGCAGCCGCTCAATAATCCATAGCAGCTACTGCGAAAATTTGACGAACTTCGGGAACTCGAGCTTTCCTTCCGCAATCTTGGGCGGCCACACCGTGACCTGCTTGGCGTTCTGCCATTGGAAGACAAGGCCCGTGACATAGCCCGGGCCGGCCTTGATGCCGTGGGTGAACTCATCATCCTTGCCGTAGAACTCGATGTTGCCGATCGTACCTTCGAACTTCGTCTTCTCCATCTCCGCGACCATCTTGTCGGGATCGGTCGAGCGGGCGCGCTTGATCGCTTCCGCGATGATGTAAACGTCGTCATAGGCGGTGTAGCCGGTATAAGCCGGTGGTGTGCCGTATTTAGCCTTGAAGGCCTGGGCGAAGGGCTTTGTCTTGGAGGTCACCGCGACGTCGGGGGTCGCGACCGCCAGCGACGGCACGCCGTCGGCAGCGCCATTGGTGTCGTTCCAGAAGGTCGGGCTCAGGGCTTGCGCCGAGATGCCGAACATCGCGATCGGAACCTGCTGGTTCTTCCATTGCACGGTCGGCTGCACGCCGACATGGGAGATGCCGGTCACGATCGCGTCCGGTTTCTTGCCCTCGATGTTGTTGAAGATCGGCGTGAAGTCGGTGGTGTCGGGGGAAAAGCGTATGTGATCGACGACCTGCATTCCGGCTTTCGGGAAGCAGGCCTCGTAGCCGACGTCAAGCGGCTTGGTCCAGGCGGCGTCCTCGCTCATGATCGCGACAGTCTTCAACTTGAGACTGTCGACCAGAAGATCCTTGGCCGCATCGCAGACGAGTTGCGCCTGTGCCGCCGAGGTCAGGTAGCCGTGGAACGTGTACTTGTTCTTGTCGTAGTCATTGTGGATCGCTTTCGTGATCTCGTTCGAGGCGGCGCCGGGGGTGATCAGCGGCATCTTTAGCCGGGCCGCCCAGGGCTCGAGCGCCAGTACGACTTCACTGATATAGCTTGCGATGACGGCGGAGACCTTGTCCTCGCTGACTGCGCGCTGAAAGGCGCGGACCGAATCCGCGGACGAACTCTTGTTGTCATAGGTTACGATCTCGATTTTACGTCCGAGCACGCCACCGTTGGCGTTGATCTCGTCGGCGGCAATCTGCGCCCCGCCTGGCGTCGCCGCGCCTGCAATCGATTGCACCTCGGCGATGACACCGATCTTGATCGGGTCCGCCGATTGCGCATGGGCCGCCGCACCAAGAAAAATCGCTACACCGCTGGCAAGCAGAGTCGTCGTGCCTGATGGCTGCATCGTTCTCTCCCTTTTTGTATTGTTTTGTATTGTTGTTGTTTCTTCGCTGCGCCGCGGTAAGCGGAGCGCCCGCGCAAGTTTATCCTTGCCGTTTGGAAGTTGAAAGCGTCGGCAGAAGCCGATGTCTAAAATGCGGTCCGGCGCACTATTTCGCAAAAGCGTTCAATTGCCTCTCCGGCGGCGCGAAGCTCGGGGCTATGTGGCTGCGAAATGGTGGCAGCACATGAACGGTGAATGAACGCGCGGCCCCCGCGGGCGACGATCCGCCCGAAATCCGCCCGCCAACTCCATCTTTCGTCAAATGCTGCGACCTCCGCCGGAACGTCCTACCCGCATGAGCGTTCCGCCTTATAAGGAGGAACATGTCATGAAACTGAAAGCACTCTTGACGGCAGCCTTGCTGCTGGCGCCGACCGCCGCGCTCGCGGCCCCCGGCATTGTCACGGTATCGACGGGCTTGAGAGCGGGGCCTGGGCCCGGCTTTCCGCTGGTCGATCGCATTCCCGGCGACTCTCGCGTCAACGTCCACGGTTGCCTGAGGGGGTATGCCTGGTGCGACGTCAGCTGGTCCGACGACCGCGGCTGGATATCGTCGCAATATCTCGAATATCTCTACCGCAACAACTACGTCTATCTTCCCGATTATGTCGATGACATCGACATCCCCGTCGTGCCGTTCGTATTGAGTTCGTATTGGTCCAGCTACTATTCGGGCCGGCCCTGGTATCAACGCCGCGCCCACTGGACCAATTACTGGACATCCCATGAGCGCACCGCAACGCGGATGACGCTCGATCGATCGGCAGCCCGCATCGGTCGCGCGGCAACCCGCAGCGCGGTCGCCGAGGGACGCACACCCCGCGCCGGCGAGGCAGGTCGCCTGACTCGCGAGCAACGCTCCGGCCAGATC
>NZ_JBAVCF010000172.1:0-34562 GCF_049586575.1 Bradyrhizobium sp.
ACCTGGATCGGATCGGTGGGCCCAACCCTCGATGCCCCAATCCTCGACTTTGGCGCGCTCGATGCCAAGATCGAGATCGCCGATTACCGTGCGCATGAATTGGCTGCGGTTTACAAACGGGCCATCCTCACTGCGGTAGAGCAGGTCGATGAGTCCAATGCGGCCTATCAGGGCTTTCGTCAAAGCATACGTAGCCTTGATCTCGCGATTGACGCGGCTCGCCAGGCGACCGACGTGGCGACCGAGCGCTACGACCGCGGCCTGACCGACTTCCTCAACGTTCTCGACGCGGAGCGGCAAAAATTCACTCTGGAGCAGCAACGCACCGAGGTCGTTCGCCTTGCCGGCGACAGCTTCGTGGCGTTGTATAAAGCGCTTGGCGGCGGCTGGCCCCCGAACGAAATCATTCCGCCAGTCAGACGCCCGGATCCGGCTTTTGTTGCTGCCATCAAGCGCCTCGCGCAGGATCCGCCGCATTCGCGGCCGGTTCCACCGCCGGAGCTGACCCCCTGACCTCAGGAAGGGAGCGTGCCGTTTGACGAACGATCCAGAGAAGCACGTCCAGACCATCCTGCTCGTCGAAGACGAGACGGAAATGGTAGCCGAGATCAAGGCCGAGCTGGAGACGAGGGGTTATCTCGTCCGCCACGCCTCCATTGCCGAAGCCGCCGACGCGGCGCGGGTAGGCGATGTCTCGATGATAATCATGGACCGGATCGTTTTCGGAGAGGACAGCCTCAAGACGCTGGAAGCCTTGCGCAAGGAGGGCGTCAAGGTGCCCATTCTGGTCATCTCGGCATTGTCTTCCGTCGATGAGAAGGTCAGCGGCCTGAAGGCCGGCGGCGACGACTATCTGACGAAACCGTTCGCGATGGTGGAATTGGCCGCCCGGGTAGAGGCGATGTTGCGCCGCCTCGAGGACGTGCGCACCACGATATTGCGCGTGGGTTACCTCGAAATGGATCTGATCGAAAAGACCGTCCATCGCGGCAATGTCAAAATCGAGTTGTTGCCGCGCGAGTTTCGTCTCCTGGAGTATTTCCTGCGTCATCCCGGGCGGGTCATCACCCGGGCGATGCTGCTTCGGGAAGTCTGGCAGTACCATTTCTCGCTCGAGACCAATGTCGTTGACGTCCACATCAGCAACTTGCGGAAAAAGATCGACACCAAGGGCCTTCCCTCCCTGATCGTGAATATCCGCGGTGCGGGCTTCATGCTGAATGCGCATGCTTGAATTCTTCCGTTCCTCGGCGGTACGTGTCGCGCTCGTCTTTGTGTTCGTCACGACGGTGGCGACCACGGCCGTTTTCGGACTGGTCTATTTTCAGATCGGAGAGGCGAATGAAGCGAGAAACCGCCTCATTCTCGAAACCGAGGCGGCCAAAAGCGTCAATCGCCCGGTGAATGAACTGAAGACCGCATTCGAGGTGCGGCTGACCAATGACCTGCGGCGCATCGACTATGCGGCGCTGTTTGACGCTAACCACAAGTTCATGTTCGGCAATATCGCTGCGTTGCCGGCGATCCCGGTCGATGGAAAGTCGCACTTCGTCGCCGCCACGCGTGTTCCCGGCAGCGACAACCGGCTCGAGCCGGCTATTTTCGTGGCGCGCCAGCGCCCCGATGGCACCGTGATGTTGCTGGGCAGAAGCCTGATCGAAACCCTGGCGTTCGGCCGCATCGTGAAGCGAGCGCTGGTCGCCGGGCTAGCCCCGATGCTGCTGCTGGCGCTCGCGATCGGCGCCTACTTCGCGCGCCGCTCCTCGCGTCGACTCACCACCATTCACGACACCATGGCCCGGATCATGAAGGGAGATACGGATTTGCGGCTGCCGATCGGCTCGGGCCGCGATCCGATCGACAAGATATCCCGCGACGTCAACCTGATGCTCGACGAGATCGTGCGCCTTCTGGTGCAGCTCAAGGGGGTCGGCGACAATATTGCCCATGACCTGCGCAGCCCGCTGTCGGTGGTCCATGCCCAGCTCGAACGGGGGCTGGAAAGTTCTGATGACGAACAGTTGCGCACCGTCGTGAAGCAGGCACTGGCCCACATCGACAAGGCGATGTTGACAGTGGCGGCGCTGCTGCGGCTGGCCGATGTCGAATACGGCCCGAAATCGCGTAACTTCCAGCCGATCGATCTATCGGCCATTTGCGCCGACCTTTTCGAGTTCTATGAGCCGCTTGCCGAATCGAAGTCGATCAGGATGACGCTGGAGACCCGATCCCCGGTTCAGATCCAGGGCGACGGCGATCTGATGCGCGAAGCGGTGTCGAACCTGATCGGCAACGCGATCAAATTTACGCCGGCCAATGGCGCCGTCAGCATATCGGTCATGACCGAGGACGGCTTGCCGGTGGTGCAAGTGCGCGACAGCGGCATCGGGGTCGAACCGGGGGAGCGCGACAAGATATTCCAGCGGTACTACCGGACATCGAGCGGCCATCGCGTTCCCGGCAGCGGCTTAGGCTTGAGCATCGCCGCCGCCATCGCCAACCTGCACGAACTCGACCTTCGCTTTACCGACAATAATCCCGGCGCTGTGTTCGAGATGGTCGGCCGCAGGCGGTAGCTCGGCGATTGTGATTGGGCCTCGGTAAGAATCTGTTAACCAAGAATTGGCAAAGCTGAAGCCGGGCTTGTCGACGGAAAATCCCGGCTAACTCACTGTTTTTAGACACAATCGGCAACAATGCAGGCATCTCAATTCATCAGCGATTCCCCGGATGCTGACGCTACCGGCTCGAACGTCCAGCAGCACCTGCGTTCCGGCCTGCAGTTATTTGGCGATGGGAAGGCTAACGAGGCCGTCGCGGCCTTTCAGCGGGGCCTCGCTGAAGTCGAGCGGGCCGGAACCGAATCCGCCGAGACGATGTCCGACCTGTATGCCAGGCTCGGCAACATGGCCGCGAGCTGCGGCGATTTCCAAACCGCGAGCATCAATTATCAGGCAGCCTTGAAGATCGCGCCGCATCTGACGAATTGCTGGTGCGACTTCGGTGATCTCCACCTGAGACTTGGGCAACACCAGCGGTCCATCGAGCTCTACCTCCAGGCACTGAAGCTCAATCCACGGCATTGGGCGGCGCGCTTCAACATGGTTCAGGCGCTGATGGCCGCCAAGCAATATCTGATTGCCAAGGCCGTACTGGTTGAATTGAAGACCGAGCGCCCTCACGATGCCCGTATCCGCAATCTGCTCGGCAAAACTCTTTTCGAATTGAACGAGGTAGAGCCGGCGATCACGAGCTTCCTGGAGGCGGTCGCGCTCAATCCGCAGGATGCCGAGAGCATCAACTGGACTGGCGCGCTCAAGCAATCGCTGGGCGATCAGGCGGGTGCGCGAGCGGCTTACGCGCAATCCGCGCGGATTCAGCCGCTGATCAGGCGTCCGGCGGCAAAGCAACCGGCAGAATTTCTTGTGCTCGCGCTGTACGCGCCGTTCGGCGGCAACACGCCGACCGAATATCTTTTCCAGGATGCGTTTTTCGATACCAATACGCTCGCGCTGTTCGCCGCGCGCGATTATGACACGGACGAGTTTGGCCGGAACGTTCAACTGGTGATCAATCTGGTTTCGGATGCCGATCAGACCGAAGCGTTGTTGCCGCTCGCGGCCGATCTGGTCGACCGGTTCGGCTTGCCGACCGTCAACCATCCGCGCAAGGTGCAACAAACGACACGCGACGCCGTCGCCGCCCTGCTTCAGGGAATTCCCGGCTGCCGCATTCCGCAGGCGTTGCGCCTGAAGGCGGGAGCCGAGTGCTCCGAAGCGGCGCTGAAGGCGATATTGCCGTCCTGGTCGACGGTTCTGGCCCGCCCGGTCGGCACCCATGGTGGTGATGATTTCGAAAAGATCAAGGACGTGACGGCGCTGTCGGCCTTCCTGTCGCAGCGGGTAGATCACGAGCACTATCTGATCGAATATATCGACTATATGTCGGCCGATCGCCATTTTCGGAAATACCGGTTCATCTTCATCGACCACGAGATATTGCCGTATCACCTGTGCATCGGGCGTGACTGGAAACTCCATCACATCAACACCGACATGGCCCATCAGCGATGGATGCAGCAGGAAGAGGCAACGTTTCTGAACAATCCCGCCGCAGTCTTCGGCCCGGCACAGATGCAGGCGCTGGAAGCCATTCGCGAGCGCATCGGTCTTGACTATTTCGGGATCGATTGCGGGCTCGACGAGAGCGGAAATGTCGTGGTGTTCGAGGTCAACGCCTCGATGCTCGTTCACGCCCGCAACGAGGGATTTCTCTACAAGGATCCGGCGGTGCGCCGGATCAAGCTCGCCTACGATGCTATGCTGCGCAGGCACGCCAAACCGCGCTAGACCCTCATGGTGAGGAGAACGCGCGATTTGTAGGCGGCGCGTTTATTCCGCTTCCTGCACGCGCAGCAGCACTGACAGTGTGGCTTGGCTGAGCCGTCCTTGCGGACCTTGTGGCTTGCGATCGGAGCCTTCGATTTCAGGAAAGTTCTGTTGCAGGAGCTTGTTTGGGACCGGTGGCGGTTGGCTGGTCCCGTCCGACTCATGCGTCTCCGCGGTTTCGTCGAACGCGCCGGGCGCACCGATGCCGATGCGGCGCTTCTTGGTCTCGATCTTCTTCGGTGGCGGCTGCGTATAGATAACCGGCGGCATGATGTGATGTCGCGACATGTCTCATTCCCTCAGTGAGGAAGCCCACGCAAATCGACACACACCCCCCGAGATCACCAAGCAAACCCCAGGCCAGATAAATTACCTTTATAAATCAACAGCCAATTGAGCCCGCGCGATTAACACCCCGGCAAGCTTTGCCCGCTGGTGCGGCAGATTTGACATTCGCTTCGGCGTTGCCGCGAGTCCGCCTAGCGAATGTCAAATTCCAAAGCCGCACCAGAATTTCTATTTGCTGACATTCGTAAACGAACCCTCCCAGACACGATTCGAATGTCAGAACCGGGACACTGGCGGCGCCGAATTTTCCGGGAGAATGATTCCGCCAGCGCAATGACCTTGCGCGCTGGCGTTTCTGACTATTTCTCGATGGCCGTGCGCGGCCGCCGTCCTTCGATCGGATATTGCGGATCGTTGTAGCCGGGCGTCGACGGATGGCCGCTGGTCACGAGGCGATCGATCAGGGCCTCGTCCTCGGCGGTGAAGCGATAGTCGAGCGCGCGCACGTAATCGTCCCATTGATCTTCGGTGCGGGGCCCCGCAACGACGCCGGTCACGAAGGTTGAGTTGAGCACCCATGCGACCGCGAACTGGGCTGCGGTGATGCCGCGCGCTTCCGCATGCTTGCGGATCGCCTGCGCCAATTGCAGCGATTCCGGACGCCACTCGGTCTGCATCATGCGCGTGTCGTTGCGGCCCGCGCGCGTTTCCTTACCAGGCGCGGCATCGGGGCTGTACTTGCCGGTCAACACGCCGCGCGCGAGCGGGCTATAGGCGAGGATACCGAGCCCGTAATAACCGCAGGCAGGGAAGTGTTCGACCTCGGGCATGCGGTTCATCGCGTTGTAATAGGGCTGGCTGACGATAGGCCGGTCGATGCCGAGGTCGTCGCAGATGTTGCAGATTTCCGCGACGCGCCAGGCGCGATAATTCGAGACGCCGAAGTAACGCACCTTGCCTTGCTTGATCAGTTCGCCCATCGCGCGAACGGTCTCGGCGAGCGGCGTGGAATGGTCTTCCCGGTGCAGGTAGTAGATGTCGATATAATCGGTGCCGAGCCGCTTCAGGCTTTCGTCGGCGGCCTGAAGCACCCAGCGCCGCGACAGCCCGCCGCGGTTGGGATCGTCTCCCATCGGATTGGCGAGCTTGGTTGCCAGCACCCAGCCGGGGCGGTTGTTGGAGATGGCGCGGCCGACCACGGTTTCCGAACCGCCGTTCGAATAGGCGTCCGCCGTGTCGACGAAGTTGACGCCGGCCTCGCGCGCCTTGGCCACGATCCGTGTCGAAGTCGCCTCATCCGCCGGTCCGCCGAACATCATGGTGCCGAGACAGATTGGCGAGATTTTCAGGCCGCTGCGGCCGAGCTGACGATATTCCACGGGCGTATTCCTTTCGATTGAAAAACGATCAGGAGTTGTCTTTCAGGACCTTGAAGACGCCGCTGGCGGTGGCGACGACACGGCCGCCCGCCGTCACCTCGGTCGTGGTGAAGATCAGGCTGCGGGTCGCGCGGACGACGCGCGGCGTTGCGATCAGAAGCTCGCCGATCTTGCCTGAGTCGATAAAGTGGACGTCCATCTGCACCGTGGCGAGCGTTGGCCGGCCAGAAACCAGCCTCGCAATCATGCCCGAGGCGCGGTCGGCGAGCGTCATCAATACCCCGCCCTGAACCAGGCCGCGGCGGTTATGGTGCTTGTCCTGCGCTGATATCGCGTATTCGTGATTACCGTTCACGGCGCGGTGCCACAGCGGCCCTATGAGGTTCAGGAAACCGCTGGTCTCCATCACGGTCCAACCGGTCGCTTTCAGCGCCTCGTCGGTTATTTCTGTCATCATCAGAAGGCTATTTGGGGGCGGGGTTTTTGGTCGGATTTGGCGGCCATCTCATCAATCGGACGCAAGACACCAGTGGCTTTTGACATTCGCTTCGGTGCTGCTGCGAGTTCTCCATGCGAATGTCAAAACCAAAACCACACTAGAATCAGAATCATATTTGCTGGTATCCCTTTGGTTCTGACATCCCTAAACGAACCTGCCACGACGGGATACGAATGTCAGAACCGGGACACTAGTCAAGCGGAATGGTCGCCTTGCGAAGGCCGACTGTTTCGACGACCATAGCGGCAAGCTGGAATCGCGGAGGTTGCGCCGATGCGCGGATGGAGTGCCTCGCTTGCCATGGTGCTGCTGGCGTCGGCGCTCGGCGGTAACTGTGACGTTGCCCGCGCGCAAGCCTACCCGAACCGAACCATTACGCTGGTGGTGCCTTTTCCACCTGGCGGCTCGACCTCGATCGTCGGCCGGCTGGTCGCCGACAAGATGAGCGACTTGCTCGGGCAAAGCATCGTCGTCGACAACCGAGGCGGGGCCGGCGGCACCGTCGGCACCAAGGCGGTGGCGAAAAGCGATCCCGACGGCTACACGCTGTTGCTCGGCTATACCGGCACGCTTGCGATCGGCCCCTCGCTCTACCGCCATGTCGGTTACGATCCGCGCAAGGATTTCGCGCCGATCGGGATGATCGGTCACGCGCCATCTTCGCTGGTGGTGCATCCGTCGTTTCCGGCCAGGACCGTGGCCGAACTGGTCGCCTATGCCAAAGCCAATCCCGGCAAGGTTAACTTCGGCTCCGCCGGCATCGGCACGGTCGGTCATATCACCGGCGAATATTTTGCAATGGAGACCGGAATCCAGATCGTTCACATTCCCTACAAGGGAACAGGACCTGCGATGAGCGATCTCTTGGGCGGACATATCCCGATGTCGTTTTCGCCGATCGCCACCACCGCCGCCAACGTCAAGGCCGGCCTGTTGCGCGCGCTCGCCGTGACCTCGGTCCATCGCAACCATTTATTGCCTGAAGTGCCGACTATGATCGAAGCCGGCGTGTCCGGTTTCGACGCGACGCTGGCCTATGGCCTCGTGGCGCCGGCGGGCACGCCGCCGGCCGTGGTCGACCGTCTCAACAAGGCCTTGCGCGGTGCGCTTGCCTCCGAGGACGTCAGAAAGCAGCTTGAATTTGACGGCACCGAGATCACGTCGAGCACGCCGGAACAATATGCCGACTTCATCGACAAGGATGAAAAGAAGTGGTCGGAACTCGTCAAGAAGAGCGGCGTCGAGCCAGAGTAAGTGCGGCGTTTCACGCAAAAGCCGTTCCCACGCCGCCTTTCCTTGTTCTAGAATCGGGCCATGCCATATCAACCGATTCGCTTTCGCGCTGGATATTTTGCGCTGGTGTTGTCACTGAGCGCGGCACCGTCGCAGGCGATAGACAACGCAGCGCCTCCCGCTGCTGACGCCATGGCGCAGGCTGCCTCGCCCTACGCGATCGCGGAGTATCGCAGGCTCCTGAAAGAATATCAGGACGCGCACGGAGCGTTCGAGCAAGAGGCGGGCGCCTATTGGAATTCAATTGCCGAGAAACGCCGCGGCCGCAACGCCAAGCGGCGCGAGCATCAGCCGATCAACCTCGATGACTACGTGCTGGAGCAGCCGCCGGTCTATACCGGGCCGAAGCGGCCGGTGAATCCCGAACCGGAGGAGCCGGAAGCACGGCCGCCGCGGCAACGCAAGGCCATTCCGCTGGTCGGCGATCTCTTGCAGGCCGCGAGCGAGCAATTCCAGTGGTCACCGCGGAAGCCCGCAAGCGAGATTGAGTTCAAGCGCGCTTATGCGCGCTACGCGAAGGCCGCCGGCCTGACGCGCGAGCAGGCCGTGCGGGTCTATTCGTTCGAGACCGGAGGCACCGGCAATTACGACGTGCAAGCGGGCATAGAGCATGGCGGCAAGCGCGCGATTTCGACCGCGATGGGCTATAATCAGCTCCTCACCACCAACAGCGTCGAGTTGATGGCCGAGCAGGGTCAGGAATTCGTCAAAGAATTGACGGCAAGAGCAGCAAGCCTGTCGGGGCCGCCGCGCCAGGCGATGGACCGCAAGATTGCGGTGCTGAAGAAGATGGTGGCGTTTACGCGCACCGTGCCGGACGACTGGTCGGCCCACCAGAAACTCGCCGATACGCCGCAGGGCTGGGCGGTTCAGGCCATGGTGCTCGATATCGACGTCGGACCGATGCTGCAAACCCACAAGCTTCTCACCTCGGTGATCTTCGCCCGCACCAAGGGTTTTAACCGCCCGCTCAGCGCCGCTGAACTCGAGATGATGAACCTCACCGGCGATGGCACCGGCCTCGACATGGTGACCATGCCGCAGGTGATGCGGGAGCAGGTGCCGACGTCGAATTTCTTCCAGCGCGGAGGCTATGAGCGTAATCCGGTCGCGATCCGCCATAACACGGTCGCCAAGCTGCTCGCGATCACCGACAATCGGATGGACGCCAACTGCAATCTGCCGGGCGCGAAGGAACTGGCGGCGGCGTTTTAGCTTGTTGCTTTTGCGACGCGGAACGGCCCATCCGCGTCATGCCCCGGCATGCGGGGCATCCAGTAACCCATGCCGGCAAGATAGGCCCCAATCGTCGCGGCATACTGGATCATCCGCCGGAGCCCGTCATCGGGCCAAAGGCGCGGCCCGTCGGCAGATGATGACATCGGGGCCAACGGCTCAATCCGGCCCGAACATGAAGCTGCCGCCGTCGAGATACGGGCCGCTGCGCATGTAGAGCTGGCCGTTCTGTCCGATGAAGAACAACGTGCCCTTCGGCACTTTCTTGGCTCCCTTCAGGAGCAGGCCGGCGTTGTTGGTGCCCATCTTGTAGGCGAGGGTCTTGCCATCCTTGCCGTAGGCGTAACCCATGTCCGGCTTCAGTTCCCACGGCGTCGCAGCTTGCGCAAAGGCCGGCGTTGACAGCGCGGCGAGCGCTGCAGCCGCCAATAGCGGCTTGATCGAAAATCTTGTCATATCCTTCTCATCCTCCCAATTTCGTAGTCTGCAAGCGTGACCTGTCATTCTTTGAACAAATCACGAACGTCATCGGCCCGTCAACACGACTAGCGACCTATGATCAATGACCGCCGGTGACTTTGTGATTCCATGCCTTGTCCTTCGCGACTATCTTCGCCGATAACGCGCGACCGCAGCAAATGTAACGGGGATGATTCGAATGAACCAAATTGTGACGATCGGCTTGGGTGTTGCGTTGTCTCTGTTCCTTGCGGATGCCGCTTGCGCCGACAACTTCAAACTCAGCAATAACCAGCGGATTTCCTGTAGCCGGGGCCTGTCGGCCGGCAAGCTCAACACGGCCACCTGCAGGTCCTACGCCTACGTCTTCAACACCAAGACATCGGAATATTTCCGCTGCCAGGTATCGCTCGCGCTGACGCGCGACAACAAGGAAGTGATCAACGTGCAGGCCGATGGAGGCTGCACCAAGCGGCCGCGTATCTTCGAGACCGATTCCGATTATTCCTTCGACGCCACCGAGACCGAGCCGCCGAACACCAATTCCTTCTTCGGTCCGGGCGGCTATTCGATCTGGGTCAGCGACAACACCAAGCAGAAGGTGCGCGGCTGCCTCACCATCAGTTCAGGCCTCGGCTCGGATATTTCCAAATGCCTCGACATGACATTCCAGTGAAAAGCGGCAGTGGCCCGATTCTAGCATTCGCATCTCTTCTCAGCGGGCACGTTTGCTAATGTTAGAATCAAAGGACCACTAGCAAATCCAAGTTTTTTAGTGGAGTTTCGGATTTGACATTCGCTTTACGAACTCGCAGTTAGACGGGTAGGAAGTGCCGAAAACTAGCAGCGAGGACGGGACCCCCCCCCCGGCTCGCTGCGCGTGCCGGCCGCCCCTTTTAGGGGGAGGCAAGAAGTGCCCCCCAGCGCCATTAACCGCTAGTCCAATCGCAGACGGCTTCAGTGCCCCATTCGCGCCGAGGCGGGATGACCCGGCACCTTGAAGCGCTTGCCGGTGTCGGTGACCTTGGTGCCGTCGACTTTCAGGATCGAAAAATCCTGGTCCAGATAGTTGCCGGCCAGAAGGTATTTACCATCAGGCGTGAACGCTACGGCCTCCGGCAAGCCGCCGACCTCGATGTCCTGGGTCTTGGTCACCTTCTTGCCGTCGATCTTCAGGATCGAGAGGCTGCCGTTTTTGTTGTAGAAAAACGCCTTCTTCATGTTGGAGCCGCGCAGGATCGCAGCGACCGCGAGATTGCCCTTCGGCGACATCGCGAGCCCCTCCGGACCATCGCCGACGACGACGCGATCGATGATCCGCGGCGGGTTGGCTTCGAGGTCGATCACGCTCGTGGTGTCGACGTTGCCGTCGGAAGCGCCGGAATTGCCGTTGTCGGAGGTCAGCGCGAGCTTGCTGTCTGGGGTGATCACGACGTTATAGGGCCAAAGGCCGGTCGGCAGGTCGACCTTGTTATAGGTCACCTTGTCGCCGTTGACGTCGAGCACCGACACTTTGTGCGCGGGGAATCGCACAGCGAGCGCGTGCTTGCCGTCGGGCGTGAACATCACATGTGCGACGCTGTCGGGGAAGGAGATGGTATCGGTGATCTTGACGTCGGTGCCGTTGACCGAGAGCACGCTGACCGAATTGTCCCCGCGATTGGCGACCAGCGCCATTTTTCCCGACGGGCTGAAATTCAATCCCGAGGGCTGCTTGCCGCCGGTGATGGTGGCCGCGAGCTTCGGCGGATTGGCTTTCATGTCGATGACGAAGATCTTGTTGTCCGGCACCTGCTTCAGCGCATCGCCGTCCTTGACGACGTCGACGGAATCGGCGACCAGCGCGACCGAGCCGGTGGGATCGATGTCGACATTGACCGGTGGTCCGACCACCGAATTCTCGAGCGGCAGCGTGGCGACGATCTTGGGATTTTCGGGATCGGCGAGATCGACGATCAGAACCGAATCCTTGCCGGGCATGGACAGCAAGGTCTTGCCGCTGTCGTCCCATGTGACCTTCTCGTCGATGCCGACGATCATGAACGGTTTGGCATGGGCGTAAGTGAGACCGGCGCCGCACAGCATCACTGTCGCAAGCGCAACTTCAACGGGGCGAAACAAGGACATCAGGCGTTCTCCATGCTGGGACCGGCCTCTTACGGGCGGGTTCGCGGTCGGGACATTACGCGGGGAACCCCTTCGTTGCTAGGGTAGTCACCGCCATGCCGAAGACACACCTTCGTCGAATGGGTTGACCTCAGGCTGTGGCCCGGCCAATGCTCCGACAAAAGGGGAGATGTCGTTTTGGGACGCTTGGCAGGCAAGACAGCGATCGTGGTCGGCGCCGGTTCGATCGGGCCCGGCTGGGGCAACGGCAAGGCAACCGCCGTGACGTTTGCGCGAGAGGGCGCCCGGGTGTTTTGCGTCGATCGCAACGCCGCCGCAGCCAAGGAGACCGCGGACGTCATTACCGGCGAGGGCGGCAAGGCCGTGGCGTTCAAAGCCGACGCTTCACGAGGAGAAGATATCGCCGCGATGGTCGCTGCCTGCCTGAAGGTCTTTGGTCGCATCGACGTGCTCGACAACAATGTCGGCATCGCCGAGACCGGCAGCGTGGTGGATGTTGCCGAGGCCGACTGGGACCGGGTCTTCGCGGTCAACCTCAAGAGCGCCTATCTCGCCATGAAGCACGTAGTCCCCGTGATGGCGGGGCAAGGCGGCGGCTCCATCATCAATATTTCATCGATTGCGTCGATCCGGCATCTCGGCATTTCCTATATCACCTACGCGACCACCAAGGCGGCGATGAACCAGATGACGCGCACCACGGCTGTGGAATTTGCTGCTCAAAAGGTCCGCGTCAACGCGATCCTGCCGGGGCTGATGAAGACGCCGATGGTGGAGCATTCGGCGGGCCTTGCCGCGAGCTACGCCAAGGGCGACGTCGAGGCGATGTGGCGCGCCCGGGACGCGCAGGTGCCGATGGGGCATATGGGCGACGCCTGGGACGTAGCCAATGCCGCGCTATTTCTCGCTTCCGACGAATCGAGATATGTCACCGGCATCGAACTCGTCGTCGACGGCGGGATCACGCTGAAGGTAACCTGACATTTCTCATGCGACTGTCCCTCGTCGTCGTGATGGCAGGCATTGCCATCAACCTCATCGCGTTGTCGCCCGGCGCTGCCGCGGCCACCAGCGAGCCGACCGGCGAACAGATCGATTCCGCGCCTTGCAAGTCGGCGTTGATGGCCGGCGATGACGACAAGATCATCGCCGCGTGTGACGGGCTGATCGGCAACGACAAGGCGCCGAAGGTCGATCGCATCAAGGCCGCCATCGCACGCGCCGCCGCCTACGACCGCAAGGGAGAGATCGACCGCGCGATCGGCGATGACGACATCGCGCTGCGGCTCGATCCGACGTTGGCGGAGGTGTTGAATGCGCGGGGAGAGCTGTTCCGCAGGAAAGGCGACCGGGTCCATGCGCTCGCCGATTTCGGGGCCGCGTTCAGGCTCGACCCGAATAATGCCGCGGCAAAGGCCAACTACAAGGCACTGTCGCTGGAGGTCGAGCGCATTGGCGCGATGATGGCGGTCAACAACAGACCGAGCTTCAATTGTGCCACTGCCAGACGCCCGGTCGAAAAGGAGATCTGCGCCAATCCCGAACTCGCCAATCTCGACCGTGAGATCAACGCCGTGAACACAAAGGTGGTCCGCGAGGCCGGTCAGGGCAATGCACGCGCCAGCCGGGCCATGCAGCGCGAGCAGGACGAATTCCTCGCCCGGCGCAATGCCGCTTTCGGTCAGGCCGGCTACGACCTGCGGCAGGCGATGCGGGACCGGCTCGACCATTTAGTGGCGCTGGTAGGCCGATTCTAGCATTCGCATTCCGTCTCAGCGGTCACTTTTGCGAATGCTCGAATCATGGGCCCACCAGAAATTTGGGGTTCCCATGGAGCTTGGGATTTTACATGCGCTTTGTGAACTCGCGGCCAGACTGGTAGCGAATGTCAAATCCATTGGTAGGGCATTAATCCTGTTCCCTTGAACCTCGCGGGTGGCCGCGGCGACAAACCGCTCAAATCGGCGCTCGCGCCGAGCACCCCGTCATTGAGAGCCGGTCATGCGGTCTTTTGCCTCGCCATCGCTCGTCGCAGCTGTTTTGGCCGCCGCTTCTGTCACTTCCACCGCAACGCGTGCCGAGCCCGCCGTCATTTGCGCCGCGCATACGGACGCAGCGCCGGCGAAATTAATCGATAGCTGCGCCGCGCTGGTCGATAATCCGGCCACCGCGGCCGCCGATCGTCTCAATGCGATGGTCGTGCAGGCGATGGCGCGCCACAACAATGGGCAGACCGACAAGGCGCTCGACGAACTCGATCATGTCATCGCCGAGAGCCCCAGTCTCGCGTTCGCCTTCCGTGCCCGCGGCGAAATCCTGCGCCAGCAACGCCAGACCGTGGAGGCGTTCGGCGCGCTGAATGAGGCTATCAGGCTCGATCCTGATAACGCCGACGGCTATGAAATTCGCGCCAATATCTTCAACAACGCCGGCAAATACGACCGCGCCATCGAAGACTATAACGAGGCGCTGCGGCTAAAGCCTGATTTTGCGCTGGCCTATGCGGATCGCGGCGCCGCCTGGTATTTCAAGGGCGAATATCAGAAGGCGATTTCCGATGACGACCAGGCCATCAAGCTCGATCCGAACCGCGCGCAAACCTACACCAATCGGGGCGCGGCTCACCGCAAGCTTGGCAACATCCAGCACGCGCTCGACGATGAGACCTCGGCGATCCGGATCGATCCGTCGCGGCCGGAATTCTTCGACAATCGCGGGCTCGATCTCGCCGGCAATGGCGACTACGCGAACGCCATCGCCGACTACGATCAGGCGATCAAGCTCCGTCCGCAGGCGAATTTCCTGACCGACCGCGGCGATTCCTATCAGGCGACGAAAGACTACGATCGCGCGATTGCGGATTACGATGCGGCCTTGAAGCTCGATCCGAAGTTCCAGCGCGCGTATAACAATCGCGGCGCGGCCTGGCGCGGCAAGGGCGATCGCAGCCGTGCGTTGCAGGATTACGCGGAAGCCATTCGTCTCAATCCTTCCGACGCCACCGCCGCCGGCAACTACAAGGACGTTTCGCTCCAGCTCGAGCGGCTGAACGAGCTTGCCTCCCAGAACAGCCTGCCGAGCTTCAACTGCGCCACGGCCAAACGTCAGGTCGAAAAGGCGATCTGCGCCGACCCAGATCTTGCGCGCCTCGACCGCGAGATGAACGAGGTGTTCCTGAAGGCGATAGCCAGCGCGGAAAGCGGCAGCCATCGCGCGGCGCTCGCTTTGACAAAGCAGCAGCGCGAATTCATGGCGAAGCGCAACGCGTCCTACGGCCGGCCCGGCTATGACCTGCGCCAGGCGATGGCGGAACGGGTCGACCAGCTCGGCGCCCTCTCCAAACAATAACATTTAGTCGAAGGGCTGACCTGTTCCGGCTTGAATTGTCGGTTTGAGGCGCGACAATGCGCGTCAAAACCGCGCCAGGCCTCCGGCCGTGACGTCGGAAGGGAGAGACGCCATGAACATCCAGCACAAGAGCAGCTATCACGAGGTCCACGCGCGCTCGCTCCGGGACCCCGAAGGCTTTTGGGGCGAGGCGGCGCGCGAGATCGACTGGATCAAGCCTGCCGATAAGGTATTTGACCCCTCGCTCGGCCTTTACGGCCGCTGGTTTACCGGCGCCGTCGTCAACACCTGCTACAACGCGCTCGATCGTCATGTCGAACGCGGGCGCGCCGATCAACTGGCGCTGATCCACGATTCGCCGCTCACCGGCCGCGTTACCAAATTCACCTACGCCGAGCTATTGGCCGAGGTGAAGACGCTTTCCGGCATCATGACGGATCTCGGCATCACCAAGGGCGACCGTGTCATCATTTACATGCCGATGGTTCCGGAGGCGGTGGTGGCGATGCTGGCCTGTGCGCGAATCGGCGCGGTGCATTCGGTGGTGTTCGGCGGCTTTGCACCCAAGGAGCTGGCGAGCCGGATCGACGACGCCGCGCCAAAGCTGATCTTCTCGGCGAGCTGCGGGATCGAGCCCGGCCGCATCGTGGCCTACAAGCCGCTGCTCGAAGAGGCGATCAGACTTGCGAGCGTGAAGCCGCAGGCCTGCATCATCCTGCAACGGCCGCAACAGGCCTGCGAGTTGACGGCGGGTCGCGATCAGGACTGGGCGAGCTTGCGCGATGCGGCGATCAAGGCCAAGAGGTCCGCCGATTGCGTTCCGGTGCTGGCGACCGATCCGCTCTATATCCTCTACACTTCGGGCACGACCGGCATACCGAAGGGCGTGGTGCGCGACAATGGCGGGCATCTGGTCGCGCTGAAATGGTCGATGTTCAACCTCTATGGCATCAAGCCGGGCGAGGTCTGGTGGTGCGCTTCGGATATCGGCTGGGTGGTCGGCCACAGCTACATCGTCTATGGCCCGCTGATCCACGGCGCGACCTCGATCATGTATGAGGGCAAGCCGATCGGCACGCCCGATGCCGGCGCGTTCTGGCGGGTGATTTCCGAACACAAGGCAGTAGCGCTGTTCACCGCGCCGACCGCGTTCCGCGCGATCCGGAAAGAGGACCCGGACGGAAAATTCATTCGGCAATACGATCTGTCGAAATTCCGCACGCTGTTTCTGGCCGGCGAGCGGGCCGATCCGCCGACGGTGGAATGGGCCGAGGCGCACTTGAAAGTGCCGGTCATCGATCACTGGTGGCAGACCGAAACCGGCTGGTGTATCGCCGGCAATCCGGTCGGCTTGGGTCAGCTGCCGGTCAAGCACGGTTCGCCGACGGTGCCGATGCCGGGCTATCGGGTCGCGGTGGTCGATGAGGCTTCACGGCCTGTCCCTGCGGGCACCATGGGCTCGATCGTGATCAAGCTGCCGATGCCGCCGGGATGTCTGCCAACCCTGTGGCAGCAGGACGAGCGCTGCAAGGAGGCTTATTTCAACGAGTTTCCCGGTTACTACAAGACGTCGGACGCCGGTTACATGGACGAAGACGGCTATGTCTTCGTGATGGGCCGCACCGACGACATCATCAACGTCGCCGGCCATCGTCTCTCCACCGGCGGCATGGAGGAGATCCTGGCGTCGCATCCCGATGTGGCCGAGTGCGCCGTGCTCGGCATCAAGGATGCGATCAAGGGCGAGGTGCCCTGCGGCTTCCTGGTGCTGAAGGCCGGCGTGGCGCGCCAGCCCGCCGAGATCGAGCGGGAGGTCGTGGCGCTGGTGCGCGAGAAGGTCGGCCCGGTGGCGGCGTTCAAGCTCGCCCTTACCGTCGGCCGGTTGCCGAAAACCCGTTCGGGGAAAATCCTGCGCGGCACCATCAAGAAGATCGCCGATGGCGAAACATGGACCATGCCCGCCACGATCGAAGACCCCAAGGTGCTGGACGAGATCACGGAGGCATTGAAGGGGAGGAGTTAAGGCTTACAAATCCCACATTTCGGGCTACACCTACCGCCGATATCACGGGATTTGGCATGCGGCTCACCACCTTGAGGCTTCCGACCGCGCTGGCGTTGATGGTGCTCGCGCTCGGCGCTTGCTCCCACCGCGGTGAGTTGCCGGTCAATTCCGGCTTGACCGAGGACGACGACACCTTCTGCCGCGCGGGCGGCAAGGTCGCAGCCGGCTCATCGGAATATGTCGCTTGCCGCAGGGAACGCGACGCCCAGCGCGGCAACACCATCGATCGCGCCGACAAGAAGCAGCGCGATCTCGGCGAGTACATGCTCAATCATCCGGAACGGCCGAACTGAAAACGCGGACCGCGCAGGTCGCGTTTCGGATTTGCCTTTCAGGTCTTGTGTCAGTTCGCCAGGCTGCCGAGTTTGGCGCCGATCGCGATCAGCAGCATCGCGCCGCCGGCATAGGCCAGATATTCGCGGTTATGGCAGAAGGTCAACGACAGCGAGCAGGCGTCGCTGGCCCATTGTGTCCCGATCGAAATTTTTTCTGCCGCCTGACGAAACAGAAGAGCGGCTCCGCCCAGCAAGATTGCAATCAGGAAACAGATTCCAGCCATGTCAGGATTCGCTGAGTTCGCCCGCCCATGACGAATCGTCCGCGATTTGCCATCCTTTTGATTCCGAAGTTCGCATCAGAGGTGCCGCGATATCATGCGAACTTCGGAATCGGAGTTCCAGGCCAAACTATGCGCTCGGCGTTTCGGAATGTAATTTCCGGTAAATTACGTGGTGGAGCGGGTTAGCCCGCTCCCCAAAATGTCTATTCCTCGTCCGGCTTCTTGCCGCCAATGTTTTTCAGCTTGGCGAACACCGCATCGACGTTGAGGTCGTCGCGCTGCTTTTCGGTCGGCTCGAACTCCGGCTCCTTGCGGGTGGTCTCGGAGGCCGGCAGCAGCGTCGGGCCGCCCTGGGCGATATCCGTCGGCTTTTCCTTGGCCGCGCGCTGCACCTCGAAATCGAGTTCGATCTGCGAGCACAGGCCGAGCGTCACCGGGTCCATCGGCGTCAGGGTCGAGGCATTCCAGTGGGTGCGGTCGCGCACGCTGGCGATGGTGGTCTTGGTGGTGCCGACCAGACGCATGATCTGTGCGTCCTTTAACTCGGGGTGGTTGCGCACCAGCCAGAGTATTGCGCTCGGCCGTTCGTGCCGGCGTGAGACCGGGGTATAGCGCGGGCCCTTCTTCTTGGCCTGCGGCGGCAACGTCACCTTGCTCTCGGCGATTCTGAGCCGATAATTCGGATCCTGTTCGCCCTTTTCGATCTCGTCGCGGGTCAACTGGCCGGTCGAAATCGGGTCCATGCCCTTGATGCCCTGGGCGGCATCGCCGTCGGCAATGGCTCTGACTTCAAGTGGGTGCATTTTGGTGAAATCCGCCACCTGATCGAAGGTCAGCGCGGTATTATCGACCAGCCACACGGCAGTTGCCTTAGGCATCAGCGGTGCATTGCTCATGGCGAATCTCCTTTGCGCTTCGCCCACCTCCGGGAGGCGAAACCATGGTCATCAACGATGACGGGAATTGCGCCCCTTATAAGCCCTCCCGGGGAGCTTACGCAATGGGTGTGCCCTTGACAGAGCCCGAAAGCCGTCCCAAGTCCTTGGGCAGATTATCCCTTTGAATCGACCGTTCCACGACCCCCTGATAGGCCTTGTTAAGGTTTGGGGCCGACCCGGTCCGAGGCCGCCTCATGCCAGCCAAACCACCGCTGAAAATCGTGCTTTGTTCGCCGCGCGGCTTCTGTGCCGGTGTGGTGCGGGCGATCGATACTGTCGAGCGGGCGCTCACCATTTACGGCGCCCCTGTCTACGTCCGCCACGAGATCGTCCATAACCGCTATGTTGTGGACAGCTTGAGGACCAAAGGGGCCATTTTTGTCGAGGAACTGGCCGAAATCCCCGACAATACCAATGCACCGGTGGTGTTCTCGGCCCACGGGGTTCCGAAGTCGGTCCCGGCCGACGCCCGCGCGCGCAATTTCTTCTCGCTGGATGCGACCTGCCCGCTGGTAACGAAGGTGCACCGGGAGGCGGCGATCCACTTCAAGCGCGGCCGCGAGATCCTGCTGATCGGCCATTCCCATCACCCGGAAGTGGTCGGCACGCTCGGCCAGTTGCCGCAAGGCACGGTGACGCTGATCGAGACCGCGGAGGACGCGGCGACCTTCACTCCGAAGGATCCCAACAATCTGGCTTTTGTGACCCAGACCACGCTGTCGATCGACGACACCGCGGAAATCGTCGCGATGCTGAAGGGACGGTTTCCGAACATATCGGGGCCGCACAAGGAAGACATCTGCTACGCCACCACCAACCGCCAGCTCGCGGTGAAGAAGGTGGCGCCGGTGGTCGATGCGCTGATTGTAGTCGGCGCGCCGAACTCGTCGAACTCGCAGCGTCTGCGCGAAGTCGCCGAGCGCGAAGGCTGCCCGATCGCGATTTTGGCGCAGCGCGCCGGTGACCTCGACTGGTCGCGTTTCGAAGGCATCAAGAGCCTCGGCATCACGGCAGGCGCTTCCGCACCCGAGGTGATCGTCGAGGAAATCATGGGCGCCTTCGCCGAGCGGTACGAATTGCACGTCGAGACGGTGTCGGCGGCGGAAGAGAACGAGTTCTTCCCGTTGCCGCGATCGCTGCGGCCCGACGCAGCGGAATAGGCTCAAGCCGGGATATCGCTATGGCGGTCTACACCGACGTCGCCGCCGATGAGCTTGCGGACTTCCTGAAGAATTACGAGATCGGCGAGCTCTTGTCCTACAAGGGCATCGCCGAAGGCGTCGAGAATTCCAACTTCCTGCTGCACACGACGTCAGGTTCTTTCATCCTGACGCTCTATGAAAAGCGCGTGGCGGTGGATGATCTGCCTTACTTCCTTTCGCTGATGGCCCATCTGGCGGAGCGCGGCGTGCATTGCCCGCAGCCGGCCAAAAACCGACAAGGTGCAGTTTATAGCGAATTGGCCGGCCGCCCGACGGCGATTATCAATTTTCTGGAAGGCATGTGGCCGCGGCGGCCGACGGCGATGCAGTGCGCTGGCGTGGGCGAGGCACTTGCCAGGATGCATCTGGCAGGCAGCGATTTTCCGCTGTTCCGGAAAAATCCGCTCTCGGTCGACGGATGGCGGCCGCTGTTTGAGCGTGCGGCGAATCGTGCCGATAACGTGCGGGCCGGCCTCTCCGATTTCATCGCGGCTGAGCTTACGCATCTGGAGGCGTGCTGGCCGTCAGATCTGCCGGTTGGCGTAATCCATGCGGACCTGTTTCCCGACAATGTGTTCTTCCTCGGCGACAAATTGTCGGGCCTGATCGATTTCCCGTTCGCCTGCAACGACATGCTCGCCTATGACGTGGCGATCTGCCTCAACGCCTGGTGCTTTGAGCCGGATCATTCGTTCAACGTCACCAAGGCGCGCGCGTTGCTCTCGGCCTATGGCCGCGAGCGCAAGATGTCGAAGGCGGAAGAGGATGCGCTGCCGCTGCTCGCGCGCGGTTCGGCATTACGTTTTCTGCTGACCCGTCTCGTCGATTTTCTCAACGTGCCGAAGGGCGCACTGGTGCGGCCGAAAGACCCGCTCGAATATGTCCGCAAGCTGCGTTTCCACCAGAGCGTATCCTCGATCCGCGACTACGGCGTTCTCGCCTGAGGGAGAATAAGGTGAGTTCGCTTCCCACGGTCATCATCCACACCGACGGCGCCTGCTCGGGCAATCCCGGTCCCGGCGGCTGGGGCGCCATTCTCAAATTCGGCGACGTCGAAAAAGAGATGAAGGGCGGCGAGGCCCATACCACCAACAACCGCATGGAGTTGATGGCGGCGATCTCGGCGCTGGAGGCGCTGAAAAAGCCCTGCACGGTCGATCTCTATACCGACAGTCAATATGTCCGTCAGGGCATCACCGGGTGGATTCACGGCTGGAAGAAGAACGGCTGGCGCACCGCCGACAAGAAGCCGGTCAAGAACGCGGAGTTGTGGCAGCGCCTCGACGATGCGTTAAAGCCGCATCAGGTGCGCTGGCACTGGGTCAAGGGCCATGCCGGCCACGACGAGAATGAGCGCGCCGATCAACTGGCGCGCGACGGCGTGGCGATGGCGCGGCTGAAGGGGTAGGTGAGGGGCTATAACACAAACGATCATCGCCCGCGAAGGCGGGCGATCCAGTACGCTGCGGCGACTCGGTCTGTCTCGATATCTCTGTAGTACTGGATTCCCCGCTTTCGCGGGGAATGACAGCTTGTCGTGCTGAGAGTTAGCTCACAATTGCCCCAGCAGCGTATCGCCGCCGGAAACCTCGACCTTGCCCGGCGCGGGCTCGAGGTTCAATTTCTTGACCACACCGTCGTCCACCACCATCGAATAGCGCTTGGAGCGGATGCCCAGGCCATTGCCGGAAGCGTCGAGCTCCATGCCGATCGCCTTGGTGAATTCGGCGTTGCCGTCGGCGAGGAAGGTGGCTTCGTCGCGCTGGTCGGTGTCGCGCTTCCAGGCGCTCATGACGAACGCGTCGTTGACGGAAACGATCGCAATCGTGTTCACGCCCTTGTCCTTGATGGCGTAGGCGTTCAGGAAGATGCTCGGCAGATGCATCTTGTGGCAGGTGCCGGTATAGGCGCCGGGGACGGCGAACAGCGCGACCTTCTTGCCCTTGAAGATATCGTCGGTGGATTTCACCTGCAGGCCATCCGCCGTCAACACGCGAAATTTCGCCTCGGGCAGCTTGTCGCCAACTTTGATCGTCATCGTACTCTCCTTGAGATGGTGCGGAAGTTTCTTAGACCGGGCATTGGCGGGGCACAATATTCGCGAGCGCTGAAATGGCAACGGGCCACGCCGTTCACCGTTGCGTCATCTGCCCGCGTTTGGACGGCGGATTAGGCCGCCGCCGCCTTCTTCTCGTCGCGCAGCTCGCGGCGCAGGATCTTGCCGACATTGGTCTTCGGCAAAGCCGTCCTGAACTCGATCTGCTTGGGGATCTTGTAGGCGGTGAGCTGCGTGGTGCAGAACTTGATCACATCTTCGGGCGTGAGGTTTGGGTCCTTCTTGACGATAAAGGCCTTCACTGCTTCGCCGGACCTGGAATCCGCGACGCCGATCACGGCGCATTCCAGCACGCCCGGATGGCTCGCGATCACTTCCTCGATCTCGTTCGGGTAGACGTTGAAGCCGGAGACCAGGATCATGTCCTTCTTGCGATCGACGATCTTGGTGTAGCCGTCAGGGCTCATCACGCCGATGTCGCCGGTACGAAAATAGCCGTCCGCCGTCATCACCTTGGCGGTCTCGTCCGGCCTGTTCCAGTAGCCGGCCATCACCTGCGGTCCCTTGGCGCAGATCTCGCCCGCCTCGCCCAGCGGCACCTCGTTGCCGTCGTCGTCGCGGATCGAGAGCCAAGTCGAGGGCACGGGAATGCCGATCGAGCCGGTGAAGCGGTCAATGTCGGCGGGGTTGCAGGTTAATGTCGGCGACGTCTCCGACAGGCCATAACCTTCCGACAGCGGGCAGTGCGTCACCGCCAGCCACTTCTCGGCAACCGGTTTCTGCGTCGCCATGCCGCCGCCATTGCAGGCTTTCAGCTTCGAGAAGTCGAGCTTGTCAAAGCCGGGCGTATGCAACAGGCCGTTGTAAAGTGTATTGACCCCCGGGAAGAAATTAACCTGGTATTTTGCCAGCTCCTTGACGAAGCCAGCCATGTCGCGTGGATTGGGGATCAGAAGATTGACGCCACCGGTGCGCACGCCGAGCAGGTAACAGGCCGTGAGCGCGAAGATGTGATATAGCGGCAGCGCGCAGACAATGAAGAGCTCATCGACCTGCGGTGGCTTTTTCAGCGTCGGCTGCAACCAGGCATCGTTCTGCAGCACATTGGCGAGGATGTTGCGATGGAGCAGCGTTGCGCCTTTGGAAACGCCGGTGGTGCCGCCGGTATATTGCAGGAAGGCGACGTCGTCGGGCATCAGCCGCGGCTTCTGGAACGTCAGGGTCCGCCCCTTCGCCACCGCATCGTTGAAGGAGACGGCGTCGGGAATCGAGTAGGCTGGCACCATTTTCTTGACGCGCCGGACCACGAGATTGACGATGACGCCCTTTAAGCCAAGCAGGTCGCCCATGCTGCCAACGATGACGCGCTTGACCGCAGTCTTGGCCACGACCTGCTGCACGGTGGCGGCGAAATTTTCCAGCACGATGACGACTTCGGCGCCGGAATCCTTGAGCTGATGCTCGAGTTCGCGGGGCGTATAGAGCGGATTGACGTTGACGACGGCGTAGCCCGCGCGCAGCACGGCTGCGGTCGCGATCGGATATTGCAGCACGTTCGGCATCATGATCGCGACGCGGGCGCCCTTCTGCAACCCTTTGCTCTGCAGATAGGCGCCAAGCGCCAGCGACATCTCATCGAGGTCGCGGTAGCTGATGGACTTGTCCATGCAGATGAAGGCCTTGCGATCCTTGAACTTGGCAAAGCTCTCTTCCAGCAGTTCGACCAGGGATGAATATTGGGCCACATCGATATCGGCGGGCACGCCGGCCGGATATTGCTTGAGCCAGATGCGGTCCATGTTACTTCCCCTCTCGGTTCGTTTCCTTGAATCGTGCCCGGCCGTTGCGCCGGGACATTTTATTATCTTGCGCAATATTGGGCGTTGCCACCGCCGATGGCAAGCGGCGGCCGGGCTTGACGGCAGGGTCACGGGAACGTTGCAGCGCGTGTCCGGCTTAACCAAACGGCAATCCCGCGCGGCTTTTGATCGGACGCGCCGGCTCAACCGCTCTTGGCGTCGGACTTGGGTGCTGGCTTGGCTGGCTTTACGGCCGCCTTCCGCTTGGCCGGTTTGGCCTCCGATTTTTCGGTAGCTGCCGGCTTGTCGGCGGACTTCGCCGCGTCGGGCTTGGCGTTGGCATGCTTCGCCGGTTTCGACTTGGCTTCCTTGCCGGTATCGTCTGCCGCATCGGGCTTTCTCGCAGCGTGGCGCGACTTCTTCCCGTGACGGGCCGCCGCTGCCTGTTCGTTGGCGTCGGCCGCGACCGCCGCGATCAGCGCGGCGCCGGTGCGGGTCGGTCCGGTATAGACGGGAATGGGCTCCGATGGCGCAGGCGCTGCCGCGAGCAACTCGGATGGTTTCAAGGCCGGCGTCTGGCCTGTCGAGAAGAAGGCCAGTGCCTGTCCGGAGCCATTGCTGGCCGTCGTGTCTTCGTCTTCGTCGCTGGCGGGCTTGTGCCGCTTGCCGCTGCACATCTCGTCGCGCAGGTCCGGCGGCGAGGCATCGATCGGCGCCAGACTATCCACCGTGCCAAGCGAAGGGTGCAGCCACGACAGTGTGTCGTTGGAGAAGCCGCGGTCAAGCATCTGGATGGCCTTGACTGAGCGTGCGTGCCCGGAGGAGGCGCCAAGCACGATTGCAATCAGCCGCTTTCCGTTGCGGGTCGCCGACGCCACGAGGTTATAGCCGGACGAGCAGATGAAGCCGGTCTTGAAACCGTCGGCGCCGGGATAACGGCCGATCAGCTTGTTAAAATTTTGAACGATCCTGCGGCCATAGCGGATCGAGGGGATGTGGACGAAATATTCGTATTCCGGCAGGTCGTGAACGATCGCACGCGCCAGGATCGCAAGATCGCGCGCCGATGTGATGTGTCCGTCCGCCGGCAGGCCGTTCGGATTGACGTAATGCGTCTGCGTCATGCCGAGCCGCTGCGCGTTCTGGTTCATCAGCGCGGCGAAACCGTCGATCGAACCGCCGACGCCCTCGGCCAGCACCACGGCCATGTCATTGGCCGATTTCACCATCATCATCTTGAGTGCATTGTCGACGGTGACCTGCGTGCCGGGCCGGAATCCCATTTTGGAAGGCGCCTGCGAAGCTGCAGTTGGAGACACGGTGAACAGCGTGTCCATCGTGATCCGGCCTTCCTTGACCGCTTTCAGCGTCACATAGGCGGTCATCAGCTTGGTCAGCGAGGCCGGGTACCAGGGATTGGTCGCGTTCTCGGCTTGCAGGACCTTGCCGCTATCGGCTTCCACCAGCAGCAGCGCTTCGGCGTTTGCCACATGTGTGGTGAGCACGAAGGCCGCAAGAATGGCGATCGAACGCCATGATGATTTGAAAAGCGACGGGCGATGAAAATGCACTATCCGATTCCGGTCCTTTGAGACCCCGCCTTTGGAAAGGAGGTCTTCACCATGTGACGTTCGGGTTTCAAGCGTGTCCGGCGGCAGCCGCCAACCTATACCGGCTCGCTGCGGAGGCTCAATAACTAATTCGGTGGCGAAATGGGCCGAATTTCGGCGGTACTTCCCTCTTGACGCTGATGTGACGTGCTTTATGGCGCCTTGAGGCTCGCGCGTGTGCTCTCCTGCACCATGAACTGGGCTTTCGCAAGTTCCGCGAAACGACCGCCTTTCGCGACAAGTTCATCGAAAGTTCCACTTTCGATCACCCGTCCGTTGTCAAACACCAGGATGAGCGTGGCGTTGCGAATGGTCGAAAGGCGGTGAGCAATGACGAAGGTCGTGCGTCCCCTCATCACTTCGTCGAGCGCGGCATTGACCTTGGCCTCGGTGATCGCGTCGAGCGCGCTCGTCGCCTCATCGAGGATCAGGATCGGCGGATCCTTCAACAGCGCGCGCGCAATCGACAGCCGCTGCCGTTCGCCGCCGGACAGCATTCGCCCGCGTTCGCCGGCATTGGTGTCGAAGCCGCGCTCGCCGCGTTCGATGAACTCCAGCGCCTGCGCGCGCTGTGCTGCGAGCCGCAATTCCTCGTCCGAGGCGTCCGGCTTGCCGACCCTTAAGTTGTCGGCGATCGAGCGGTTGAACAGCAGCGCTTCCTGGAACACCACTCCGATGTTTCGCCGCAGCGCCGTCAGCTTAAGCCCGCGCACATCCATGCCGTCGATCTTGATGAAGCCGGATTGCGGATCGAACGCGCGATGCAGCAGCGCAATCGCGGTGGACTTGCCGGCGCCGGTCGGGCCGACCAGCGCGATGGTCTGACCGGGCAGCGCCGAGAATGAAAGGTCTTCGACCGCGGGCCGCTTGCCGTCATAGGAGAACGAAACGTCGTTGAATTCGACGAGGCCGGAGAGGCGTCCGGTGTCGATCGCATCCGAGCGGTCGCGGACTGCGGGCACCGCATCGAGCACGTTGAAGAATTCGGCAAGGCGCGGCGCCTCCATGAAGACGCTGTTGATGAAGCTGACCACCTGCTCGAGCTTCTGGATCAGCAGGGTGGCGAAAGAGACGAACATCACGATCTCGCCCACGGAGGTGAGCCCCCGTTCGTGCAGCACGATGCCGACCGTGAAGATCGCCAGAATAGTGATCGTCGTCGAGGCCCGCGTGATTACGGTCACCAGCGCCCACCACGACAACACCGGCATCTGTGCCGTCAGGAGCTTGTCGGCGACGAAGCGCACGCCCTGCACCTCGGCATCGACGCGCACGAAGCTCTGCACCAGCGCGACATTGCCGAGAGCGTCGGAAGCGCGCGCAGAAAGATCGCCGTAATAGGTCTCGACGTCGCTCTGCATACCGTAAGTCTTGCGCACCACCAGCGTGGTCAGGACGGTGAACACCACGCAAAGCGCGAACAGCAGGATCGCAAGCCGCCAGTTGATGTAAAGCGCCAGCGGCAGGAGCACCACCAGCGACATGATCGCGGCGAAATGCTCGCGGAAAAATCCGAGCCACAGCCGCCACAGCGCGTCGGTGCCGTTGAGCATCACCTTCATCAGCCGCCCGGAATGGGTGCCGGTATGGAAGGTAAGCGGCAATTGCAGGATGTGCTCGAAATAGCTGGTTAGCACTTCCTGGCGCTGGCGATGCGCCAGCCGGTCGGCATGCAGCGCCACCCAAGCGCCGCACAGGATCGTGAACAGGCCGAAGCCGGCCCAGGCCAACAGCAGCGGCCAGGCCGACGATGATCCCGGCGTACCGGAGGCGGATTTGCCGGAGAGCGCGTCAACGATTTTGCCGAACAGCACCGGTTCGGCGAATTGCGCGCCGGCGAGCAGGAGATTGGCCCCGGCCAGGACCCAGCCCAGCCGCGCTTCCTTGCCGAGCAGTTCAAGCACGCGCGCATAAAGGCGAAGCAGAGACATGCGATTCCGATGTCGACGGGTGGCCATCCAGCAGGCGCATCTTAATCAGGGATCGCTGCCAAGAACCAGCGTCCCGTTGTTGTCATGCGCTTGCGAGCCAAGGATGAGGCGTTCAGTTGATCAGGCGATCGGCGCGCGGGGGCAGGAAGCGGTCGTCGAAAATGTCGGCAGCCGAGGGGCGTTTGGCGAATTTGAAACCCTCGCCGACCTGATCGATCGAACGTTCCAGCCTTTCGGGATCGACCCCGCCGAGGCCGTTGCGGTTCACTTCGTCGGTCATGATGTTGTCGCGGACCACTGCGTGCAGCCGCTCCAGCTCCAGATCGCGCGAGCCCTCGTCCATCCGGGTGAGGACCTGGTCGACCGCATGGCCTTCATCGCGGATGGCCAGGTTGATGCCGGCAATCAAGGCCCGCACGAAACCCTTCACTGCGTCGGGTTGTTTGGCGGCGAAGTCGGGATTGACGATCACCGCAAAGCCGTAAGCCGCGCAGCCATAATCGGCAAAACGGAGCACCGCGAGGTCGCCGGCTGGAACGCCGCGATCCCGCAGGTTCACGGCGGACTGGTAAGAAAATCCGGTGACGGCATCGACCTGGCCGGCCGACAACATCGGCTCGCGCACCGCAGCGCTGATGGTGCTTTGCTTGACGTGATCGAGATGGATTCCGTTCTGGTGAGCCAATGCCGGCCACAGCCCGGCTGACAGGTCGCTGGCCGCGATGCCAAGCGTCTTGCCGTCGATATCCGAGAGAACGTGAATGCCCCGGCTCTTGCGGGCGACGATGGCATAGGGCGACTTGTTGAACAGCACGAACACCGCCTTGACCGGCGGGGAACTGCGGCTGCGAAAGCGGATCAGCGCGTTGAGATCGACGATGGCAAACTCGCTGGTGCCGGAGGCGACGCGTGCGATCGCCTCCGGAGATCCGGCGGTCGTGCTGGCGGATACCGTGAGCCCTTCTGAAGAGAACAGCCCGTCGGACATGGCGACGATGGCGGGAGCCTCGCCGGCATTGATCGGCCGGTCGAAAGAAAGTTCGATGGCAAGGGGGTGATCGGTCTGTCCCGCGTAGCTCGCCGTCGCGCCCGGTCCCGCAAGGCCGATCCAGGCGGCGAGACACCAGCGTGCAAAATGGGTCTGAAATGCGCGCATCGGCACTGCCGCGAAGGGATGCGAATGCTGGAATTGGACCGCTAGATATGTCGGTTTCATGACGCCGCTCCGGCAGGCCTATTCTGCCGATGCCAACCTGAACCGCAGGTGAGCAAGGATGGTTTCCGATTGGTGTGCAGGCACCCGCATTGTTAATTCGGCTGTGAGGTCGTTCACATGTCCGAGAGAACGGTGCCGGTCCGTATTAATACGGCAGTGACGTGGCCGGTTGCAGCCGATATGGCTTCATCTCGCAAGGCAAGCCAACCGCCCGATCGTCGTCTGCTGGTTGCCGGCACTTGCAAATCTCATGACCGAGTTAAGTTGCTGGTCACTGTGGCCAGCGGATGTGCAATTTTGCCTTCAGCGTTAACGCGCTAGCGAGGCGTTTGGATTATGTTAAGACGCATGAGTGATTCGCTCGATCGGCTTTATCAGGCAGTCATCGCGGCCAAGGATCTCGATCCCCAGGTCTCGCGAACCGCACGGCTGTTTCAGCGCGGGCCCGACAAGATGGCGAAGAAGCTGGCTGAGGAGGCTATCGAAGTCGTCATCGATGCGGTCAACGGCAAGACCGATGCCGTCATCCGCGAAAGCGCCGACCTCCTTTACAATCTGACGGTGCTGTGGGCGGCCGCCGGCGTGCGTCCGGAAGATGTGTGGCGCGAGATGGACCGGCGGGAGAATCTGCTCGGCATCGCCGAGAAGATGCCGAAGTCGCCGGTCAAGGTTCCGCCATCCCGTATGACGCGGCGGCCAATTGTCGCGCTCGAAGGCCGCGCCTTACGCAAGCGGCACTGACGTCTTCTTGAATCCCTCAATCGCGGCATGGACAAACGTGCCGCTTGATGCTTCATCGCGCCATGCTCAGACGTATCTACGATTGGTGTGTCGCCTCCGCTGACAAGCCCTATGCGCTATGGATCCTGGGAGCGGTCGCGTTCGCGGAAAGCTCCTTCTTTCCGATTCCGCCCGATATCATGCTGCTGCCGATGTCGCTGGCGCGCCCGGCCCGGGCATGGCTGTTTGCGACGCTTTGTACGATTGCCTCGGTGAGCGGTGGCGTGCTCGGTTACGCCATCGGAGCGCTTCTTTATGACTCGGTCGGGCAGTGGCTGATCAACCTTTATCATCTCGGCGACAAGGTCGATGCCTTTCGCGCCTCCTATGCCGAATGGGGCAGCCTGATCATTCTGTTGAAGGGGCTGACGCCGATCCCCTACAAGCTCGTCACGATCACCTCGGGCTTTGCGGGCTACAACATCTGGCTCTTCATCCTGTGCTCCATCATCGCCAGGGGAGGCCGGTTCTTTATTGTTGCTGTTGTGCTCAACCGCTACGGCGACGTGATCCGGGCCGAAATCGAGAAGCGCCTGGGGCTCTGGCTGACGGCGTTCGTGCTTCTGCTCGCCGGCGGTTTCGTCCTCGCGGTCAAATTGATCTGAAGCCTTTTGATCCAAAGGCTTTTGATCTGAAGCCTTGCCGTCGGGCTGGCTCCCGCTATCCTGAGCGTATGCCTGATCGATCCGACGCCTTCCGGGCATCGCTGCGCCCGCTTGTTGCAAGGATGGCGGTTGCAACCCTGGTCTGGATGACCGCCGTCAGCACCGGCTGGCCGCAGGCGGGCGGCCCGTCGCCGGCCCAGGCGCCGGAGCAGACAACGCCGCAACAAGTAACGCCGCAACCGGCAGCGCCGTCAAATGGACCCGCAGCGCCGACCGCGCCTTCGGACAATCCGGGCCTCATCGACGAAATGGGGAAGGTGCTTGAAAAATCGCTGTCGATCCTGCCGACGTTGAAAGGTACGAGCGAGACCCTCGATGATCTCAATGCGCGCGCCAAGGACGCCGCCAAGGGTGCCGGCGAAACCCTGTCGCGCCTGGCCAAGCCCGCCTCCATGGCAACGGGCCGCCTGATCTGTCCGGTTTCGGCCAATGGCGCTTCCGACTGCAAGGCAGCCGCTGACAAGCTTTGCCAGTCCAAGGGTTTCAAGGAGGGCAAGAGCCTCACGACAGACTCGGTGGAGGCCTGTTCGGCGAAGGTGCTGATTCCGGGCCGCACCCGAAAGCCGGGAGATTGCCGAACCGACAATTTTGTCACCCGCGCGCTGTGCCAATAGTCCTGCTTGGCATTAGGAAATAAGCGCGATTGCTTTCTTGAGATGATGTCTGGCATCCTTTCATCCGCGAACGGGATTTCCCGCCTTCCGGAAATACAAGGATTTCGTTGATGTCCATGCCTGCTTTGTTCAAGGGCCGTCTGTCGATCCCGGCGATCGGCGCGCCGCTGTTCATTATCTCGGTGCCCGATCTCGTGATCGCGCAATGCAAGGCCGGCATCGTCGGCGCGTTTCCCGCGCTGAATGCGCGGCCGCCCGAACTGCTCGACGAGTGGCTGACGCGGATCAGGCAGGAACTCGCCGAATATGATGCGGCCCATCCGGACCGGCCGTCGGCGCCGTTTGCCGTCAACCAGATCGTGCACCGGTCGAACAATCGCCTCGAACATGATCTCGCGCTTTGCGAGAAGCACAAGGTGCCGATCATCATCACGTCGCTGGGCGCTCGCGAGGAGGTCAACCAGGCCGCGCATCGCTGGGGCGGCATCGTCTTTCACGATGTCATCAACCAGAAATTCGCGCACAAGGCGATCGAGAAGGGCGCCGACGGCCTGATCCTGGTCGCCGCCGGGGCCGGCGGCCATGCCGGCGTGATATCGCCGTTCGCTTTCGTGGCGGAGACGCGGCAATGGTTCGACGGTCCGCTCGCGTTGTCGGGCGCCATCGCCAATGGCCGCGCAATCCGCGCCGCGCGTCTGTTGGGAGCGGATTTCGCCTATATCGGCTCGGCCTTCATCGCCACCAAAGAAGCGAATGCGGTCGAGCGTTATAAAGAGATGATCACCGCGTCGGGTGCGGAAGATATCGTGTATTCCAACCTCTTTACCGGCGTACACGGCAATTACCTGAAGCCGTCGATCGTGGCTGCCGGCATGGACCCGGAAAACCTGCCACAGTCGGATGCCTCGAAGATGAGTTTCGGAACCGATGCTTCCGGCGAGCGCGCCAAGGCCAAGGCCTGGAAGGATATCTGGGGCTCGGGGCAGGGGATCGGCAGCCTCGGCAAGGTGGTGCCGGCCGCCGAACTGATTGCGCGCCTCAAAAGAGAGTACGACGAGGCGGTCGATCCGCCGCTGTAGCATCTTGGCGTTGCCGCCGAAGCACTCTCACACCTGATCGCGCGCCGAATGAATCAAGGCGAGGGTCATTTAACGCGCCATTAACCACGCTCCCCCAAGGTTCATGTCCAAAGCCGCCCGCCGCAAAAATTGTGCGGGCAGGCTGAGCTGCGGTGCAGGGGGAGTGACATGGACTTCGAGACGCTCTTTAAAAAAACGCCGGTGACCCTCGATGAGATCAGGCGCCGGGTCGCTTATGCGCTTGAGCGTCACCCGCTTTGCCGCGATGTGCAATTCGAAGTCATCGGCATGCCCCGTTCCCGCAAAGGCGGAAACTGGACCATCAGCTGGCAAGCGGTCGCACCGGACGCGCTGTGGGAAGCCTCCGATATCGTCGCCGATATTCAGGATGCTTACGAACTCGTCGCCGTCGCCTGATCCCTTTTCACTGGTTCCTCGCCGGCGGCCTGAATCGCCACCATCGCGGCACGGTTAAGCCTTATTTCCTGCACCTATTGTCGGGAAGGTGCTTCCGATGGGCAGCCCAACCGGCAGGTGGTCAAGCCCGCTCTAAAAGAAAATGGAGAGTCGCCTGTCGAAAGCCATCACGATTGCCGTCCTGACCTGCTTCCTGGTCGTTGGCGCGGCGGCGGCCGCCATTTTGAGCCGTGAGACCGTGCCCGCGGCGAGCTTGGCAGCGTCGGCGCCGGTTACCATTGTAGAAGCAAGCGTGCCGAACCGGGAAAGCAAGGGCGACAGGCTGACCGTCGCCTCGATCGCACCCGATGTCGCCGAGCCGCAGTCTACCAACTCGATCCCGAGCGAGAGCGAGCCATTGCGGCAGGCATTGCCGGCCACGCCTGTGATCGAGGCCGACAGGCCCAAGGCGGCTACCGCCGATCCGGTCACGGCGCCGAAACCAAAATCCGTCGCCAAGTCTCCGGTGCAGAAGTCTTACGCGCTGCTGAGCGACGCGCAAATCGCCGGCATCAAGGAGCGGCTGAAACTGTCGCCGGACCAGGAGTCCTATTGGCCGGCGGTGGAGAATGCATTGCGCGCGGTGGCCCGCAAGATCCACGCGACGCGACAGGCCGAGCCCGCTGGCGCGCCCGTCCCTCCGATCGATCCAGATGCCGCAGAAGTCCAGCAATTGAAATCGGCGGCGATGCCGCTCTTGTTTCAACTGCGCGAAGACCAGAAGCGTGAGGTGCGTTCGCTCGCCCGCCTGATTGGTCTGGAGAAGGTTGCGGCGGCGATCTGAGCAGCGCCCCCCTTCTGACTGAAGCTAGCTTCAGGCCGCGATCTCTTCGGCCGATTCCCTGATGGTGCGATTGCGCCCCGCACGCTTGGCTTGATAGAGCGCGCGGTCGCAGCGATCGATCATGCCGTCGGCCGATTCAGCCATGCGGAATTCCGCCACGCCGATCGAGACGGTCACGCTCGAAATTTCCTCGCCCGTCGTGCGCCGGGTCAACTTCGCCTCGCAGATGCGGCGGCGGATGCGCTCGGCCACTTCGAAGCCGGTATCGAGCGCGGCACCGGGCAGGATCGCCATCAGTTCTTCGCCGCCATAGCGCGCGGCGAGGTCGCATTCGCGGACGTTCTCCTGCACGACCTTGGCGACCAGCCGAATAACCTGATCGCCGACCTGGTGGCCGAAGCCGTCGTTGAACTGCTTGAAGTGGTCGATATCGATCAGCAGGATGCTGAGCGGCGTGCCGGCTTCCATCGCCGCGATCTGTGATGCGCGCAGGAAGGCATCGAGCGAACGCCGGTTGGCGAGCCCGGTGAGCGCGTCGGTGTTGGAGTGTTCCTCGGCCTGTTTGAGCGAATCCTTGATCTCGTCGAGGTCTTTTGTGGTCTGGAGGAAATTCGCTTCAAGCGCCGAGGAGCGCGTCGTCGCCGTGGATAGCTCTTTCACCAGCTTTTCGATGATCGGCCGTGGATCGACCGCGGTCTGGCATTCCGACTTGACTTCGCCGAGGTTCTCCAACTGCTCGCGGTTGTCGGAAATGGCGGTCGCCAAAAATTCCTGGGCGCTGGCGATCACGCCGTGCAACTGCTCGGGGAAATCCCCGCTCGTGCTCGAATGCGGGTTGACGTAGGTAAGGTAGAGATCGCGGTTGATCGCGGAATCGAACTTGCGTTTGTTGGCGATCAGGATGTCAACGGTTTTCTTCAGCGTGAGCGACCCGCCCATCACGTAGTAGAACCAGACCGAAAAATTATCGGGAGTGGGTGGCACGCCATGTTGCGACATCAAACGGTTGGCCCGATCCGCGGTCGTGCTCGCGATATCGAAGTCAAGCTCGTTGAAGGCGCTGTTCATTCCTTCAGTCCGTCCCCACCTGGGATATCTTCCAAATCTTGGAAAGCCGATTGTTAACCGGCGATAAGGATTTCAGCTCGGGATTCCCGGAACAACCAGGACAATCGGACGGTCAAGATAACTGCCACATCTAAACGATGGTTTAAACCGGTGGTATTCAAAATGCCGGAGACGGTAAAACCTTCCGAAACGTTCGTGATTCCTGCGTCCGATTGCGCCGGAAAGCCCTGGTATGGCGGTTCAGAAGTCCGCATCTTTTGTGCCGCGGGCTGGTCATGCGGACTTCTGAACCAAAGCCACACCAGATCAATAGGTTTGCTGGTGTCCTTTCGATTCCGAAGTTCGAAACGTGGCTCCGAAAAATGCTGCGAACTTCGGAATCGGGACACTAGCGTTCCCCGGAATTTTTCCCTCTCATTCGCGACTTCGCGGGCCACGAAAATCCCGGCTTGGAAATCCTGCCGCATCCTGTTCTTATCGCTTCCCCGCAATAGGATGAGGTCCCCATGAGCACGCGACGCGAACACGATCTGCTGGGTGACCGGGATGTTCCGGCGGAGGCCTATTACGGGGTCCACACGCTTCGGGCCGTCGAGAATTTTCCGATCACGGCAACCCCGATCTCGATCTATCCCGACCTGATTTCATCGCTGGCGTCGATCAAGCTGGCGGCAGCGCGCAGCAACCGCAAACTGGGCCTGCTCGACGCCAAGCTGGCCGATG
>NZ_JBAVCF010000173.1:0-2320 GCF_049586575.1 Bradyrhizobium sp.
CCGAAATCTTCCACGCCATGTCCCGTCCACACCGCGCCTTCCGAAGCGACCACGAACGAATAATTACTGGGATTGCCGCGCTTGTCCTCCAACAGCAGCCGTACCAGCAGATCGAGATCGAAAGGATATTCGGGAATCACGCAGCGGGCGGAAGTGACGTAAGCCGTGTATAGCGCTGTGAAGCCGGCATCGCGTCCGAAGATGCGGAAAATGCCGATACGCTCGTGCGAGCCGAGCGTGGTGCGCTGCCGCGATACCAGTTCCTTCGCGCGCGTGATGGCCGTCGAAAATCCCACGCAGTACTCCGTGCCGCGCACGTCGTTGTCCATTGTTTTGGGAATGGCGATTAACGGAAAGCCGGCGCGGTGCAGCGTGGTGGCAAATCCCAGAGTGTCGTCGCCGCCAATCACAACCAAACAGCCGATCCCCAAGCGCTCGAGATTGCTGAGAACGATCGGCGTGAAATTGAAAGTCTGCCCGTCGCTGGAAAGGCGCTCCAATTCAGATGGAGAGAGATGTTTCGGCAGATTGGCTTTCTTGATGTGCAGGGGATTAGTGCGCGATGTATGCAGCACCGTTCCGCCGCTGCGGTCAATGGCGCGTGTGTTCTCGCGTGTCAGTGGCCGAATGTAGCGAGGATCGGACTCCTGGGAAGAATCGAGATGCGTCAGTCCTTCCCACCCCCTCCGAATGCCGAGCACGGAGCGGTTCATCTCGCTCGCGCGATAAACCACCGACTTGATCACCGAGTTCAGGCCCGGCACGTCTCCGCCACCCGTCAGGACGCCGATCTTGCCGCCGCTCGCCATGAATCGGTTCGCCTCCAGCCCGCCGACCATGAGGATTTAGCACGTCGCCAGGAATGTCAAGAGAGGTTACCGAATTAGAACCCAAAATGCCTTCAGGTTTTAAAGGCGGAGAGAAAAGGCGGTGGGATGGTGCCGAGGGGCAGAGTTGAACTGCCTACGCCGGCCTTTTCAGGGCCGCGCTCTACCGGTGAGCTACCTCGGCACGGGAACAATCAGCGATTTTACGGGCGGGGAAGTGGCGTGTCAATCCGCATCGGATGGGCGTACAATCGGCGGTATTGAAACGACGGAAGGAGGTGGTAGTGCGCTGCTTTGGTGTTGCGCTCGCTTTGGTGCTCGTGCCATTGACTCTGGCGTCGCAGGAATCTCAGCGGACCTCGCAGATTCACGTAGCCACCCGGCTGGTCGAAGTCGGCGTCATTGTTCGCGACAAAAACGGCCCAGTCGCCAACTTAACAAAAGACGATTTCACGGTACTGGATCAGGGCAAGCCGCAGAAAATTAGCATTTTCTCCGCCGCTGCTGCCGCCTCCGCACAACAACCACCCCGACAGCCACCGCCGCACAACACGTTCTCCGATTTGCCGCAGTATGGTGTGACCGCGCCCAGAAGCATTACCGTCGTTCTCCTCGACAACTTGAACACCCTTTACGGGTCCGCTCCGCAATCGAGGTATGAGAAGACGCCCTACTGGGTCGAGGATCTTGCGCTTCGGAACGCGAAATCGCACCTGATTGAATTCATAAAGCAGCTCCAGCCGCAGGATCGCGTTGCCATCTACGGCCTCAGTGATTCCCTGCGCGTACTATGCGATTTCACGAGCAATCGTGACCAACTCCTCGCGATTTTGCAAAACTACGACACCGGATCGATTACGAATCGCGCGGTTGTCGAGCCCGGCAGCACCGTCATGGTCCTCGGTGGACACACCCATCGCGCTATTTTTGGGCAGGGAGATGGATTCGAGAACGGAGCATCGGGGCGTCTCGCCGGGGCGGCCAATCAGGATCGCGGTACACAAACGATGGCCGCGTTGCAGGCCATTGCCGCGCACGTCGCCAACATTCCGGGACGCAAGAATCTTGTCTGGCTCACAGCGAACCTTCCTTTTTCGGGCGCCGCCATGGCCCGCATGCTTAGCCCAGCGAATATCGCCGTTTACCCGGTTGATGCGCGCGGTCTGCTCGCGCAATCGCCGACGGTAGCGGCCGGCGCTTGGGGCACAGCCGATTTCGACGATGTTTCGGGAGCGAGCGGTAAACTTGACAATATGCCCGCGCAGTCGTCGCAGCCCATCGGCATTACGACGATGCAGAAGCTCGCTGACGAAACCGGCGGCCAGGCTTTCACCAATACGAACGACATCACCGGCGCGATTCGCAAAGCCGTTGAAGATTCAGAGGTGACTTACACGCTGGGCTTTTATATAAACGGCGACTCGCTGGATGGAAAATTTCACGAGTTGAAAGTAGAGTCCAAACGCAAGGGTCTGACCATACGCTATCCGAAG
>NZ_JBAVCF010000174.1:0-5244 GCF_049586575.1 Bradyrhizobium sp.
GCGATGGACCCGAATATTGTCAAGGAATTCGCAAGCTACGGGATACGCTGAAACGCCGCTATCAATTTTTACCTCACTCGCTCCGGCATGCGGAGCCATCCTTTACTGAACCTGCGCGAATGCGTCCTTAAAGGAGGACCGGCAATGTCAAGGAATTCGGCAAGGAATGTCTCAATCGCGATCCTGCCGCTCTTCACCGTCGGCACCGCGCTCTCGATTGGCGCCGCCAAACCGGAGGATGTATCCGAAGATCAGATCCTCAGAGCGCTGACGCCGGCGAAGCAGCCTCTTACGCGCAGCCTGTCGATGGGAGCGCCGGCGCAGACCGATCCGGCCGCAACCGAGGCGGAAGGCAAATTCGTGCAGTCGCTGCGTAACCGGTCGACGCGATCGCTGTCGACAGGCGAGCTCGAGCAGATCGCCACTATCGTCAAGGACAAGCCGAAGATCGATCTCGATATCAACTTTGACTACAACTCGGACCGTATCAGCGCCCGGTCGCTGCCCTCGGTGCAGGCCTTGGGACGGGCGCTTGCCAATCCGGAACTGAAGGGATCGACTTTCATCGTCGCAGGCCATACCGATGCGGCCGGCAGCGATACCTACAACCAGAACCTTTCCGAACGGCGCGCCGATTCGATCAAGCGTTACCTGGTCGAGAAATCCGGCATCCCCGCCGCCGATCTCGTCACCGTCGGCTATGGCAAGACCAAGCTGAAAGATCCCGCTAACCCGCTCTCGGAGGTCAATCGCCGCGTGCAGGTCGTCAACACCGAAAACAAGGCAACCGCCTCGAAGTGATCAGACGCTAGCTTGGCGGTTCAGAAGTCCGCATCATTTGTGCCGCCAGTTCGTCATGCGGCCTTCTGAACCAAAGCCATACTAGAATAATATGCATGCTAGTATCCCTTCGATTCCGACGTTCGAAACGTGGCCCCGTAAATTGCTACGAACTTCGGAATCGGGATACTAGCCCGCCCCGACAATGGAGCGCCGAGCCTGACAATGAACCGTTCCGGATACGTCAAGCCTGCGCTTGCGGTTGTGGTTTTCATTCTTCTGGGGACCGGCTGGTACTGGTTCGAGCACCGTTCGCACCCCAAAGAAAAGGAAACGACGAGCAATGCCCTCGTCGTCGTCGCCAAATCCACCAATGCCTGTTTCTCTGATCTGGTGCGGGTGACCGGATTTGCGGTGCCGCGCCGCGAAGCGGTGGTCTCTGCCGATCTGGAAGGTTCGAAAGTCGCCGACGTGCTCGTCCGCGAAGGCGAACTCGTCGCCGACAACCAGGAATTGGCGCGGCTCATCCCGCCGCCGGCTGCGAATAATTCAACGCGCTCACCAATATTGCTGCGCGCCCCAGCCGCAGGCCTCGTCACCCAGGTCAACACCATTGTGGGAGCGCCCGCCTCGCCGCAGGCCGGACCAATGTTCCGCATTGCCGTCAACAACGAGATTGACATCGACGCCGAAGTGCCCGCGGTCCACATGATGAAGCTGAGCCCGGGCGCCACCGCGCGGATCAGCCGCGATAACGGCCCGGATATCGTCGGACGCGTGCGGCTCGTATTGCCGCAGATCGATCGCAACACCCAGCTTGGTCATGTCCGGATCACGCTGAGCGGCAATCCCGCGATCAAGATCGGCATGTTCACCCAGGCCAGCATCGACGCCAAGCGCAGTTGCGGCGTTGCCGTCCCACGCACCGCCATTGACCACCTCACGGTTCAGGTGGTCAAAGGCAATATTGTCGAGACGCGGAAGGTCCGGGTCGGACTCGTCTCCGATACCTCGACGGAAATCCTGGAAGGTCTCGACGTCGGCGAAATCGTCGTCGCCGACGCCGGATCTTCGCTGCATGACGGCGACCAGATCAAGACGGTATTCGCTGACGAACTCGATCGGACACGGGTACGCTGATGGCACTCAACATTTCAGCATGGTCGATCCGCCATCCGCTTCCATCCGTCGTTTTTTCAATCATCCTGCTGGTGCTGGGCTGGGTCAGCTTCACCAAGCTGGCGGTAACGCGGCTGCCGAGCGCCGATATTCCAGTAATTTCGGTAGCGGTCTCACAGTTCGGAGCGGCACCCGCCGAACTTGAATCGCAGGTCACCAAGACCATCGAAGACGGCGTATCGGGCGTCGAAGGCGTGCGGCACATCTCATCTTCGATCACGGACGGCCTGTCAGTGACAACGATCCAGTTCGCACTGGAAACCAATACCGACCGCGCGTTGAACGACGTCAAGGACGCGGTCACGCGCGTGCGCGCCAATCTTCCGCAAAACGTCAACGAGCCCTTGATCCAGCGCGTCGACGTCATCGGGCTGCCGATCGTCACCTATGCGGCGATCTCGCCTGGCAAGACGCCGGAGCAACTGTCCTATTTCGTGGACGACGTGGTCAAACGCGCGCTGCAGGGCGTACGCAACGTCGCCCAGGTCGAACGTATCGGCGGCGTCGAGCGCGAGATTCTCGTTTCGCTTGATCCCGATCGCCTGCAAGCTGCCGGGTTGACCGCCGTCGATGTCTCTCATCGCTTGCGGGGCACCAATGTCGATCTCGCCGGCGGGCGGGCCGAAATCGGCAAGAACGACCAGGCCATACGGACGCTCGCCGGCGCCAAGACGCTTAACGAGCTCGCCGGAACCATGATCAGCCTTCCGGGCGGCGGTGAAGTCCGGCTCGACGATCTCGGCACCGTCACCGACACCATCGCGGATCGCCGGACATTTGCGCGCTTCAATGGCGAACCTGTCGTGGCGCTCGGCATCAAGCGTTCCAAAGGCGCCAGCGACGTGGTGGTCGCAGCCGCCGTGCAGAGACGTATCGATGCGCTCAAAATCGCGCACCCAGAAGTCGACCTCAAGCTGATCGATACGTCGGTCGAATTCACCAAGGGAAACTACGAGGCGGCGATCTCGACACTGTTCGAGGGCGCCATTCTCGCTGTGATCATCGTGCTTTTATTCTTGCGCGACATCCGCGCCACCGTCATCGCCGCGATCTCGTTGCCGCTGTCGATCTTCCCGGCGTTCTGGGCGATGGACATTCTCGGCTTTTCACTCAACCTCGTCAGCTTCCTCGCCATCACACTGTCGACCGGCATTCTCGTTGATGACGCCATCGTCGAGATCGAGAACATCGTGCGCCATATGCGGATGGGCAAATCGCCCTACCGCGCGGCGCTTGAGGCCGCCGACGAGATCGGCCTTGCCGTTATTGCGATTTCGCTGACGATCATCGCGATTTTCGCGCCTGCGAGCTTCATGTCGGGAATCGCCGGGCAATTTTTCAAGCAATTCGGCATTACCGTTTCAGTGCAGGTGTTCTTTTCGCTCCTCGCCGCACGTTTCGTCACGCCGGTGCTTGCCGCCTACTTCCTCAAGGATCATGCGCATGATGATCCGCTGCCCGGCCGTGTGCTTCAGACTTACACCAAACTCGTGACCTGGTCGGTCAAGCATTATCTGATCACGGTCTTGATCGGCTTCGGCATTTTCGCCGCGTCGATCTGGAGCATCACGTTGTTGCCGCAAGGCTTCCTGCCCGCGCAGGACACCGCGCGCTCGTTGCTCGCGATGGAGCTGCCGCCGGGCTCGCAGCTTGGTTACACCGAGAAGGTCACCGAGCAAATCGTCGCGCGCCTGCGCAAACGCCCGGAGGTGAGAAGTGTGTTCGTTGACGGCGGCCGGGTGCCGCCCGGAACGTTCGAGGTCCGCCGCGCGGCGCTGATCATCAACTACACGCCGAAGACCGCGCGCAAGATCACCCAGCGCGAGCTTGAGCTTTCGATCGGCAAGGAACTGCAAAACGTCCCCGATATCAGGTTCTGGTTCCTCGACGAAAACGGGCTGCGCGCGATATCGCTTGTTGTTACCGGCGCCGACAGCAACATCGTCAACAACGTCGCCAGCGAACTCGGCAACCAGATGAAGCGGATTCCGCTGATCGCCAACGCGATCTCGGAAACCTCGCTCGACCGGCCAGAGCTTCGCATCCAGCCGCGGGCGGATCTTGCCGCCCGGCTCGGGGTTTCCACCGAAAGCCTGTCGGAGACAATTCGCGTCGCGACCATCGGCGACGTCGGCCCGGCATTGGCCAAGTTCGATACCGGTGACCGCCAGGTGCCGATCCGGGTGCAGCTCGAGGACAATGCGCGGGGCGACTTTCAGACGCTCGAACAGTTACGGGTGCCACTCGGCGGCGGGCGCGGCGGCGTGCCGCTTTCGGTGGTCGCCGACATCAAGCTCGACCAGGGGCCGACCAGCATCAACCGTTACGATCGCGAGCGGCAGGCAACCGTCGCCGCCGATCTCGTCGGCACGGCAGCGCTTGGGGACGCGACCAAGAAGATTAACGAACTGCCCGTCATGAAGAGCCTGCCCAAGGGCGTAAAGGTCAATCCTTCCGGCGACGCTGAAAGTCTCAACGAATTGTCGGCCGGTTTTGCCACCGCCATCACCGCAGGCCTGATGATGGTCTACGCCGTGCTGGTGTTGCTGTTCGGCACCTTCCTGCAACCCATCACCATTCTGTTTTCGCTGCCGCTGTCGATCGGCGGCGCGATCGCGGCCCTGCTCGTGACCGGCAAGCAGCTCACGACGCCTGTGTGGATCGGAATCCTGATGTTGATGGGTATTGTCACCAAGAACGCGATCATGCTGGTCGAATTTGCGGTGGGATCGATGCGCGATGGCAAGACGCGCGAAGACGCGATCATCGATGCCGGCATGAAACGCGCCCGCCCGATCGTGATGACGACGATCGCGATGGCCGCCGGCATGATGCCGTCCGCGCTGGCCTTCGGCGCCGGTGGCGAATTCCGCTCGCCGATGGCGCTGGCGGTGATCGGCGGCCTGCTATTCTCTACTATTCTGTCGCTGGTGTTCGTGCCGGCGATGTTCATGCTGATGGACGACGTCGGCAACCTGATCTGGCGCTTCAGCAAGCAACTGATCACCGCAAACAAGGCCGACGACGAACCCGCAAAGCACAAGCCGCCCAGTATCCTGCATTCGCCGGCGGCCGAGTGAACAGGGAAACTGTCAGCTACTCGTTCCGCGCCACCGCCGTCAGTTTTTTCATGTTCTGCAGCAGGATGCGCCCGCGCTGCAGGTCCAGAATGCCGTCCTTGCGCCAGAGCTGTAGCTGACGGTTGACGCTCTCGCGGGCAGCGCCGACGAAGACGCCGAGCTGCTCCTGCGAAATATGCACTTCGGACCCAAAATCGGAAGCCAG
>NZ_JBAVCF010000175.1:0-1656 GCF_049586575.1 Bradyrhizobium sp.
GAATAGACGTCGTCAGGGCCGCGCACCACCACGCCGTCTACGTCCTTGTTGGTCAGCCCGGCGTCGTCGAGCGCATTCTTGATGGCTTCTTCCAGCAGCGCCAGCGAATTGAGGCCGACCTGGCCGAGCCGGCTCTTCCCGGTGCCGACGATGGCATATTTGTCGCGCAGCACATTCATTACCGTGTCTCCGATGTCTTATGGCCGGCGCGGAGCTTTAAGCGTTCCAGGCGCGGCAGGACTTCATCACGCAGGATCGGCATTTCCTGCACATAATTGACGAGGATCAGCGCCATGCCGTCGAGCCCGGCTTCCGACAGTCGCAGGAATTTCTCCGCGACCTCATCGTAGCTCCCGATGACCGGAAAGGTCGCGCCACCGCCGATCACGCGTTCCTTCATCCGACGCATGATGTCCGGCGACAGCGATTGCGAGCCGCCCGCGGCGCGCTTGGCGATGATCTGCTCTGCGGCCTCCCAGTCGCCCTTCTCGCGCACCAGATAATGGTAGTACTCCTCGGTTTCTTTGGCGGTGCGCCGGCACAACAGGTGGCCGCTGGCATAGAGCCCGCATTTGTCAGCGCCGGGGACCGCACGTACCTGCGCAACATCTGAGGCGATGGTGTCTTCTTCCGTGATCACCATGAACAGACAGTCGGTGTAGTTCACCGCGAAGGCGCGGCCGGCCGGTGACGAACCGGCACTCATCAGCAGCGGCCGCCCGTTGCCCCATGGCTTCGGTTTTCCCTCGACGTTTTTAAGGCTGAAATATTTGCCGTGATAATCGAACGGCGCGGTTTCGGCATAGATTTTATCGAGGATCGTGACCCATTCGGCCGAATAGGCATAACGCTCGTCGTGGTCGCGCAGTTGCACGCCGAACATCGCGAACTCCTCGACGTTCCAGCCCGAAACGATATTGATGCCGAAGCGCCCACTGCCAACATGATCGGCGGTCACAATCGACTTGGCGGCGAACACCGGATGCACCAGCGGCACGTGGATGGTCGCGAAAGCGACGATCTCATCGGTGGCGGCAAGGAGTGCCGACGCCCACGACAAGGTCTCAAAGGTAGTGCCCTGGCGGTCGGTCTGACCGCCATAGCCGAGCCAGCGCGCGATCGGCAGCAGAAACTCCAAGCCGGCTTCGTCGGCGAGCCGGGCCGCTTCGAGATTTTCCTCCCAGCCTGCCTGCCAGCGTTCCGGGGCGGTGGTCGCGAACGAGCCAGAGCAGTTCATGCCGAACAGCCCCAGCTTGAAGCGGTTCGCGTTCTGCATGCGCGTCGTGCGGGTCGGAGGCGGCATTGACGTCATATCGCTAGTGCAATGGCTGGCGCAGGCCCAGCCGTTCGAGCCGCGGCAGGACTTCGTCGCGAATGATCGGCATTTCCTGCACGTAGTTCACGGTGGCGATCGCCATGCCGTCAAGGCCGGCATCGGCGAGACGTTTAAACGTCGCCGCCACTTCGTCATAGCTGCCGATGACTGGAAAGGTGCCGCCACCGCTGATGAAGCGTTCCATCATGGCGCGCAGGCGCTCCTGCGGCAGCGAGCGCCCGTCCCCGGCGATGCGGTTTCGGATCACCGCTTCCTCCGCCTCCCAATCGCCATTCTCGTGAACCACGTAATGGTAATATTCCTTTGTCTCCTTCGGCGTT
>NZ_JBAVCF010000176.1:0-3390 GCF_049586575.1 Bradyrhizobium sp.
CCATTATGCCGAGCTCCGGATTATGCCGACCTCCGTCCGCAAATCGGCCTGGGAGGCGGTGATCGCTGTGAAGGAGGCGGCATAATCAAAGTGCTTCCAGGAAGGCGAGCAATTTGTCGGCAGGCCGGAAGCGACCGGGCTTGGTTTCCGCTTGCACTGTCTTGGCCAAGGCACGTTCCTTGATTTCAAGATCGGCGTGCAGGTAGACCTGAGTGGTTTCGATCTGTTCGTGGCCGAGCCACAGCGCGATCACCGAGGTATCGATACCGGCGCGCAGCAATCGCATCGCTGCGGAATGCCGCAACACATGCATGGTCACCGATTTTTGTGTCAGTGACGGACAGATGCCACCGGCGATCTGCACGTGTTTGGCAAGTCTGTGTTCGAGAGCGTCGCGGCTGAGTGCGTTTCCGGACCGTGTCACGAATAGGGGCTGCGCCGGCAGACCAGCACGCTCGGCAAGCCAAACGCGCAGGACGGCGGCGGTGCCCGAGGTGAGCGGCGTGATCCGTTGCTTTCGCCCTTTCCCCTCGCAGCTCACATGCGCGCCAGATCCGAGATGGACGTCGGCACAGCGCAGGCCGATCAGTTCGGACACGCGCAGGCCGGTTTGAGCCGCGAGCCCAAGCACGGCATGGTCGCGCCGCCCGGTCCAAGTCGACCGAGCGGGGGCTGCAAGCAGTGCGTCGAGTTCCGGTTCAGTCAGGAAGGTAACGAGCCTTCGGTCGAAGCGCTTGGAAGGAATGGCAAGCACACGTTCGATCACGGCAGCATGCTCGGGATGACGGAACGCGGCGTATCGGAACAGGGAGCGGATCGCGGCGAGCCGAACGTTACGGGTGCGCACGCTGTTTTCCCGCTGTTGCTCGATGTGGTCGAGGAAGGCGCCGACGAGTGCGGCATCGATGTCGTCGATGTCGAGCTTCGACGGCTCTTTGCCTTGCCGTTTGGAGGCGAAGACCAGCAGTAACCGCAAGGAATCTCGATAGGACGCGACCGTATGTGGGCTGGCTTGACGTTGACGAGCCATGCGGTCCGTGAAGAACGCCTGCAGGGTCGTGGCGATCGCGGTCATGCGTCACCTCCGAGGTGACGCTCGAGCTGGTCGCTGGCGAGCTTCAACAACTCTGGGGCGGCCGAGAGGTACCAGTAGGTATGGCTCGGATTGATGTGACCGAGATAGGTCGACAAGACCGCAAGTCGGGCGGCGGGATCGCCGTCGTCGCGATAAGCGTCTAAGATGGTATTGACGGCAAAGGCATGCCGAACGTCATGGAGCCTGGGTCGGCATGCTGCCGATCGCGGCGCAATGCCGCAATGACGGACCAGTAGCTGGAAGGTGTTCTGCACGTTGCAATAGAGCAACCTCGTGCCGGCGGGCGAGAGGAACAGGGCCGGCATCTTTGGCGGCTGACGGGGACGATCGCCTCGGAGCAGATAGTCGCCGAGGGCCGTCACGGTGCTCGGATGTAGCGGCAGCTCACGAGATTTGCCGAACTTTCCGCTGCGGATTGTGAGCAGGCCATCAGCGACGTCGAAGTCATCGCGGTCGAGGCCGATCGCCTCGCCGACCCGCATTCCAGTTACCGCCAGCAACCCGATCAATGTCCGATAGGTCGCCCTCCGGTGCGGCCCGCGCAATGTCGCCGCTGCCGCCATCAAGGCGGAGATTTCTTTCGCTGAATAGAGGTACGGTGTCGCCCGGCGTGTTCGGCCGGGCAGGATGTCCGTCGGCGGCACCTGGGTGGCGGGGTCGATCCCGTGGAGATGAATGGCAAAGCGGCGAACGTCGGAGAGCCGCCTGGACATCCAGCTTCGATCGGCGCCTGCCGGCAACGTCGCCCAGGCGAGAGCCGTTTCCGTGGTCAGGTGTTCTTCGCCTCGCTCCTCAACGAAGGTAAGGAACTGGGCGAGGAGTTTCTCCGCCCGGGCAAGCCTGTAGCCGAGGATGCGCCGCACGGCCAAGTAGTCGGCGAGCGCTTGGCGGAGGGCGTTCATGGGGCGTCTCCCGGCCACGGGCGGGCGATCCGGCGCAAGGCGTCGCGATCGACCTTGGCGTAAATCGCCGTCGTCAGAGCGCGGCGATGACGCAAGAGTTGCCCGATCTCCGGCAGTGACGCTCCGGCCCGTAGCATCTGCATCGCTACTGTATGGCGCAAACGGTGGGCGCGGATTTGCCCGAGATCCGCCCGTTGAGCGGCTTCGGCCACGACATTGCTCACACCGGCCGAGCTGAGATGGCGATGAGGCGCCTTGATCCTTACGAACACCGTCCGGCCCTGGGCGCTCGCGGGACGACCGCGCTGCAGATACACGGCCAGTCTGTCGCCGACGTCCTGCGGCAATGGCAGGCGCTCCGTACAGTTCGCCTTGCCGCGCACAACTATCTCGCCGGCCCGCCAATCGATATCGTCCAACCGGAGCTTCGCCACTTCGCCCGACCGCATGCCGAGGCGGATCAACATGGTCAGAATGGCGACGTCCCGGCAGCCGCGCCGAGTTCTGCCGTCGCATGACGCGAGAAGGCGTCGGACTTGGTTGGAATCCAGCCCCTTCGGCAGCCCGACCAATCGCCGGCCGGCAACCGAAGGTACTGCTGAGACCAGCGATCGTTCGATGATGCCGTCGAGATGAAGGAACCCGAGCAAAGAACGGAGCGCAGTGACCGTCAGCTTTGCGGCCCCCCGACTTTGTCGCGGGCACCGGGCCACCACGAAGGAAGCGACGTCGGCCGCGGTCAGGTGTCCGAGATCGAGGGCGAGGCCGTCGGCCTAAAGTCTGCGTTCAAGAAATGAACGCACCATGTCGACATAACAGCGGGCGGTTACAAGCGCCAAAGAGCGCTCGACGGTCAGAAAACGCCAGTATCGGCACAGCATCATCTCCACTGGGCCGTCGCGTCCCTCCGCTTCTGGTGGCACGATCTCCAGCCTCCGCAAATAATCAAGGATGGGGCGTACCGCTTTGGCTGAGACGTATCTGGTATGACCAGCAGCTCGGCGGCAGCACAGAAAGCGGTCCACTTCGACAGCCTTCAAATCGCCGGCGATCATGCCCTGGTGCAGCAGCCAATTGCTCAGATCGGCCAACACCTTCAATTGCATGCGAACGGAAGCTGGTGCGTATCCCTGCCGCGCTAGTTCGTTCGCGTAGGCGATGGAAAATGCCCCAAGCGGTCCTGAATCCGGGACTTCTGCTGGATCAATCGACATGACTTGCTCCCCTTTCTTGAAAAGAAAGAGGAGTCTGAACTGATCCTCAGGCCGGCGTTATTATGCCGCCTCCTTCACAGCGATCACCGCCTCCCAGGCCGATTTGCGGACGGAGGTCGGCATAATCCGGAGCTCGGCATAATGGACCGTGCAGCGCTGCACCGGCACGCCGTCCCAC
>NZ_JBAVCF010000177.1:0-2912 GCF_049586575.1 Bradyrhizobium sp.
CTGATGGGGACGAAGCCCGAGGCTCGCTTTGCCTTCATCCAGGAGCGCGCCGAATTTGCCGACGAAGACGCACTCGACGTTTGAGGATAGCGTCCAACACTCCTTCATGCGCTTCACAGAACACGGTCCCAGCATCCCCAATGGATTGCTTGACGCGCGCGATGCGGGCGAAGTGGTTTTTTTGTGTGGCGCAGGCATCTCTATTCCGGCCGGTCTTCCGGATTTCTTCGATCTCACCGCCAAGGTTGCCAGCGTTCTCGGAGTCCAACCTAACTCGACCATCGGTCAAATGATCGATTCAGAAACTCAATACCGAGCGAGCAAAGCGCCTCGGCAACAGTATCAATCCATATCGTTTGATCGGATTTTCACACTTCTTCAGAGGGAGTTCGGCATCGCACAGGTAGAAAGCGAGGTTGCAGCTACCTTAGCCGCCAAGCGCCACACGAAAGTCGATGGCCATCGCGCTCTCCTCGATATCGCCAGGGGCCCTGACGGTCGCCAAAGGATCATTACCACCAATTTCGACCGTCTTTTCCAAGGAGCGCAACCGCGCTTGCGCTCCTACGCACCACCACACCTTCCAGATATAAGCAGGCGCGACGGCTTTGACGGCGTGGTCCACTTGCACGGGCTACTGCGATCTGGGCGACAGCGTCACTTCTCTGAGTCCTTGGGGCTAATTCTCAGTAGCGCCGATTTCGGCCGCGCTTATCTCGCTGATGCTTGGGCTACCCGCTTTATTTGCGATTTGCTCGACCGATACACTGTTATTCTTCTTGGCTACAGCGCCGACGACCCCCCAGTTCGCTATTTGCTTGAAGGCCTCAACCTTGCGGGACGCATTCGCGAAGGCCGGTTATATGCGTTCGCCGCTGGGGCTGATCCCGAGATTACTGCGGGCTGGCGCGAGCGAGGCGTAACTGCGATCACGTACGACTCCGCCGAACATCACCGAAGTCTCTGGGAAAGTATTCAGCATTGGGCAGAAAGGGCGCGTGATCCCGTTCGGTGGAGAAAAAGAACAACTGCTCTTGCATTGACGCCGCCTCAGAAACTTAAGCCGTTTGAGCGCGGACAAGTTGCAGCCCTATGTAGTTCGATCGAGGGCGCGCAAGAATTTGCTTCCGCCGCGCCTCCTCCGCCAGCGGAATGGCTCTGCGTTTTTGATGCCGCCTGTCGGTATCGAAAACCAGGCAAGACTCTCAATTACGGCGGCGATCCCGCGCCTGAAATCGATCCGCTTCTAGAATACGGTCTAGACGACGATCCGCCGCGTCCACAGGATCCAAGGGGCGACCACACGCCACCTGGAACGGACCTACTCTGTCCCTTGGTCGGAGACATCCCTGTCGCACGCGAAAGCGGCATAGTTACAACGGATCGTGGGGCACGGACTGAACTCAACAGTCGCCTTTTTCAAATCGGACGCTGGATTCAATCAGTATTGGCGTCACCTACGGTTGTTTGGTGGGTGGCCAGCCGCGGCGGTGCCGTCGGGCTTTGTGTTGGAATTTGATCTGGCGCAATCTCCAGGGCATGACGTTATCGGTTCAGGCGGCGAGGTCAATTGGCTGATCGATGGTCGTTGTAGCAAGCGTCTGCCAGCCGTCGACCTTGCGCATGTTGATCTGGCCGGAGGCAAGCAACGCCCAGAACAACATGGCGGCGGTCTCTGCTGATGGCAGCACGGTCTGCGTTTTGATCCGGCGCTTGAACTCTTCGTGCAGCCGTTCGATCGCATTCGTGGTTCGCGCGCTGCGCCATTGGCTCGGCGGCAATTGTGCAAACGTGAACAACCGATCGCTGGCTTCCTCCAGGCTGTCGGCGACCGCGCGGTGCTTGAGCCGCCATTTGCGGATGAATGCCTTGCGGCGCATTGCAATGTCTTCCGGCGTGGCCGCGTAGATCATGTCGGTATAGTCGGCGCCGATTTCCTCATGCAAGCGCTCCGGCGCGTGTGCGAGCAGATTGCGATGCTTATGAACGGTGCAGCGCTGTACCGGCACGCCGTCCCAAACGGCGCCAATCGCTTTCTCCAGTCCCGGCGCGCCGTCGACGATCAGGAACGCCGGCGGCCGCAGCCCCCGCGCGATCAGATCGTCGAGCACAGTGCGCCAGGCCTCGGTGGATTCGCCGCCCATGTGCCTAACCGCCAGCAACACCTTCTGGCCGTCTGCGCGCACGCCAATGACCACGAGCAGCGAGATCGCCGTGGACTTGCGATCGAGCCGGACGCGAACCACGGTGCCGTCGAGGATCAGCCGCACGATCGGCTCGTTGGCCAGCGAACGGCCATTCCAGGCGTCCCAATCGCTTTTGATCTTGCGCCAGACCCGGCTCACAATGTCCTTGCTGACGCCGTCGCGGAACAGGGCTGCCAGAGCACGCCGCACTCGCCGCGTATTGGTGCCAGCCAGATAGGCGCTGGCAATCAGCGCATCGACGGTGAGCGTGCGGCGCTGATAACTGCGCAGCACTTGGCTGTGCCATTCAGTGGTAGTGCCATCGCGCGTTTGCAGCCGAGCCCGCGGCACGGTGATCTCGGTCTTGCCGAAGCTGCCGGTCAGCGAACGTGTGCGGCTGCCATGCCGGTGGCCAACCAGGCTTGTCGGTCCGCCATCGGCATTCTTTGCACGCCCATACCGCGGACGGTCGAGCGCCGCGTCGAGCTCACCGCGGATCATTTCTTCGATGAACCCACGCACCCGTTCGCGCAAACCGCTCTCGATCGGATCAAACCAATTGTCGAAAAGCTGGCTTGCAGTCTCGCTTGCAGGAACGAAAGAATCAGTAGCTGTGGTAGCCTTGGTCATGGCGTGGTCTCCGTTCCGGCGCTCCAACGCCGGATGATTCGAGCTTCAACACGGAGACTACGCCAACCGAATTCCAACCACTCCCACTACGCCACC
>NZ_JBAVCF010000178.1:0-20751 GCF_049586575.1 Bradyrhizobium sp.
TCAGTCATTTTCGGTCTGGTCGCTTCGGCTTTTGTTGTGGCCCGGAACCGCGGTCGACGGCGGCATGAGGAATGCGTCAAAGCGCTCTTTCACGATCGCGTAGCATTCGCACGACGCCTTCTCCAGGCCCGGACGATCCAACACCTGAATCGCTCCCCGGTGATAGCTGATAAGGCCCGCGGTCTGCATCGACTGGGCGGCAAGCGTCACGGATTTCCGGTTGGCGCCCAGGATATGGGAAAGAAACTCGTGGGTGTAAGGTAGTGCTTCGCCCTCGGCCCTGTCATGCATCATCAAGAGCCAGCGGCACATCCGCTCCTCCGTCGAATGCATCGCGTTGCATGCCACCGTCTGCTGGACCTGAGACAACAGCGTTTCGGAGTAGCTCACGAACAGATCGCGTACATGCTCGCTGTTCCTGAATTCGTAGTGCAGCAGCTCGATGGGACACCGGACAGTATGACCTTCCAGTTGCACGATGCACCTGTTAAAGGAGACGCGGCTGTACATGGCGGCGAACAGGCCGAATGCGCCTTCGCGGCCGATGTTCGCGGTCTCGATCGCCGCGCCATTCTCCAGCAAGGTCAGCAGCGACAGCACAGAACCCTGGGGGAAATAGGCATGCTTGAGCAGGCCCCCCGCGTCGCAGACCATATCGCCAAGCTTGAACGAGATCGGCTCAAGATGGGGATCTATTCGGTTGCGGCTGGCAGGCTCCATCGCGCCCAGTAGTCGATTGCTGCGCAGATCATGGTCCGTCTGCACCTTGGCCATCGCGGTGTGTCGCTTCGGACCCGCTTCCTGCGTAATCCGGACGACGGGCATGTCGGTAGGAGCGCGTGGGATCGAGACTGTCACTTTCACACTCTTTCTGCACTCGAGTCTGAGCAAAAGAGCTCATTCAGCCGGTGTTAAATTGCCACACTCGATGGGCAAGAACTGACGAGCGAACGAAGTTGCTCGGCCAACGCCGATGCCTGGTAAGGCTTTTCAACAAAGCAACTGTTCGACGGGAGATCGGAGAGCAGAAGCCGCTGTTTGCCTGACACAACCAATATCTTGATCGGCGGCCAGCGGTCGCGCACGGCATGGGCCAGTTTCAGCCCATCCATGCTCCCGGGCATGTTGATGTCCGTGAACAGCAACGTGATATCGGCCCGCGATTCCAGCAAGATAACCGCTTCGTCCGCATCCTGGGCCTCGATCGCAATGAAACCCGCTTGCTCGACGACTTCGACGGCAAGCATGCGAAGCAGCGGTTCATCCTCCACAACCAGGACGACTTGCGGAGCTTTGCCGGTAGTTGTGCTCATCATTAACTCAAATCCTTATCACCCCCGGTGTCGTGGTCGGCTCGTTCGCTTCATCGGACCATCGCTGCGCCATCCGAAGGCAATGCGCCTTCAGGTCTGGGTCGAGCGTTTCCTTTGCGAGTTCTCCGAGGTCCGAGGCCAAACGCAGGCATTCGAGCTCCCGCTTCCAATCGTCTCGTCTGTCGTTCGGATCAGACATGTCGTGCACTCCCAAGCCGGGAGGTGAGTAGTCGCACACCGATGCTGCCGATGTCGGTGGTCCAGACCACAGAACCGAAGGGTGGTACGTTTTCTCTCGGCTTGAACGCGGCTGGGATCTCACCTATCTGCCCAAGGTTCGATCATTCGCAGCTTAAATTCGGAGGTTGAATATTTCCGTCAGACACGCAGGTTGTCCCGCGGGTGCTGGCAGTTACATGAAATAGAAGGAAATCTACCGAGTGTGGCAATCGATCAGCTATTATGGAGTACTCGTCCTTGAATCCGTTCTCGGCGTGTTCGGCATCCGGCTTTACGAAGAGCCGCGATATGACGTGATCGATCGCATCGGCAATCGCGTAGAAATTCGCCGCTATAGCCCGCGCCTTGCGGCACAAGTCGATCTAGTCTCCGCCGACGATGCTGGTCGGAGCCAGGCGTTTCGATTGCTATTCGCGTACATCGCAGGAGCCAACCGCGCGCCGGCATTCGGACAAGACACCATCGCCATGACCACGCCCGTCGAAGTGAGCGGCAAGGAATTGATGGCCATGACCGTGCCGGTGGAAACGTTGGATAGCGCCGACGCCGGACACATGAGGTTCTTCCTGCCTTCAAAATACAGCCTAGACACGGCACCAAAACCACAGAACCCGGGGGTCCGGCTGGTCACGGTTTCGCAAGAGATTATAGCCACCTTGCGTTTTTCCGGCTCGGCAACCGACGTCACCGAACGAAAGGCCGAGCTAATCGCGATACTCGCAGACACGGCATGGCGGCCCACCAGCGAACCTTATACCCTGTTCTACGATGCTCCGTTCACTCTGCCTTTTCTGCGGAGAAACGAAGCCGCGGTCGCGATTGCAAAAAAGCCCTGAACAAGCCCTCGGCAACTCTGCTCCGGATGTCTGGGTTGGGTCAACGGATCATACCAGAAGCAAGTCCCGCCATGTCCGTACTCCATCGAAGCGGAAGCAAGTTCGAGAATTGGCAGATCATTGACGGACCGTTACCAGCTGATGGTGCGGTCGCGCACCTCTGCGAGCGGATTCTGATCCGCTAACGATCCGTCTGTTTGATCTGAATTACCTCCTGAGAAGTTTTCTGGGCCAGGGTCTGAATCGTCCGCAACAATTCCCGCGTTGCATAGATCAGCTTTTGCCGTCCGACGGCCCCTTCGACCGAAGGCTGGCCCTTGCCGCGGACGTTACGAGCCTTCCTGGGCTCGGACGATTTGGGATTCGACGGTTTAGGCCTCGATAGTGGCGTTTTGCGTGGCATGTAGTTCGACTAGCTTGGAGAATGCACGCCCGTCAAGCGGTGCTAGCCTTCCATAACGAACCTGCAACGTGACCACCATAGTCCAGCGTCGCGTAAGCCGTCGCCGCGTCATCGTCACCTCGCGGGCTCTAGCAGAAGTACTGTAGCGCAAGAATGGCATCCGCCTCGTTAGCGCGAGATCAACGGAACTTTCGTGTAACGGTGGCTCCCCTCGCATTCAACAACGTTTCCGCCTCAATATTCTCATCCAGGCGCTCAAGCTAGTTTACACCGGAAGAATACAGTCGAGCATGTCTGTTGGATTCCGATAGTGGCGTTAGGCCTGCGTCAACCGATGCATCGCTATTTTTTGCGAAATTTCATGAGCGGCGCGCGGTTGGCGGCGCTGCTCGCACTTACATCATTCAAACGCATTGGAATTTCAATCAGTCTCCGGCTCCACGTAGCGCGCTTAGAACTCCGACCCCGAGGAGAGCACGCATAATTAATCAATCATCACAATTGTCGAAAGTCTTAAGTATTCACTTTCACGCGTTGTCCATTCGTCCTTTCTACAGCCAGCCGGGCACAAAGTCATGAACCCGGTGGCGACGTAGTCGTCCAGCGTGAACACGGCGACCGCTGGCTTCCGGATAGCAAAGGCCGGCGCTGCAACTACTGGAGGCAATAGGCCTTCGAAGCGCTCTCCCGTCTCAGGCAACTCGGTCGAGACATGTGGGCTGCCTGCGTGAACCTCAATCAGGCGAAGAACCTGGCAACGCTACCCCTCGCCACGCGCGTTACCTGGCAAGGTCCTTGCGGCCTCGGCTCTCCCCAATCGGGCCGTTTCGGAAGGCGTCTCGCCGTAAGCTGCACGATATCTCGCCGCAAAATGTCCCATGTGTGCGAAGCCCCACTTCAGCGCCACATCCTTGATCGACAACATATTCAGAGACGAAGACAATTCGGCCTGCGCCGCCTCAAGGCGGATCTCGCGCAAAAAGGCGAGCGGTGTGATGTTCCGAAATCGCCGAAATCCATATTGTAACGATCGCACGCTGATCCCTGATGCTTCCGCCACTTCGCTCAGGGTCAGCGGCTGATGCATGTTGGCGCGCATGAAATCGATCGCCTTTGTGATCCGGCGCGACGTGGCGTCGATCTGATGACGACGCAGGCGATCACTCACGCCATGCGGGAAGTTCAGAAAAACCAGCCGCAGGATGGATTCACCGAGCAGCGCCATCGATTTTTCAGACCGTATGGACGCATCATGCATTCCGGCGCCGAGGGCCTCGCCCAGCGCTCTGAGCATTCTTCCTCCTGGACTGGCAAGATCAAGTTGCGGGCTAAGCTCGCTGTTTTTCAGCGTGGCGCCCTCGCAAATATCGGAAAGGGTTCTTTGCACGGCAGCTACGTCGAATTCGAGAGTGACGTGCCCGTGCTTGCCGCGACCGGAATATGAGATCGAGCGAACATCCGGCACGCTCAGCGCGAGCGCGTAGTCCCGGTTGATTGCCACAGTTCGATTTCGAATTCTTGCACTCACCGTTCCCGAACTTGGCAGCACGAGGCCGAGTTTCTCCTTCTGCTGTGCAAATCGGCATGTCCAGTCGATCTCGGACTCAACCTCCCACCAGGAGAAGCCGCGCGCCGACGCAAATGTACCATGCCAGCGAAATGCGCTCTGGCCGCCATTCAGCTCTATTCTTGCGTGAGGCGCGAGCTGATGGAATATGCTGAGAAACTTCTCGAAGCTTTCATCGCGGCTGGAGAGATCGGTAAACATGAGGTCACCGCCGTCTCGGGTTGAGGTATCCGCCAACCAGTCTCGTGAAAATTCAATCCCAAACGCGCAGTCTTGTCCAGCGGGCGCAATCCGTCACGCGATAGGTGTTTCGCTGCAAACTTCCTGGCCCTAGGATCGTCAGACAAGCCGTTCAAAAGCGTCAAGCCTGTTTAAAGAGGGAGGAATTCATGCCGGGGATAAAGGCTATTGCACGCCTATCCATGATCGCCGCATTCGCAATCGTCGGCGGCATAGCTGCTCTTCCGAATCGTGTGGCTGCTGAACGACAGAAACCGCCACCGGTGGCGTGCTCGCAATTGCCGGCCAAACTGTTGGGCGGCAATATCAAATACGCGAACGCGCAGATCGTACCGGCCAATACGTCGCCCGGGCCGCAGTTTAACAACTTCACCGGCACGGCTCCGAGTTCGGCAAAAATCCCCGTCGCTTACTGTCTCGTGGTGTTGAGCTACAGTAGCACTCCGGCAAACGATCCGACGCCTCAGAACATCACCATCTACGTCGGCCTGCCGCTCAACTCGATGGACGGCGGCACAACCGGTGCTACCGTCAATCCACCCTTGAACTTCACGACAGTGGAAGGCAACTGGAACGGTCGCACTGAAGGTGAAGGCGGCGGCGGTTGCACCGGCAACACAAACGTCAATGCGACGGGCGCTGTCGCTAACGGCTTTGTCGGATCCGGCACCGACGGCGGACACGGCAATCCGACAGACGATCCCACCAATACGTGCGACCAGGGCGTGCTCAGCCTCGGCCACCTCAACAAGCAATATATCGCGGACTGGGTCTATAACGGACCTCAGCAGGAAATCCTTTGGTCGAAGAAGGTTGCCAACCTCTATTACGGTCGGGCGCCGCTCTACAACTACTGGAATGGCTGTTCGACCGGCGGTCATCAGGGCTATGCGTTGGCTCAAACGCTCGCCGACGAATTGGACGGCATTCTCGCGAGCGCGCCGGCGATGTACTGGACGCGTTTCCAGACAGCGCAGATGTGGGGCCAAATCGCGATGTTCGATATCGCCCAGGAAGTGATTCCGGCCGGAAAGCTGGCGGCCGTGCAAAACGCCGCGATCGCCGCGTGCGACAAGAACGACGGTGTGCAAGACGGCATTATCGATGACCCCCGGACCTGCACGTTCAACGCAAAGGCCAATGTCTGCGGTCAGCCGGGTGCGCCGGCGGCTCCGAACTGTCTGACCCCAACCGAAGCCAATGCAGTCAACGTCATGTGGGATGGCCCGCGCAACGATTCCGGCGAGAGAATCTGGTTTCCGATCGATCGCGGCACCGACTTCACGTTCTGGGACGGAAATGTGCCGTTCGGGCTCGCCCCGGTGCAGTTTGGATGGGATCTGGAAAATCCGGCTTACTACAACGCCGGCTCGTTCCCGGGCTCTTATCCCGGCTTCTGGGGAAACGTCGCACTGAATTCGACGACACAGCCTCCCGGCGCCGCGACAACCTACGCGGCCGTCGCGCAGGCTGGGTCGAACAACGTAGCCGACCTGACTGATACTTTCGACGACCTTGATGCATTCAAGGCAAGCGGCGCAAAGATGATCACATTCGTCGGTGCAAACGACGGTCTCATCATGCCGCGGGGCGTGATCAACTACTATCGGGTGATGGCCGAGCGTTACGCAGAGCGAGATCGGCCGTTTGCTGCGAGTTTCACAGACGCGTTTGACCACAATCCGTCCGATCGGTACCGCGGCATCCAGAAGTTCTACCGTCTGTTCCACGTTCCTGGGGTGAGTCACTGCGGCCTTGGCATTCTCAATCACCATAGCCTCGGGCCGTGGCCGCAGAACGGCGCTGACTTCAATGCGGTCATCAACTGGGTCGAGAATGGTGTTGCACCGAGCGAAGTAATTGGGACGGGTAACACGGCGGCACCTGCCTTCATCCCGGGGTCACCGACGACACTGACACGTCCGTTGTGCCCCTACCCGCAAACCGCAGTGTATAACGGTTCGGGTAACGTCAACGACGCTGCGAACTGGCGGTGCGGTGGCGATCTGGAGAGGGACATTCCCGTCGGTACTCCGCTTTCAGGGCCGTCGGGCCAGCCTGTGGCGTGCTACGACGTGCTCGCCAAACTCAAGCACGAGGTGCACGGACCACTCGACTTCGAGGGCAGCGGCGTCGACCCGGCCATCTGCCATTGATGAGAATGAAACAGGAAGAGACAGTGCGCGTACGGTTGCTGTCTCTGAAACGGGAATAACGACAAAGGCATGCGCAGCGATGCGCACGCCTTTGCGCTCCAATTCGCGGGTTTGGCCCAGGGGACTGCTTCTCATGATGCGTGGGACCGCGGCGGCCGCGATGAAGACAAGCCGAGTCAGCATGCTGGCAATGGTTGCGCTCACCCTAACGATTGGTCCGCACACGTTTGCCCAACAGCCGTCAAAAAATCCACCACTCCCGTCGGCGTCGCTCGATACGATGCAGATGATTTTTTCGCCATGGACCAGATACTGCGCCAACGGCCCGACGGAACAACCTTCCGAAATCGGGGCCAGGGAGGTCTGCTTCACCGCGGCAGACGGCCATCTTGCATCAGGACAGAAGCTCGCTATAGCCCTGCTGATAGAGCCGATGGGAAGCAATACGAAACTGTTGCGCATCACGCTCCCCTTGGGCGTGGCGCTAGTCCCAGGCGCTCGTATTGTGATCGACGAGAAAGAGGCGATGACTGCGCCATTTGTCGCCTGCCTGCCCAAAAATGGTTGCATGGCGGATTACAAAGCCGACGCCGATTTGATCGAGAAGCTGAAAAACGGGCGGAGTCTGGCGATTCAGGCCTTCGACAAAGGAAAGCCGATCAGCTTCACTTTGCCGCTCACCGACTTCGCGAAAGCGTATGATGGGCCTGCCACTGACCCCACCGGCTTGAGTGAGCTACACAAAAGCCTACCGAACGAACCGCACAGCCATTCCGAGGATGATCGCGATGCGCTCGACGGCAAGTGACAACAAGCAGGATGTGACGCAGCAACGCCCCGATGTTGCCTCACAGCCCTACCACATTAACCCGCGGTTGCCCGCCGCAGCAAACCGGGGCGAATGCGGTCCTGGCCGGCGTCAATGAGCCGAAGAAGAGCTGCATGGGGTTCGTAAAGCGCGCGCGGAGGTCGCCGCTTCCGCCGACTGTACCGAGAGCCAGATGATGGCAATGTTCGGCTGGACCGATCCAAAGATGCCGGCGCATTACATCGCGCAGGCCAACCGTGAGAAGCTCGGCTTCAGCGGCATGGACAAGGTTGTTGCGTTCGACCACAGCGAGTCAGCGGCTGATTTCGGGGCGAACGAGGCAGGGACGAATGCCGTGAACGGAGTGGTAACATTCCCGGGTAACATCCGGAAAAAAGACCAAGGATTTCAGGGCTAAACGTGGGTATGGTGCGCTCGGAGGGACTCGAACCCCCACGATGTTACTCACTGCCACCTCAAGGCAGCGCGTCTACCAATTCCGCCACGAGCGCGCAAAGAACGGCCGCGCGAGAGCGCGGCGACGGCGCCGATGTAACAAATCGGTAACGAGGGGACAAGGCCGCTGAGGGGGATTTTACCGGGCCGTCGAATCAACGGCTACCAACGGTTTTCGGCAGCATTTGCTTGACTTCGACCGCGATCCGGTTGCGGTCAACGAGCACAACGCCGGAGGCCACGGGCAAAGTGTTGGCGAGGATCTTGACTTCGTCGGCTTCGGTGGCGTCGAGTTCGATGATGGCCCCTCGGCTGAGGCGCATGACCTGATGAATCGGCATCGTCGTGGTTCCCAGAACCACCATGAGATCGACGCTAACTTTATCGAGGGTGGGCACTGGACAGACTACCGCACGGACAAACGCAAAATTGCGTGTCCCGACATCACCACGTTATGGTTAGCCGATGGTTAACGATCGTCAAAACCTCGATTTATCAGCCTTTGCGCGGGCGCCAAGTGGAGCGGGCGTGGAGTGGCTGATATCGGACAAAGCGATTCCCTACCCTGAGGCCGTTGCGCTAATGGAAGCCCGCGTCGCCGATATCGCCGCGGGACGTGCTGGCGAGTTGGTCTGGCTGCTGGAGCACCCTCCTCTCTACACCTCCGGCACATCAGGCAAGGCCACCGACCTGCTGGACCCGCGCTTTCCGATCTTTGCAAGCGGACGCGGCGGGCAACTCACCTATCACGGCCCCGGCCAGCGGGTGGCCTACGTGATGCTCGATCTGAAGCAGCGGCGGCCCGACGTCAGAGCCTATGTCGCAAGCCTCGAAGACTGGATCATCCGGACGCTGGCGGCGTTCAATGTTCGGGGCGAACGCCGCGAGGATCGCGTCGGCGTTTGGGTGACGCGGCCGGACAAGGGCGCGGGCTTTGAGGACAAGATCGCAGCAATTGGCGTGCGGCTGCGACGCTGGGTGTCGTTCCACGGCATCTCGATCAATGTCGAGCCGGAGCTCACTCACTTCCAGGCCATTGTTCCCTGCGGCGTGACCGACCCGCGCTACGGCGTCACCAGCCTCGCCGATCTCGGCTTGACCGCGACGTCAGCCGATGTCGATGTCGCGCTGCGGCAAGCGTTCGAGGACGTGTTCGGCGCCGAGCACCAGCGCCTGCCGGAGGCGAGCTAAGATCCGGCTTACGTCGCTCTCCGGACGCTGGCGGCCGCGTTCCGCGGCGCGGCGGCGAAGGCGTGATTTCATGAAAAAAGCCCCGCTAGCGCGGGCTTTGTATTGCCGGGAGGCGCGGTTAATTACCGGCGCGTACCGGTCTGATCGAGGGTCGATCCACTGGGGGAAGTATTGATCAGCGAGTTGCCGGAGGGATTAGCGGTCGCATTCGGATTGCCCGTCGCTCCGGGCCTCGCCTTCGCCTGGCCCGTGGTCGTTCCAGGCGGGTTAGTCCCCTGGACCGAGTTTGATAATCCGGACGCACTGCCGATCGAGTTCGATAATCCCGATACACTCCCGGCCGAGGAAGCACCGCTGGACGACGCGCCGGCCGATCCTCCGGCACCGGCGGCCTGCGCCAGTCCAATCGAACCCGCGAACGCAAACGCGCTCGCCAAAGTCATTGTCGCCAATTTCATGGGTCATTCCCTTGCTGTTGTGCCGGGATAACCCGAAAGGCGCGACCGATGTTCCCTCACCTCTTGATGAACACGGCGCCGCGGTTATTTGGCGAGTGTCGGCAAAACCTTCATCCGCCAAAGGTTCCAGATCCGATCCATGACCGCGAAATTGGTCTCGTCGGCTTTTGCGCCTTCGCCCGGTGTCAGATAGTTGGGTTCGCCGCCAAGCGCCAGCGCCTGCGCCTGAAGCTTGGCGTCGACGTCGGTATAGTAGGCGCGGAATACCGCCATCTTGACCGACGGGCCGACGGCGACATCGCCATGGCCGCGCATCAGCACCACCGGCTTGTCGCCGAGCGTTGCGGCCAGCGATTTGCCGATCGCGGAATTGCTGACCAGCATATTGGTTTCGCCAAAATCCTTGCGGATATCCCAGACCGGTACACCGACCGCAAGGAACGACGGGTTATGAAACATTGCGCGCAGCGGCACCTTGCTCACCGAGAAAGGAATGACGCCGGGAGAATGGGTGTGAACAACACCCATCGCGTCCGGACGCGCCCGGTAGATTTCGGCATGGATGAAACGCTCCAGAAAGACCTTCCGGCCTCGCGCATCCATCGGATTGCCGTCGAGATCGAACTCCATGATGTCGTCGGCGGTGACCAGTGCTGGCGCCAGCGAGCGGGACATCAGGAAATGGTTCGGATTGGTGGGACTGCGCGCACTGACGTGACCGAAGCCGTCGAGCACGCCAAAATCAGCCAGGACACGGCTGCCCACGGCGATATCTTCGAGCAAGGCCGGATCGACGCCTGGAAGTGAAGCGGACGGCGTTTGCGCCGAGGCGTCGATACGGCCGGCCAGAAGCGCAACCCCAACAAGCGCGCCGATGCACGCAAGACGCCCGCTTGCAGCCCAACGCTTCGTCCGCCGCTCCACGAATTTTCTTGTCATTGATCTCTCCCTTGAAGCCCGATTTTTTGAACCTCTGACTTAGATCGTCGGCAGAACCGAGAACGCCTGGCCCGCGCGCCGCAGTCCCAATGTATCCTCAGGCGCTGTCTCCTCCGCGACATCATCGACCCGCGCCGAAGACGGTCCACGCCGGCAGGACGCGACCATGTTAGTTACAACGTCCTCGGTCCCTTCGAACACAGCCTCGACACTGCCGTCGCGCCTGTTGCGTACCCAGCCTTGCAGGCCGTGGCGCTTCGCCCGATGTTCAACCCAGGCCCGGTAGCCCACACCCTGCACCCTGCCGCGGATCACCACCCGGCGGATGATGCCGTTCATCGCTTGGTCCCGAGAAATAGGGCCGATCGTGCGCCGACGAGGGTCTCGCGCGTCACCCGCGCGGTCAGATCGGCCGATGCGAGGCCCGTCAAGACCTTTGACGGCAATCCTTCGCGCAACGCTTTAAGCGTATCGTAGACCGCTTTGGTCGCCGCCGAGATCGGCGCGTGGCCTTGGAGCGCGATCCTGACCCGTTGCTCCCTGAGATAGGCGAGATCCGACATGGCTTCCGGCGCGCCACCGAGGATGAGAGGCAGCCGCGTAGCGCCGGAAATCGCTTCGAGTTCTGCCTTCGCCTTGATTCCAGTGAAAAACAGCGCATCGACGCCAGCGGCTTCATAGGCCCTGGCGCGCTCGATCGCATCGTCCAGTGAGGCGATGGACACGGCCCCCGTGCGTCCGACGATGACAAGCGAGGGATCGCGCCGTGCATCCAGCGCCGCCTTCACCTTGCCAAGGCCCTCTTCCAGCGAAATCAGCTGGGTCTTGGTCTCACCGAAAGCCTGAGGCAGCAACGTGTCCTCGATCGTCAAACCCGCGGCGCCGGCGGCTTCCAATTCCTCGATCGTGCGGCGAACATTGAGCGCGTTGCCATAGCCGTGGTCGGCATCGACCAGCACCGGCAATGCTGAGGCGCGCGACATCCGCCGCATCTGTTCGGCGAGTTCGGTGAGCGTGATCAGTGCAATATCGGGATCACCCAACACCGCGAGCGATGCAACCGAACCACCGAACATGCCGAGTTCAAAGCCGAGATCCTCGGCAATCCGGATCGAAATCGCGTCATAGACCGAGCCCGGACGGATGCAGGCAGAACTCGAAAGGGTCGCGCGTAACGTTTTGCGGCGTTTTTGGAAAGTCATCGCAGAAGTCTCTTGTTGTTAAGCGAATTCCAAAATCAGCGCATCCACCGCGAGCGTGGCGCCGGAGGTGGCGTAAATCTTTTTGACGGCGCCATCTCGCTCGGCGCGCAGCACGTTCTGCATCTTCATGGCCTCGATGACGGCGAGCGTTTCGCCAGCCTTGACTTCCTGGCCTTCGCTGACCGCAATGGAGATCACAAGACCCGGCATCGGACACAGCAATTTCTTGCCGGAATCGGAGGCCGTGGTCACCGGCATCAGCCTCGCTGCCGACGCTTCCGTTTCGGTGAAGACCTGAATGGCAACATCGAAGCCCTGATGCGAAAGCCGGAAGCCGTTGGGAACCGGCCGCACCTGCAACGCGATCTCTAGACCATCGATCTTGCCATGCCAGACCGGTTCTCCCGGCTTCCAGGACGAAGCCAGATGATGCGGCTGACCCGTCGCACCGTCGGCGTCGATAAAGTGGACCACGAGATCTTGGGCCTCGCGTGTGATCTCAAGCGGGACTTCCTCACGGCCGAGCCACACCGCGCGGCGGCGCTCGCGGTGTACGGGACGTCCGATCAACTGACCCGAAATCTGCCGCTTGCGTTCGCCGAGCACGTGATCGATGGCGGCGGCAACCGCGGCCAGCCGCCGCGCGACTTCCCCTTCCGGCGCGCGCGAGGCAAATCCACGTGGAAATTCTTCCGCAATGAAGCCCGTGGAAAGCCTGCCCTCGCGCCATCGCGGATGGTTCATCAGCGCCGACAGGAAAGGAATATTATGCCGGATGCCGTCGATATAAAATGAATCAAGCGCGGTGGATTGCGCCTCGATCGCAGCCGCCCGAGACGGCGCATGGGTGACGAGCTTGGCGATCATCGGATCGTAGTAGATCGATATCTCCCCACCCTCCTGCACGCCGGTGTCGTTGCGCACGGTCACGTCATCGGCCTCGCTTTCGGTCGGCGGCCGGTATTTTACGAGCCGGCCGACCGAGGGAAGGAAATTGCGGAACGGATCTTCGGCATATAGCCGCGACTCCACCGCCCACCCGGTCAGGGTTACGTCCTTTTGCGATAACGCGAGCTTCTCGCCGGCCGCGACGCGGATCATCTGCTCGACCAGATCGATTCCGGTGACGAGTTCGGTCACGGGATGTTCGACCTGCAAACGCGTATTCATCTCCAGGAAAAAGAAGCTCTTGTCCTGGCCCGCGACGAATTCGACGGTGCCGGCGGAATCGTAGTTCACGGCTTTCGCGAGCGCGACCGCCTGCTCGCCCATCTTGCGACGCGTGCTCTCGTCGAGCAGCGGCGACGGCGCCTCCTCGATGACCTTCTGGTTGCGACGCTGGATCGAACATTCGCGCTCGCCGAGATAGATCACGTTGCCGTGCTTGTCGCCGAGCACCTGAATTTCGATGTGGCGCGGATCGACGATGAATTTTTCGATGAACACCCGGTCGTCGCCGAAGGAGGCCTTGGCTTCGGCTTTGGCAAGGCCGAAGCCTTCGGCGACCTCGGCCTTGGAATGAGCGATCCGCATCCCCTTGCCGCCTCCGCCGGCAGAGGCCTTGATCATCACGGGATAGCCGATCTGGTCTGCGATCTTCACCGCCTGCTTGTCGTCTTCGATAACGCCGAGATGGCCGGGAACGGTCGACACCTTGGCGGCGGCCGCCGCCTTTTTGGATTCGATCTTGTCGCCCATCGCGGCAATCGCGCCTGGATTGGGGCCGATGAAGACGATGCCCGCTTTCTCAAGCGCGCGCGGAAACGCCTCGCGTTCGGATAGAAATCCGTAGCCGGGATGGACGGCTTCGGCGCCGGTCTTGCGGCAGGCCTCGACGATCTTGTCGATCAGCAGATAACTCTCGGCGGCTGCCGGCGGGCCGATAAAGACCGCCTCGTCGGCCATTTCGACATGAAGGGCGTCGCGGTCGGCCTCGGAATAGACGGCGACCGTCTCAATTCCCATCCGGCGGGCGGTCTTGATGATGCGGCAGGCGATCTCGCCGCGGTTGGCGATCAAAATTCGTTTGAACATTTGGGGCTTGCTTGCGAACCTTTTGGGGCGAGACCTCATTCCTACACTGCCACGTGGCGGCGGATGTCACAATTCGTCGTACAGCAAAACCGAACCGAGGCAACGGCTTATATACTGGAAAACCGAAACTCCATTGCTGCGGCGCGGCCGCCGCGTTCCGGTATGGCCCAGTCTTTGCTCCTGCTATAAAAATCCGTTATCGCGAACTTCACCCTGAGTCCTGATCTCGATGCGTTGGTCCATTCTGCTACTGGCGATGCTCGTTGCCAGCCCCAGCTTCGCCGCCAATTCGGCCGTGCGGGACGCCGATACCGTAGATGTTGGGGGCACTACCTTTCGGCTCAGCGGTATCGACGCGCCCGCGCCCGACCAGGTCTGCATCGACGACCATGCCGATAGCTGGGCCTGCGGCGCCGAGGCGCGCGATCAACTGACCAACCTGATTGGCGGTCGCAATGTCCATTGCGAGGACCTAGGTGCAGATGCGACCTACAAGAAATGGCACCTCGGCATCTGTACCGCAGGCGACGACACCACGAGCCTGAACCAACTTCTGGTCCGACGTGGCTTTGCCGTGAATTTGGCACCGGGTGCGCAAGCCAGGTTCGGCGAAGACGAGGCCGACGCCAAAGCCAATCGCCGAGGGTTGTGGAAAGGCTGCTTCGTCATTCCGCGGAACTTTCGCGCAGGCCGAAAGGACGGCGCGCTGCTCGGTGGATCATGCCGCGCCGACAAGGACCGTGAAATACGGGAGGCAATATTTCCGCTTCAACCCGCGATGCCGCCGGGTTGCGCCATCAAAGGCAAATATGCGCTCCGCGCGCGCGTCACCGGCAATATCGGTATCTATCATCTTCAGGCGTGCCGCAGTTATCCGGCGCTAACTCGGCCCGACCGCTGGTTCTGTTCTGAAGACGACGCAAGGGCTGCCGGCTTCCGCAAGGCTTACAATTGCCGGCCCTTCACCCGGCAGAAAAGCTAGATGGCCGACGCAGCCGCGATCGTTGCTTTCCCATTCTTGCTCCGCCCTATGTCGGCTCCTAATGTAGCCAATCGGCCAATGGGGCTTTGCGATGAAGCAGGACACGGATTTCGGCATACTGACGGGCAGCAATATCGAGGCACAATTTCTCAAGGCCGGCAGCGTCATCTTTCGCGAAGGCGATGAGGCTAAAAGAGCTTTTTGTGATCAAAAGCGGACAAGTTCGGATTCAGATCGGCAACCGGACGGTGACGGAGCTGGCCGCGGATGACATTTTCGGCGAAATGGCCTTGATCGACAGCGAGCCGCGCAGCGCCACTGCGATCGCGGTCACCGACGTCGAGTTGGTGCCGGTGTCCGAAAGGCATTTCTTGTTTCTCGTCGACCAAACTCCCTATTTCGCCCTCAAGGTCATGCGCGTGCTGGCGCAACGGCTGAGGGTGACGAACAAAACGTTCGGTTAGAAGTACTTCAGACGATCTGTAACAATTCTGTCATCTGGCAAACCTAGACAAGAACCGGCCAGTCGGCCGTTCGTTTCGATTCTGTTGGGGAATTAAAAAAATGCGCCGCGCGATAATGCTGTCTGCCGGATTGATCCTTCTGTCCGCGAGTGCCGGCTTTTCGGAAACGAGCCGGCCCCACAACACCATCCTGTTTGTGCCGGACGGACTGCGCGGGCGGATCGTCACGCCGGAGACGGCTCCCGCCATGGCGGAGGTGCGCGACCGCGGCGTCAACTTCAAAAACTCCCACTCGATGTTTCCGACTTTCACGACAGCCAACGCGTCGGCAATGGCCACCGGCCATTACCTCGGCGATACCGGCGACTTCTCCAACACGATCTACACCGGCTATCCCGTCGCTCCCGCAGGCGGAACGGTAACTCCGTTTCTCGAAGCTGACCCCGTCATCCTCGATGCCGACGAGCATTTTGGCGGCGATTACCTGAACGAGGAAACCATTCTTAAGATGGCGCGCGCCAAAGGCTTCAGTACCGCTGCACTCGGCAAGCTCGGACCTACGCTGATTTTCGACCATACCGACAAGATCGGCGCCGAGGGCCTCCATTCGATCGTCGTTGACGATGCCACCGGCAGCAAAAACGGCGTGCCGCTGTCCGAGGAAGTGAAGACCGCGCTGACCAAGGCCGGCCTTCCGCTCGCCACGCCGCCGCGCGGCGATAACGGCAAAGCGGGCGATGCCAAGACGCCGGGCACGACGGTGCCGAATACGGCCCAACAGGCGTACCTTGTCGATGTCGCCACCAAAGTGGTGTTGCCGCTATTCAAGGCGCGCAACAAGCCGTTCGTGCTGGTGTTCTGGTCGCGCGATCCCGACGGCAGCCAGCACAATAACGGCGACAGCCTCAACACGGTGACCCCGGGTATCAACGGGCCTACTTCGCTCGCCGGCATCAGGAACGCCGACAACAACCTGGCCCAGTTGCGGAAAGCCCTCGACGAACTCGGCTTGGCCTCGGACACCAACATCGTGATCGCCTCCGACCACGGCTTCTCGACCATCTCCAAGGAAAGCAAGAGCAGCGCGTCAGCGAAGGTTTCTTACCCCGATACGCCCAAGGCCTTTCTTCCGCTTGGTTTTGTCGCGCTCGATCTTGCGCGAGCGCTAGATCTGCCTCTGTTTGACCCGAACGACAAAAACGCGAAGGTGGCGGACGGCGCGCACCCCAAGGCCGGCAATGGCCTGTTGGGCCAGGACCCCGCCAAGCCCGAACTCGTGGTCGCCACCAATGGCGGCTCGGACCTGATCTACCTGCCCAAACCAGACAAGAAGCTGGCGGATCGCACCGTCAAGGCGCTGCTCGAGCAGGATTACGTCAGCGGCATATTCGTGGACGACAAGCTTGGGCGTTTTCACGGCACCTTGCCGCTGTCGCAGATCGGCCTGAGGGGCAAGGCGGCGACACCGATGCCCTCGATTGTCGTCAACTTCCGCTCCTATGCGGAAGGATGCGGCGAGCCAAGCAATTGCTCGGTGGAAGTCGCGGATACGGTATTGCGCCAGGGACAGGGCATGCACGGCAGTTTTGGACGCGGCGATACGTTGAACTTCATGGCGGCGATCGGACCGGATTTCAAAGCCGGCTATGTCGATCCGCTGCCCGTCAACAATGCGGACGTTGGGATGACCATCACCGGCCTGATGGGCTTGCACGCGGCCAGCAATGGCGGCCTGACCGGCCGGATGATGTCGGAGGCGCTGCCGAACGGAATCGTTCCCAAAGTTGTCGACGGCACGGTCACGTCCAAACCGGCGGCCAACGGATTACGGACCGTGGTCAAGTATCAGCGTGTACTATCGCAGCGCTATTTCGACGTGGCGGGATTTCCGGGCCGGACCGTCGGTCTTGACGTAGACGCCGGCAAACAAAAAACGGCGGGGAAATGAAATAACCCGCCGTCCAGCTCTAAAATCGGCTTAATTTACATCCCGATATCGAAGGCGTTCGGCGCCTGCACAAACGCGCCGACAAGGGTGGCCACCAGCGCCGTCAAGGTGCGGTTGCGGCGCCGGGTGCCGCGCATCTGCTCGGCGATCCATTCCAGAACTTCGATATCGACGCCGGCGGACCTCACCGGTGCCCAGCTCTCGATCGCCGTTTCCGGCGCCAGGGCAACTGTCCGTGGCGGAACCGGCAGGCCCGAGGCCGAAGCAGCATGATGCACCACCGCCTTGGCGATCAGATCGTCGAAGCGTCCTGAGTCATTGCGCTCGGCCGCGGCGCCGTCAATCGCAAACAAGGCTTCGGCTTCAGCACGGCTGACCGGCTGATGCGCCACGGCGGAAGCGGTCAGGATGCGCTCACACCATCTCACGTCGTCAGCGTCCAGCTCTCGGGAGAAATGCACGCGGCCTTTGGTGGTCGGCCCCTCGCCGGTGATGACCCCGTCGCGGACAATCGTCAGCGCCCGGGCGGCGGTTTCACGGCAGGAAATTTCGGAGGGCTCAAGGGCAGCGGCAGGCTCGGCCGACGCGGCCAACGGGGCAGTCATAGGAATTACTCTTCTCAGTTTCTTGTTCGGGTTCGGGGCCAACAAAGCCCCGCCGGCGTAAACGAGTGGTTAACGATTCGAAACCCGACCCAGGAGATTTTCAGGGGTTGCGGTTTGTCGCGGTGACTTCAGTCGCGGTTCACGAATGCGGAGGCGGGCTTGTGGAAGCCATAAGCGGCAACATCGGGGCAGTCCCTTTGCTCCCCCGCGGAGCCGCGTCATTCTGCAACTGGCCAATTACCGAAAGAAGATGCTAGGACAACGGCCGCACAGAGAATAAACTTCCCTTTTTGGCACAGCCGTTCACTTGGGGTCGGCTGCCTCCTATACTCGAAGAGAACAATTTCACCCCCCAAGATGAACGATGAGGTTGACTGATGGCTCTCCCGATTGGCGCCGTAGCCCCGGATTTCGAGGCCCAAACCACCGAAGGCAAGATCAAGTTCCACGACTGGATCGGCAATAGCTGGGCGCTATTGTTTTCGCACCCGAAAGACTTCACTCCGGTCTGTACCACTGAACTCGGCGCGGTCGCAAAGCTGAAGCCGGAATTCGACAAGCGTGGTGTCAAGCTGATCGGCCTTTCTGTCGATCCGGTCGATCGGCACAGCAAGTGGGCGGAAGATATTCGCGAGACGCAAGGTACGGCGCCGAACTTCCCGATGATCGGGGACACCGATCTTCACGTCTCGAAACTCTACGACATGCTGCCGGCTGCGGCCTCCGGCGACGTCGCGACGCGAACGGCGGCCGACAATCAGACTGTCCGCAACGTCTTCGTCATCGGCCCGGACAAGAAGATCAAGCTCGTGCTGGTCTATCCGATGTCAACGGGACGCAATTTCCAGGAAATCCTGCGCGTCATCGATTCCCTGCAGCTCACGGCCAAGCATAGCGTGTCGACGCCGGCTGACTGGAAACAGGGTGAAGACGTGATCATTTCCGGCTCGGTGTCGGACGACCAAGCCAAAGCCAAGTGGCCCGCCGGCTGGAAGTCGCCGAAACCGTACATCCGCATTGTTCCGGCTCCGAAATAAGCCGCGCGCACCTCGATCGCAGCGAATGCCCGGCCAGCGCCGGGCATTTTCTTTTTGACGGTCACAGCCTCGGTGCGATCTGATCGGCGATCAAAAGCCCCGCCGTGGACGACAACGCCGTCACAAACGCGCCCCAGGACACGTCGACGATCGCCACGGGCCACGTCCAGTGCTTGAGCAGAGACAGCGAGGTCAAGTCGAAGGTCGCGTAACAGAACAGCCCGAACAGCGCGCCATAAAGCAGTGTCGACTGCCACGTCGCCCCCGTCGGCGCATTGACGAACACCAGCACGCCAGCGACATAGAGCAGATAGAACAGGACTGCGGGCAAAGGCCTGATCTCGCCCAACATGTCGCCGACTTCAGAGGTGAAGAAGCCCTTGGCGACCATCCCGAGGAACAGAAAATCCACAGGTACAAGCACGATCAATGTCGTCAGATAAAGAACAGCGCACCGCTTCACGCCACCCTCCGTGCTTTTCTCGCTTGCTCTCGATATAGTTACGCACCGAACCGGGCCGCGTTGCAATATTTGCGGCGGAGCGGATCTGACGCTCTCCTGGTGTCCCGATTCCGAAGTTCGCAGCATTTTACGGAGCCACGTTTCGAACTTCGGAATCGAAAGGACACTAGCAAACCTATTGATCTAGTGTGGCTTTGGTTCAGAAGTCCGCGTGACGAACCCTCGGCAGCAACGATGCGGGCTTCTGAACCGCCGCACTAGTGAGTTACCCGATTGATGGCCGATCGATCCGACGCTCCCTGCATTGTCTGGTTTCGCGACGACCTCCGCCTCTCCGATCATCCTGCGCTGCAGGCCGCCGCCGCGACCGGCCGGCCGCTGATCTGTCTTTACGTCTTCGACGAAACCAGCGAGCCGAGCGGCCCACGGCCGATCGGTGGCGCGGCCCGCTGGTGGCTGGCGCAATCGCTGCGGGTCCTTGAGAAGCGACTTGGTAGCCTGGGCGTACCGCTCCTGCTGCGGAAGGGAAACGCAACCAGGATCATCCTCGAGCTTGCGCGGGAAAGCAGCGCGCACGGTGTGTTCTACAACGAGATCGCGCAAGCATCGCACCGGGCCATCGAGAACGACATTGTCACCGCGCTTGGCGAGATTGACGTCCAGACCCACGGTTTTGCCGGCGATCTTTTGGCTGCGCCGGAATCCGTCCGGACCAAGGAAGGCCGGGGATTGCGGGTATTTACGCCGTTCTGGCGACGCGTGCAGGCGATGGGCGCACCGCCAAGCCCGCTGCCCGCCCCACTCCATTTGCGCGCCGGGGAAATCTTTGCTGGCGAAACCGTCGAAAACCTTCGTCTTGAGCCTACCCACCCGGATTGGGCCAGCGGATTACGCGAGACATGGACGCCGGGCGAAAACGCCGCTCAAAAGCGGCTTGAGAATTTTTTGAAAGAAAACCTCGCCGGCTATGCCAGCGACCGCGACCGGCCTGACCGCGATGGCACGTCGAGCCTCTCGCCGCATCTGCGCTTCGGCGAAATCAGCCCACGTCAGGTCTGGCACGCCGCGCAATTTGCTGCCGCCGAGCGCCCTGCTCTCGCTAGCGACGCCGACAAATTCCTGAGCGAACTCGGCTGGCGCGAATTCTGCCGGCATCTGTTGTTCGACGTGCCCGATCTCGCCACGCGCAGTCTGCAACCCTCTTTCGACGCTTTTCCCTGGCAGCACGACAAAAAGGCGCTTGCCGCCTGGCAGCGCGGCCAAACTGGCTATCCCATCGTCGATGCGGGCATGCGCCAGATCTGGCAGACCGGTGTCATGCATAATCGGGTGCGGATGGTGGTGGCCTCGTTCCTGGTCAAACACCTCCTGATCGATTGGCGCGAAGGCGAGCACTGGTTTTGGGCCAC
>NZ_JBAVCF010000179.1:0-9244 GCF_049586575.1 Bradyrhizobium sp.
CTCGCAGCCCTCGACATATTTCGGCCAATGGCTTTTCACCCAGGCCGGCATCAGGAAGTTCGCCGAGATCGGATCCCAGCCGCGAACGGCCGCCTCCGTCACGCCCTTGGAGAACGGTGCCACGGCCGTGACGACAATCGGTGGATGCGGCCGCTGCAACGGCTTGGCAATGAAACCCTGGCCGATATCTTCGATGAACGTCCGTTCGACCGAGATATTCCAGTATTTGCCCTTGAAGTTGTAGGGCGGATCGTTGGCCCAGATGTCGAGAACCTGGTTGATCGACTCCAGGAACATCTCGTTGCGGTCGGCGTCGAGATTGCCGAACAGCTCGGCATCCGACAGAAGCCCACCCGGGCTGATGCCGAAGATCAGCCGTCCGTCGAGCATGTGATCGAGCATCGCGAGGCTCGCGGCGGTCGCCGCCGGATGGGTATTCGGCATGTTGATGGTGCCGGTGCCAAGTTTGATCTGCCTGGTCGCAGCCGCAATCCACGCCAGGAACGCGATGCAGGAGGTGATGTTTTCGGCCCGATCGGTAACGTGCTCGCCGACGTAGCCTTCGGTGAAGCCGAGTTCGTCAGCCAGAATAAACGCCTCGCGGTCCTCCCTGAGCGACTGACGCCAATCCTTCTCCAATGGGTGGATCGGCATGGTGAAGAAACCCAATTTCATCGTTCGCTCTCTCCGTAGTGTGGCGGTTCAGAAGTCCGCATCATCACTGCCGCGAGTCCGTCATGCGGACTTCTGAACCAAAGCCACACCAGATCAATAGGCTTGCCAGTGTCCTTTGGATTTCCGAAGTTCGTAAACCTGGGGCCGCAATATGAGACCAACTTCGGAACCGGGGCACTGGCGTTTGCATCCATTACCCCCGATCCGGGAGCCGGTCACCAGAAATAATCGCTCGATAAACAAACTTGACGTTTGACGGGTCGGGCCGTCTAATCCCAAGAAAAACCGTTGGGAGGGGAGGTTACCTTTCATGAAAGCCTCGGCTTTCAGCTACGCCCGCGCCAGCAGCATCGGCAATGCAATCGAGCTTCTCGCCGAACACGGCGAGCGCGCGAAGGTGCTGTCCGGCGGCCAAAGCCTGATGCCCGCGATGAATCTCCGCTTGCTCGCGCCGGAACTGATCGTCGATATCGGCGCGCTCGACGAACTGCGCGGCATCACAAGGCGAGAGGGGACGCTCTCGATCGGCGCGCTGACCCGCCATGTCGATCTGCAAAATTCGCCCGATATTGCAACCTGTGCGCCGCTCTTGAAGCAAGCAATCGCTCACGTAGCGCATCCGGCGATCCGCAACCGTGGCACGATCGGCGGCAGTCTCGCGCATGCCGACCCGGCCTCGGAATTGCCGGCCTGCGTGATCGCGCTCGATGCGACGATCGTCGTTCGTGGGCCCACAGGCGAGCGCCGGATTGCCGCCGAGGACTTTTTCATCGGTATTTATGAGACGGCGCTTTCCGCCGCAGAGTTGCTGGTTGCGGTCGAAGTGCCGCTGCCGCGATCAAATGCGGCGCATTACTTCTGCGAATTTGCCCGGCGCCACGGCGACTACGCCATCGTGGGTCTGGCAGCCCAGGCGGTGATCGACAATCAGAAACTAACCGATCTTCGCCCAGCGTTCTTCGGCGTCGGCGACAGGGCCGTCCACGTGAAGATACCGGCGCTGCTTGGGGCGGACGTGACACCAAGGGTACTTGCCGAGGCCTTGCAGGCTTTGGGGGAGGCTCTCGATCCGCCCGAAGATCAGCAGGCGAGTGGCGCCATGCGACGTCATCTGTCGAAGGTGTTGCTGGCGCGGTGTGTTGCCGAACTGCTATCTCGCCCCGAGTTGGCGGCCTGGAAATTGGCATGACAGCGCCACTTCCCATTTCTCTTGAAGTCAATGGCGAGCGCATCGACGCGCATGTCTTGCCGCGGATCAATCTGGCGGATTTTTTGCGCGAGAATCTCAAGCTGACCGGCACGCATGTCGGCTGCGAGCACGGCGTGTGCGGCGCGTGCACGGTGCGGGTCGACGGCGAGATCGTTCGTTCCTGTCTCATGCTCGCGGTACAGGCGAATGGAGCCACGGTCGAGACCATCGAGGGCCTGTCGGATTCCGGTGAAATGGCCGACCTTCAGGCCGCATTCCGCGAGCGCAATGCGTTGCAGTGCGGCTATTGCACCCCGGCCATGCTCATCACCGCACAGGATCTCCTCAAGCATGAAGCCGAGCCGGGCAGGGAACAGATTCGCGAGCATCTCTCCGGCAACTACTGCCGTTGCACCGGCTATCAGGCGATCGTCGATGCGGTGGAAGCAACCGCCAAAACGCGCAAAAGCCGCAACAAGAGCCGCGCGCCATGAACGAGCAAGCGGCCACGCCGCAAACCTTGTCGGAGCTGGACCGCCCGAATTCCTATATCGGCAAGTCGGTGCCGCGCCCCAATCTCGACCGGCTGTTGCAGGGGCGCGGCCTCTATGTGAGCGACATGGAGCTGCCGCGGATGGCGCACGTGGTGTTCGTGCGCTCGCCGCATGCCCACGCGAGGATTGTTTCGATCGACACGAGTGTTGCGAAGAAAAATCCGGGTGTCGTCGCCGTCGTCACCGGCGAGGAACTCGCCGCCGTCATCACGCCATGGGTCGGCGTGCTCACGCATATGAAAGGGTTGAAGTCCGCGCCCCAACGCGCGATAGCGATCGAAAAAGCGTGCTGGCAGGGCGAGGCAGTTGCAGCCGTCGTGGCGACAAGCCGCGCGGCGGCCGAGGACGCCGCTGAACTGGTCGTGATCGAATACGAAGAGCTTGAAGCGGTCACGGACATGCGCACCGCGCTCAATTCCGCTACGCCGGTTATTCATGCGTCCCTCGGCGATAACCTTGCTTTCGAGCGCACGCTCGATGTCGGTGCGGTCGATGACGCCTTTGCGAACTCCGACGAAGTCGCCGAGGTCGAATTTGTGTTCGGGCGGCACACTGGCGTGACGCTGGAGCCGCGCGCGGTGGTCGCCGACTGGAATGCCGCGGAGGCGCGGCTCACGATTTATCAGGGCACGCAAGCCCCGCATATGGTGCAGAACATCGCCGCACTGCATCTGGGCCTCGAGGAGGCGCAGGTTCGCGTGGTCTGCAAGGATGTCGGCGGCTCCTTCGGCATCAAGGTGCACATCTACGCCGACGAGATGGCGACCTATGCCTTATCGAAACTGCTGCGCCGGCCGATCAAATTCGTCGCCGACCGGATCGAGAGTTTCAATACCGATATTCATGCCCGCGATCATCGCTGCAAGGGCCGCATCGGGGTCATGCGCGACGGCGCCATCACCGCGTTCGAGATCGACGACCTCACCGGCATCGGTCCGTACTCGATGTATCCTCGCACCAGCGCGATCGAGGCCAATCAGGTCGTCAATCTCATCGGCGGACCTTACACGACGAAGAATTATCGCGCCCGCGCCCGCGTTGTGTTTCAGAACAAGAACGTGATGTGCCAGTACCGCGCTGTCGGACATCCCATCGCATGTTCGGTGACGGAGGAGCTGGTCGATCTCGCCGCGGCCAAAATCGGCATGGATCCGGTGGAGATCCGGCGGCGCAACCTCATCGCCGACGACGCCTATCCCTGCACGTCGCCGGCGGGCCTGCGTTTCGAGCTGCTGTCGCATCACACGTCGCTGAACAAGCTGATCGCGATGATGAACTACGATGAGCTGCGGGCCGAGCAGGCAAGCCTGCGCAGGAAAAACATTCATCGCGGCATCGGGATTGCGAGCTTCATCGAGGTCACCAATCCGAGCGCGGCATTTTACGGGGTCGGCGGCGCGAAAATTTCGTCGCAAGACGGTGTTGCGGTTCGGCTCGATGCGCAAGGCGCTGTGATCTGCCAGACCAGCATCACCGAACAGGGGCAGGGCTCGGAGTCGCTCACCGCGCAAATCGTCGGCAGCGTGGTCGGCGTTTCGATGGAGCGGGTGCGCGTCATTCTCGGCGACACCGATCAGACGCCCTACGGCGGCGGCACCTGGGCCTCGCGCGGCGCCGGCATTGGCGGTGAGGCGGCGCTGCAGGCTGCCAAGATCCTGCGGCGGAACATTCTGGACGTAGCCGCCGCGATCCTGCAATCCACGCCCGCCGAGCTCGACATCGCCAATGATGCGGTGGTGAACGCAACCGACCGGGCTCCGCGGATCGAGCTGCGCGAACTCGCTCGCATCGTCTATTTCCGTCCCGATACGTTGCCGCCCGGTATTCAGCCGGAATTGATGGCGACGCGTCATTACGTGCCGCGCCAATATCCGTTTGCCTTCACCAATGGCGTCCAGGCCTCCTGGCTTGAGGTCGATACCGATACCGGTTTTGTCAAATTGCTCGGGCATTGGGTGGTGGAAGATTGCGGCACCATCATCAATCCGCAACTCGTTGATGAGCAGATCCGGGGCGGAGTGGTGCAAGGCCTCGGCGCCGCGTTGTTCGAGAAATGCATCTATGACGAACGTGGACAACTGACCAACGCCAATATGGCGGACTACCTGGTGCCGATGCCGGGCGAGATGCCTGACATCGATATTGGCCACGTCGTTTCGCCGACCGCCGAAAGCGAACTCGGCGCCAAGGGCGCCGGCGAGGCGGGGACCGCCGGCGCGGCGGCGTGTGTGGCGAATGCGGTGAACGATGCATTGAGGCCGTTTGGCGCGGTCATCACCGAAATTCCGCTGACGCCGCAGATCATCCTCACGGCATTGAAGCGGATCTAGAGCGTTTTCGAGCGAAGTGGGAACCGGTTCGCGTAAAGATAACGCGTCAAGACAAAAACTGGGGCCCGGTTTTGATTCAATCAAGGCCGGATAAGCTCCGGGCGGGCAAGCGCGACCTCTGCCGCACCGGCTGCCGTTTATAGCTTGTCGACAGCCCTGAACGTGCCGTCGGGCTGGATGAGCGTCAGGAAAACCCTGGCGGGAGCATCCCGCATCTTTTTTCCGACCGTGAGGTTATCTCCACTGATGTCGAACCTGCCGACCTCGTTGATGATACGCAGCATCTCGGCGCGCGTGGGGTCAGGCCCCGCCATTTCAAGCGCAGCGGCGGCAAGCCGGCCGGAAAGATATCCTTCAAGCGAAACGAAGTCCGGCAGCAGATCCGGGTCGAGCGCTTTTTCGGCCGCCTGGTAGTCGGCGACGACCTTGATGGATGCATCCCATGGGAATGGCACGACCTGCGACACGATCACGCCGTCGCCTTGGGGGCCTAGCTCCTGGGCGAGCGCGTTGGCGCCGACAAAGGAGATATTGACGAAGACCGGATTGAAGCCGCTTTGGCGCGCCAGCCTGATGAATTCCGCGCAGGGAGCGTAGGTGCCGACCATGACCACCGCTTCGGGCTCGGCGCGCTTCAAGGTGCGCATGGCCATGCCGACTGCCTTGGTGTTGCGTTCGTAGGTAGCTTCTGCCGCAAGCTCCATGCGGCGTTTCTGCAGCGCGAGCTTGACACCGGCCAGGCCGTCGCGGCCGTAGGGATCGTCCTGGTAGAAGATCGCAATCTTCGTGATGTGGCGATCTTCGGTCAGATGCTTGACCCAGGCTTCAGCCTCGGCGCCGTAGCTCGCGCGAATATTGACGACGTTATCGAGGCCTTTCTCGCGAAGAAAACCCGCCCCGGTGAAGGGCCCGATAAACGGCACGTTCTGGCTCTTGGCGATCGGCTCGGTCACGAGCGACGTCGGCGTGCCGACGGCGCCGATCAGCGCGAAAACCTTGTCGTCGTCGAGCAGCTTGAGCGTCTGCACAACCGAGCGATCGGGATCATAGCCGTCGTCGCGGCTGATCAGCTCGAGTTTGCGGCCATGGACGCCGCCTTTGGCGTTGACTTCGGCAAAGGCCGCCCGAATGCCCTGGCGCATTTTCAGGCCCAGCGCCGAAGAAGGGCCGGACATCGCGGCCGCCTGACCGAACAGTATCCGGTCCGGCATGACGCCGACCTCGCCGGCTCGAGCCGGGCCCGCGGCAAGCAAAAGCAGCAGGCCGCGTAAGATCGCAGGTTGTATTGAACGCATGATCAGATTTCTTGAACGGTGGAACTGGATGAGGCGTGCAGACGCTAGCGGTTCGCAGTGAAGAGCTCGCTAATTCCTGACGTGGGCAGCAAGTTCCGATCGTCGCGCGGCAGTTGATGTTGATCCTTAAGGATCATTAACTAAGGCATCCAAACCCGGCGCTATCCTCCCTGATATTTCAAGCTTTTTAACCAGCGTTAGCCGCATAAGGGTTGACGGTGGCGACGGCCATTCGAGGGCGGCGGTGAGCGGCCGAGATCCCCGCGAGAGCGAGCAGGAAGACATGGTAGAGCGGAGGAAAGCTCCCGCAGCCCGATCCGGATCCTATCGGCCCGGCTGGGTTGCCGCAGCCGTTGGCCTGTTGCTGACGCTTGCTGCAGCCTATGCCGTTGCGCGCTGGGAGCGCCGCGTCACCTGGACGGAGTTCGAGGGCGTGGCTGCGACCCAACTGCTCGAAATGCAGAACGGCGTCAACGAATATCTCGGCAGGCTCGTTACGCTGCGCACGCTGTTCGAATCCGCCAACGAGGAAGTGACGCGCAGCGAATTCGAGGTTTTCGGCAGCCGGCTGTTCGAGAACCATCCCGGCGTCCTTCGCGTCCACTGGCTGCCGAAAGTGTATCGCAAGGAGCGCGCTGAATTCGAGGCGGCGGCCGTCAACGACGGGATTCCGTCCTATCATTTCAAATCGCTGTCGAACGGAACGCTCGCAGTTGCGCCGGACGACGAGGTTTACTTCCCGGTCTTCTTTTCGACCGAGCCGAAGATCTCGCAGGTCTACGGCATGGATTATTTCACCGATCCGATCCGATGGACTGCGCTTGAGCGCGCGCGAGACAACGATACGGTCACCGTTACGCCGACACGCCTGTTCAAGAACGACAACGCTGGCATCCACGGCGTTCTGGTGGTTGTGCCCGTCTACGTGAAGGGAACCTCACGCTTCACCGTCGCCGACCGCCGGCGTAACCTGAACGGCTTCGTGATGGGAATGTTCGATCTCGGCCAGCTCCTGCAATCGATCCGATCGGATACGGCGGAGTCCACTGCGGTCGTTCTCATCGCCTATCCACCGGCTGTGGCAGGTATGGTGCAATCTCAGCCCGATTATTCGTCGGTGCCAGCGACATCCCGGACGATGCAGGCTTTCGCGAAAGGCCCGTACTGGTCCGGCGCGCTCAAAATCGCGGATGCAAGCTGGCAGGTGCAGGCCATTCCTGCCGCGGGCGGCCACCTGACAGTGCGCTACGACCGTGCCCTGACGGTGCTCATGGCGGGCTGCGCCGTCACCATTTTCCTTGCCGTCTATCTTGGCATGGCAAGCCGCAACTCGCGCGAGTTGGCGCTGGCGAACCGCCGCGTGCTCGAACTGGCGCAGACCGACATTCTGACGGGGCTGCCAAACCGGGCATTTTTTCTGGAGCAGCTCAAGCGCGCAGGCTCGGATCCGCGATATCTGCGCGGCGTGTTCTCGGTCCTGATGCTCGATCTCGACCGCTTCAAGAATGTCAACGACTCGCTCGGCCACGCCGCGGGCGATGCGCTGCTGCGTCAGGTGGCCATCCGGTTGCGGTCCGCGCTGCGCGAAGGCGATGTGCTGGCGCGGCTTGGCGGCGACGAATTTGCCATCATCCAGGCGGGCCGCTACGATCAACGCGCAAGTTCGATTGATCTGGCGAGCCGGATTTCGAAGCTGATCGCCGAACCGTTCGAGCTTCCCGGCCATCAGGTCGAGATCGGCACAAGCATCGGCATTTCGATGGCGCCCGGGCACGGCGAAGACCGGGAGCAATTGCTGAAAAAAGCCGACCTCGCGCTGTACCGCTCCAAATCCGCGGGGCGGAACTGCTTCACGCTCTACGATGAGGTGATGTCGGTCGAACTGGAAGCGCGCAATACGCTGGAAGGCGACCTGCGGGATGCCATCGCGCGCTGTCTGTTTGAAGTCCATTATCAGCCTTATTTCGACGTTCAGACCGGCCGCAGGCGCGGTGCCGAGGCGCTGATCCGCTGGCGTCATCCGACGCGGGGGTTGATCCCGCCGGATCAGTTCATCCCGCTTGCAGAAGAAACCGGCCTCATCGTGCCGCTCGGCGAATGGATCATCCGCCAGGCCTGCGACGATGCGACGTTGTGGCCCGCGGACACCAGGGTTTCGATCAATCTTTCGCCGGTGCAATTCAAGCAGGCCGAATTGTTCGATGTCATCGAGATCGCATTGCGAAATTCGGGACTGCCGCCGGAGCGGCTCGAAATCGAAATCACCGAATCCGTATTGCTGGAGCGCGCGGCCGAAAACCTCGCTTTCATGGAACGGCTGAGCAGCATCGGCGTCTCGCTGGCGCTTGACGATTTCGGCACCGGCTATTCATCGCTGAGCTGCCTGACCACGTTCCCCTTCAACAAGATCAAGATCGACAAGTCTTTCATGGGCAATCTGACGGCGCGTTACGAGAGTTCGGCGATCATTTCCTCGGTCGTCACGCTGGCCCGCGGCCTTGATATGTCGGTCACGGCTGAGGGCGTGGAAACCGTCCAGCAGCTCGACGGGCTGAAAACACTCGGCGTCAATTTTGCGCAAGGCTATTTGCTGGGCCGCCCGGTGACGGCCGTTGAGCTGGAAAAGCAGCCGCTGGTTTTCCGCCCGCACCGGGATGCCGCCTGATTCAAGCTTCCCTTCCGCCCCATCGAGACTGGCATACCAGGACGAGCGGTAGCGGGATGGGTCGCAGGTGCCAGGGGCAGCCGGATCTGTAGGCTGAAATCGCCCTTTGATCTCCTGGTTGGAAAGATCATTCTTTTTTCGTTCACACTATTGCCGTTTCAGGAAATATAATCCTACCTCATGGTCAGTGACCTCTGGGGCTCTTTTGGCGTGATCGATCCGATTTATGTGGTTTCCGGCTTCGGCGTCGGCCTGCTTGTTGGCATGACGGGCGTCGGTGGCGGATCGCTGATGACGCCACTCCTTATTCTGCTGTTTGGCATCCACCCCGAGACTGCTGTCGGCACCGACCTGTTGTACGCAGCCGCGACCAAGACAGGTGGCAGCCTCGTGCATGGCTGGGCGCGGAGCGTTCACTGGCGAGCCGTGTTTCGCCTGGCGAGCGGCAGTATTTCCGCCAGCATTCTGACGCTTCTTGTTCTCTGGTGGCTTGATCTTTCGACCGAGTCCGTGCGCAGCCTGGTCAATTCCGTGCT
>NZ_JBAVCF010000180.1:0-1701 GCF_049586575.1 Bradyrhizobium sp.
GTTGCGCACGCTCATCGAGCGCGATGGATTGAAGGGCGTCACCTCGAATCCGTCGATCTTCGAGAAGGCGATCGGCGAGACCGACGAATACGCCGAAGCCCTGAAACAGTTTCAAGGGCAGGCGGACCACAGCATCTCGGCGATCTACGAGCATCTGGCGATCGCCGACATCCGTGCCGCGGCCGATGTGCTGCGTCCGGTCTACGAGCAGACTAGCGGTCGCGACGGTTACATCAGCCTGGAATGCTCGCCCTACGTCGCCAACGACACCGAAGCCACGTTGAGTGAAGCGCAACGGCTGTGGGCGGCCGTGGACCGGCCCAACCTAATGGTGAAGGTGCCCGCGACTCCGGCCGGCATCCCTGCGATCCGTTACCTGATCGGTCGCGGGCTGAATATCAACATCACCTTGCTTTTTGCCGTGAGCGTCTATGAACAGGTGGTTGAAGCATACATTTCTGGGCTCGAAGATCTGAATCGGTCCAGCGGCGACCTGTCGAAGATCAGCAGTGTTGCCAGTATCTTTGTCAGCCGCATTGATGTCGCGACCGACAAAAGGCTGGACAGGCTCGGTGACAAAAAGCTGGCGGACCGGTTGCGCGGGAAAACGGGTATCGCCAACGCGAAGATCGCTTATGCTCGCTACAAGGCGCTGTTCTCCGGCCCGCGCTGGCAGCGTTTGACCGAAGCCGGCGCGCAGACACAACGCCTGCTCTGGGCGTCCACAAGCACCAAAAGCCCGGCTTACAGGGACACGATGTATGTCGAGGCGCTGATCGGGCGTGACACCGTGGACACCATCCCTCCCGCGACAATGGACGCGTTCCGCGACCATGGGCAGGTGATACCCCACGCCATCGAGCAGGATATCACGGTTGCTCGCGCCGTGCTCGCCGAATTGGAGGAGCACGGAGTTTCACTGAAGGAGGTCACGGACGATCTGGTCAAGGAGGGGGTACAACAGTTCGCGGACGCGTTCGACAAGCTGTTCGGCACCATCGCGAAACGACGTCGCATGCTGCTCGAGGGCGAGCGCGCCTATCTGGAGATCGCGCCGGGCTCATCGGAGATGAAGGGCGCCGTCGACGCGGAGATGGAAGTCTGGCGCGATGATGGGCGCATTCGGCGGCTCTGGGCGGGGGACAAGTCGCTATGGGCAGGGATTGACGAGGACAAGTGGGTCGGCTGGCTGCACATCGTCGAGCAGGAATTGGCCGACTTGGATCGACTGCGCGGCTTGGCCGAGCAGGTCAATCAGGGCGGGTTCACCGACGTGGTCTTATTGGGAATGGGCGGTTCGAGCCTGGGACCGGAGGTGCTGGGCAAAACCTTCGGGCAGCGAGCAGGCTGGCCGCGTTTCCACATGCTGGACAGCACCGATCCGGCACAGATCAGGACGATCGAACAGGCGATCGATCTCGGCAAGACGCTCTTCATTGCCTCGTCCAAATCCGGCAGCACGCTGGAGCCCAACATCTTCACGGACTATTTCTTCGACCGCGTCGGCGCAGAGAGGGGCAAGGATAAGGCCGGCGAACACTTCATCGCGGTGACCGATCCCGGTTCTCCGTTGGAACGGCGAGCCAACCAGCTCCACTTTGCTGGTGTCTTCCATGGCGCGCCATCAATCGGCGGGCGCTACTCTGTGCTGTCGAAGTTCGGCCTGGTGCCGGCCGCGACGATCGGACTTGACGTTAAACG
>NZ_JBAVCF010000181.1:0-4273 GCF_049586575.1 Bradyrhizobium sp.
TGAGGAGCCAGTCCACGGGAGTGGCGTGGCCCGTGCGCGAAATATCCTGCCGGACGGATATGAATTCGAGAGCGGGAGGTCTGCGATCTCATAGGGGCCGCATAAGGCTCCCCACTAGCCTCAAATCGGAACGGAATAGCCATCGAAGCCGGCGACCAGGCAGCCCAGCGCGGCATAGACCGTCATTTCGTCCCAGTGATTGAGCGAGGAGCCGAGCAGGCGCTCGCGCTTGATCGTTGCGAGCATGGCGCTCAGGACGGCGGACATCCCAAGCAACGCCGTCAGGCTTCGGGCAAAACCGATATGGCCGAACGCGGCGAAGACGACAAGGATGGTCATCCGCAGGCAGAATCGGCCGATCACCCGGATCGATTTTACTTCCTGCGTCAAATTCATGTTGCGGTGGTAGGCCAGATCGTCATCACTAGGCGAAGTTGTCGCAGCACATCGGCGCGTAGAGCCGGATGGTGGTGCAGGGTACGCTCGGCACGCTGGTTTCGGCCGGTACCGTGCTGACGCGCCGAACCTCGACGAGTGCGCTCAGGATCGCGAGCGAGAAGTCCGCGTGGCTGGCCTCAATCGACTGATCGAGCCAGTCGGGAAGCTCACGCTGGCGCGACAAGGCGCAATGCCATTCGCCGGCGTCGTAGGTGATGCGGCGAATGTGCCATTGCGGTAATTCCAGGTCGAGCAAGGCCAGCGCAACGTCGGTCCAGGCGCCGGATTGGATCAACCGATCGATCGGGCTGGAATGTTCGGACTGCGGGACGCAAGCAAACCGCCAGCACGCATCGCGGATGACATCCGACAACAGCTCCGGCGTGACAGCCTTAGCGGCGCGAAGCGTACCGGCAAGCTCGCAAACGTGGCGTCGCTCTGTCTGCAAGGATTGGCTCATGCTCTCAATATCCGCGGCGGCAGATAGGAATTCGAGAGCGGCAGACCTGCGATCTTATAAGAGTTTCATAAAGCTGCGTGGAGCCCGCGATGGAAGGCTGGCCATACCCGAATCAGATCGGAGGTTCGAATGCGCAGGCAAGGCAGCACAAGGCCGCATAGGCCATGGCCTCGTCCCAATGGTTAAGCCCTGAAGCGAGTGGTTCCTCGCCATCGAACAGCGCGACCACCGCGCCCAGAATGGTGGACATCCATAGCATCACGGTGAGACCTCGCTGAAAACCAATGCCTCCGAACACCGCGAAGGCGCCGACAGCGGCCATCCGCAAGCCGAAGCGAACGATCACCGCCGTCGATTTCGACGGGTGCGTCAGGTTGCGGTCGCGGCTTGCTACAAACGGAGGCATGATTTTCGATTTCCAGTGTGACGTTGTATTCTGCGTTTTGCTTGCAAGGCTTGGGCCATATGTGGCAGCCGGCATCAAAATCGGTTTACCAGAGCGTGTCACGTTTGAAAACAAAAGCTCATTGGAAAACGAGGGTAGCGCGCGGCTCGAAAAACAAATTCTTCATATACGGACGCCGGCGTGGCCAAGCCAGTCACGTCGATCAGAAGGGGGATGAGGCGCCTGGGCGGCCCGCGAGACGCAGATCGCTCGGATTGGCTGGATTGCACCACAGGCGGAATGCCTGGCCACGCCGCGGTGGCGGCCCCTGCCACGGCATCCGGTCATGCAACGTCGTGTAGTAGGTATTGCCGTGGTGCGGCGTGATCGCGAGCGTCACCTTGACGAGCCAGCTGTCGATGGGGGCAAACGGCAATTCTTCGGACTGAACGACGCGCGCGGTGCAAGGCTGTAACGGGCTTACGTTCCCTTGCGCATTCGCAGCCGCACTCGTGACGGCGGACATCGCGATCGCCGCGGCAATAGCAGACTTCATGACTTTTCCCGTCGCAATTCCGTTTTGCAGGTCGACCCCCGAAGCGAGATTGTAAGCAGTGCACTATAAAATCAAGTTACCGGACGCTTACGTGAAACTGACTTCGGGAAAAATCAATTCCGGGCGCGGGGCGTGAACGTCCGGCGCGCTTGCGTCGTCCGTGTTTATGTCTGGTCCATTGCCTCGCCTGATGATCAGCGAAGGCGACGCCGCTCGATGAGAAGCGATATATCGCTTCGATCATGAAATCGAACTGACGGCGTAGATAAAAGATATCGAAATGCGACCTGTTGCGCGATGGGTATGGCGCAAAAGGAACAGGCGCGCCAAAAAATCATTGAAGGCGATTGCTGAATATTCGGAATCCCGTGGGAAATGCTGCGAACCGTGCCGATCACCGCGGCATCGTCGGAGGCAATTGACACCTCGGTGGGCATAAATCGCTCAAACCGAGAATCTGGATATTATTTTTCTATGAAACGGTGCAGCGAAGCTAGCGCTTGTTCGCCATCCCCACAGGACGCGTGGCCCGGGTTGAGCAGCGAATCGGATGCACATGCATTCGACGGCCACGCCAATCTTGGGATAGCGCCCAATAAAACTTCGCGATTATCGCCTCGGCCGATATGATCATCCTTGACTTCCGACTCGCGGAACGGGTTTTCCAACACGCCAAAGACCGCCAGCGGGCGATGGGGCGGCCAATCAGGCCAGCGTTTGGGCGAGTAAAGCTGAGAAATTCCAGCTTGTTACTGTTGATATCTTTGGCAACTGCTTGCCCAGGGTATGCGCAGGCGAGGAGTATCTGGGCAAATTCGCGGGTTTTCCCCGCTCCGATTATTTTTATCATATGACTTTCCCGTAAAACAATCGTTCAAACAGTAGGATACGTAAGGTTAGTGTAAGCGCGATGCTGTAACGCAGCATGACAAAAAGATGGGCGGCGATGTTGGGAATTTTGGAGTGAGTGCTTTCGGAAAGCTGTCGAAATCCCGCGCAATTTTGCTCGGCGTGATTTTGCTCGGCGGCGCAGCGTGGTTCTGGGGCAGGGGCTTTATCGGATTAGCCGACGGGCAATCCGAAGGCCGGGTTCACGTCGCCTCGACCGAACCTGTGCGGCCCGCAGCCGATGAGCAGAGCGTCGATTTGTCGGAAAAGCAGGCGGCCGCGCTCAAGATCGGAGCCGTGGAATCGCGCAATTTCGCGCTATTCAAAACGGCCGTCGGCACCATCGACTTCAACGAAGATCTGCTGGTGCAGGTTTTCTCGCAATACCCCGGGAAAATCCTCAAGGCGAACTACAACATCGGTGACGACGTCAAGGCCGGCGACATCCTGTTCACGATCGATAGCCCGGATCTTCTGCAAGCTGAATCCACCTTGCTGGCCTCCGCCGGCGTGCTCGAACTGCAGAAGCGAACGCTGGCGCGTGCGCTTAACCTGTTGAAGGCGGGCGGCAGCGCCCAGCGGGAGGTCGATCAGTCGACCTCCGATGAGCAGACCGCGGAAGGTAACTTCAAGGCGGCGCGGGATGCGGTGCGTATTTTCGGCAAGACCGATGCCGAGATCGATCAGGTCGTGGAGAAGCGCCATGTCGATTCCACTTTGCTGGTCCCAAGCCCGATCTCGGGGAGGATCGTGGCTCGCAGTGCTGCTCCCGGGCTTCTGGTCCAGCCGGGCAATGCGCCGGCGCCATATTCGGTCGCGGATCTGGCGACGATGTGGATGCTGGCGAACGTCGTTGAGACCGACGCGCCGGCCTACAAGCTCGGCCAGGACGTCGAGGTCAGAGTGCCGGCCTACCCCGACAAGGTCTTCAAAGGACATGTGACGGCGTTGGGGGCGATGATCGACCCGAATAGCCACCGGCAACTGGTCCGCTCGCAAATCGATGACCCCGAGCATCTGCTGCGGTCGGGGATGTTTGCGAGTTTCGTCATTCGTGTCGGAGACCCCGTCAGTTCTCTGGCAATGCCGGCGAACGGCATTGCCAGGGAGGGTGACGGAACGATGACGGTTTGGGTTACCAGCGACAGCCGCCACTTTATCAAGCGAACCGTGAAGACCGGGCTGGCGCAGGATGGCTGGACGCAGATTCTGTCCGGACTCGAGCCCAACGATACCGTCGTCATGGATGGTGCGGTTTTCCTGAGCAACAAGCTCTTGTTGGGCGACGCCGGCTAGTGGGCCGCTTGCGCGCGCCATCCGTTAACTCAAATTCACACGGCGGGTTCAGTTGATCAAGTCCTTGCTCGAGTTCGGTCTGACGCGCAGTGCGATCGTCGTGCTGGGTCTTGTGGTGTTCTGCGCGGCCGGGCTCGTTGCATTTTTGAAGCTGAACATCGAAGCCTATCCCAACCCGGCCCCGGTCATTCTCGAGATCACGGCGCAGGCGGCCGGTCTGTCCGCCGAGGAGATGGAGAAATACTATACG
>NZ_JBAVCF010000182.1:0-2004 GCF_049586575.1 Bradyrhizobium sp.
GGCCGATCTGAATCGTGCCGGAGCGGCCGGGATGCAACCATGCAGCGCCGCCGGACACCACCTGCAGTGCCTGCATTGGTGCGCCGGCAGCCGACAGCACCGCAAAGGCGTCGGCCTTGGCGTCGAATACACTCGCCGCTGCCGAACCGGACCAGTTGCGTCCAAGCCCTGCAGACGTTGAAAACCCGTGACGAATGCCGGCAGCCGACGTGAACTGATCTTCCGGCCGGTCGCCTCGAAACACCTGACCGACTTCGAACAAGGCGACGTCGGCGAAGCCGCGGTCGGAATTGGCTTGTGCAGCGACGACGAGGCCCGGCAGCAGGCTCGGTCGCATGTCGGACAAGTCGGCCGCAATGGGATTGGCTAGCGCGAGTTCGGCCTTGCCGCCGCCGAACAGTTCGGCGTGCGGCTTGGAAATGAACGACCACGTCACCGCTTCCACCATACCACGCGCGGCCAGCGCCCGCTTGGCGCGGCGGGTGCGCAGTTGCAGCGGCTTGAGCACCGGCTTGCGCGGCGCATCGCCGCGTTCGAACGGCGTCATCGGCACCTGGTCGACGCCGACGATGCGCACGATCTCCTCGACGATATCGGCCTTGCCGTGCACGTCCGATCGCCACGAGGGGATCGCAACCTTCACCACCGGACCCTGACCCGCCACCATGAAACCGAGGTGGCCGAGGATGCGTTTTATTTCCGAAAACGGCACGTCGATGCCGGCGAGGCGTTTCACTTCGGCAACCGGGAATTCGATGATGCGGTCGTCGCCGAAGGCGTTGCCGAACACGACGTTCTCCGACGGCGTGCCGCCGCAAATTTCCATCACCAGCCGCGTCGCCATTTCCAGCCCCGGCACCATGAAGGCCGGATCGACGCCGCGCTCGAAACGATAACGCGCGTCGGAATTGATGCCGAGCTTGCGGCCGGTCTGGGCGATGTTGATTTCGTTCCACAGCGCCGATTCGATCAGCACGTCGGTGGTTGCTTCCGAGCAGCCGGAAGCCTCACCGCCCATGACGCCGGCCAGCGATTCGACGCCGTGATCGTCCGCGATCACGCAGATCGACTGGTCGAGCGTGTAGGTGCGGCCGTCGAGCGCGAGCAGCGTTTCGCCATCGCGGCCGCGGCGTACGGTGAGACCGCCCTTCACCTTCGCCGCATCGAAGACGTGCAGCGGCCGGGCTCGATCGTAGGTCATGAAGTTGGTGATATCGACCAGCGCGTTGATCGGCCGCAAGCCGATCGAGGTCAGGCGCCTCTGCAGCCATTCCGGAGATGGGCCGTTCTTGACGCCGCGCACCAGCCGCAGCGCAAAACCGGGACAAAGCTTCTCGTCCTCCACCGTCACCTTCACCGGACAGGGAAACTCGCCCTTGATCGGCTTGATGGCGGGATCCCTGAACTTGCCCATGTCGGCGGCGGCGAGGTCGCGCGCGATACCATGGACGCCGGTGCAATCCTGCCGGTTCGGCGTCAGGTTGATTTCAAGCACGGGATCGCCGAGTGCGGCCCACTGTATGTAAGGCGTGCCGAGCGGCGCATCGGCCGGCAGCTCCATGATGCCGTCGTGGTCTTCCGAAATTTCAAGTTCGGCCGCCGAGCACAGCATGCCGCGGCTCTCGACGCCCCGGATGGTGCCGATGCCAAGCGTGATGTCCTTACCGGGAATGTAGGTGCCGGGCGGTGAGAACACGCTGACGAGGCCGGCGCGCGCGTTCGGAGCGCCGCAGACGACCTGCACTGGTGCAGCGCCATTTCCGGTATCGACCATGCAGACGCGCAGGCGGTCAGCATTGGGATGTTGTTCGGCCGAGATCACGCGCGCAATGGTGAAGGGCGCGAGCGCCTTGGCCTTGTCCTCGATGCTCTCGACCTCAAGCCCGATCATGGTGAGCTTGTCGGCGAGCTTTTCGAGCGGCTCGTCGGTGTCGAGATGTTCTTTCAGCCAGGAGAGTGTGAACTTCATGGCTGCGAGTCTCCGGCGTTTATGCTCCCTCCCCC
>NZ_JBAVCF010000183.1:0-11749 GCF_049586575.1 Bradyrhizobium sp.
TCCGAAGACATGCCGCCGTCGAAAGGCGTTGCCTATCCGGTATTCGTTCCGAAGACCGACGCCGATGGTCGCGACATTGCCGGCGTTCACTTGCCCACGCTGGAAGCGCCGGCCGCAACTCATACCGGTTGGAATCTGCGCAAGGCAGGCTTTAGCGAAGGCGAATTGTGCGACAACAACGGCACCATGATCCCATTCGCAGCCACCCGTGAGGAGCGTCTGAAAAACAACGATCCGCGCCTGTCGATGGCGGAGCGCTATCCGAACGCAGGTGACCGCGCAGCCGCGATCGCAAAGGCCACACAGCAACTGATCCACGACCGGCTCGTTCTGCAAGAAGATGCCGGACTGTTTACGGCCACGGCCAACTAGGTTCTTCACAAGCGTGCTGCAGGCGATTACGAAAACACTCACTTGAATAAATCGAGCGCAAAGCGGGGGAGAGACTTCATGGCGGCCGCGGAAGCAATGCACGCAATCGAGCGCCGGACCATCGCCAAGGTTTCCTGGCGGCTGTTGCCCTTGATCGCCTTGGCCTATTGCATCGCTTATATCGATCGCAGCAACATTTCCTTCGCTGCGCTGACCATGAACAAGGATCTCGGCTTCAATGCCTACATCTACGGCTGGGGCGCCGGAATCTTCTTCTTCGGCTATTTCCTGTTCGAAATTCCAAGCAATCTGATTTTGGAGAAGGTAGGGGCGCGCATCTGGATCGCCCGGATCATGATCACCTGGGGGATCTTCTCGGGCCTCACCTGCCTTATCACGGGCACGATAAGCTTTCTCACCATCCGCTTTTTGCTGGGAGCCGCCGAAGCCGGATTCTTTCCGGGCATGATCCTGTATTTCACTTACTGGTTTCCCGCCGAATATCGTGGCCGGGTCATTTCGACCCTTTTCATCGCCCAACCTGTCGCCAACGCGGTCGCATCGATTGCGTCGGCCGCCATTCTCGAGATGGACGGCGTACTCGGCGTCAAAGGCTGGCAGTGGATCTTCATCATCGAGGCGGTGCCCGCCGTCCTGCTTGGTCTCGTCATACTGCGCGCGATGACGGATCGCCCGGCGCACGCCGACTGGCTTGCGCCGGAGGAAAGGGATTGGCTGCAGGCACGGATCGATGGCGAAAACAGCCAGGTCGAAAGCGCGGGCCGGATGACCTTGATGCGGGCGCTGGGCGATCCGCGCGTGGTCGCGCTGTCGCTGATCTATCTCATGAGCGTGACCGCGAATTACGGCATCGTTTTCTTCATGCCGCAAATCGTCAAGGGAATTGGCCTTACCAACATGATGACCGGCATCGTTTCTTCGGTGCCCTACATCATAGGCACCATCGGGCTCGTGGCATGGGGCTGGTCGTCCGACCGCCACAGGGAACGTCGCTGGCATCTGATCGTGGCCTCCACGCTTGGCGCGCTCGGGCTCGCTTTTGCCGCGTGGTCCGGCGCCTCCTATTGGGCGCTGCTTGGAATGTCCGCCGCTACCGTCGGCATTTATGGCTCGCGCGTCGCTTTCTGGCCGATGCCTTCTATTTTCCTGACGGGAACGGCGGCAGCGGGCGCCATCGCGATGATCAACGCCACCGGCAATCTCGGCGGCTATTTCGGTCCCTTCATCGTCGGCTGGATCCGCAATTCCACCAAGAGCTTCGAGGCCGGGCTTTATTTCCTGGCCGCCTGTTCGCTGATGGCAGCGATCATCACCTTCTTTGCTTCACGTGCGGCGGGAGCGCCGGCTGCCGTGCCAAGCCCGAGCGCCGCCGAATAATCAACAAGAACCCAAACGAGGAGACGACCATGCTTAATCGACGCGATCTTTTGCTTGCATCCGTTGCCGCTGGCGTTGCGATGCAAAACCGAGCGGCGTTCGCCAAAGCGGCGCAGCCGACGACAAAGGTGAATTTCGACGTTCCGGATCATGCCTGCGACTGCCACACCCACATTCACTTGCCCGAAAAATATCCGTTCTTTGCCGGGCGCGTTTACACGCCCGAGCCGGCCTCTCCGGAAGAAATGGCGGCGCTGCACAAGGCACTTCACATCGAGCGCGTCGTGATCGTGACGCCGAGCGTTTACGGCACCGACAACCGGGCGACGCTCGAGGGCATGAAATTCCGCGGCGATACCGCGCGCGGCGTTGCCGTGATCGACGACAAGACCTCGGAGAGCGATCTTGATGCGATGGGCAAAGCGGGCATCAAGGGTATCCGCGTCAATCTTGCCACCGGCGGCGTCAACGATCCCAGCATTGGACGCAAGCGCCTTGAAGCCGCGATCGATCGCGTGAAGGGACGCGGCTGGCATGTCCAGGTCTACACCAACCTGCCGCTGCTCACGAACATCAAGGATGTCCTCGCCACCTCACCCGTCCCGGTCGTGTTCGACCATTTCGGCGGCGCGGAAGCAGCGAAGGGCCTCGAACAGCCCGGCTGGGCCGAGCTCGTCGAAGCCGTGAAGAGCGGCAAGGTCTACGTGAAAATCTCCGGCGCCTATCGCCTGTCGAACAAGGCGCCCGATTATCCGGATGCGGTGCCGTTCGCCCAGGCGCTGATCGCCGCCAACCCCGACCGTCTCGTCTGGGGATCGGATTGGCCGCATCCGAACTCGGTGACGCCGCCCGACAAGAAGGCGACCGACCTCACGCCGCTCTATCAGATCGACGACGGCCGCGTCCTCAACCAGTTGGCGGTCTGGACCCCGGACCCGGCGATCCGCAAAAAGATTCTGGTCGACAATCCGGCGAGACTCTACGGATTCTAGGAATCAGTTCACTGGGCCGGCCGTACCGTTTGTGGTGCCGGTCCGGTGCAACTGCGCCGCCATTCACCGGCCTTACGCAGGCCGCCGAATGGAAACAGATGGAAGCCTGCAATCGAAGCCTTCGTCTTGCCGGAAGCCGATTGCAGGCCGGCCACCACATCGTCCGGCCCCGTATCGATCAGGAGGCGGCCGAAACGGCCAATTTGGCCTCGCAGCGACCGGATCGAATTGCCGATGCCGCAGCGGAGCGCAAACTTCATCAATGTCGCCGGCGTTGCCGGACCGGCAAGACCGACAATGACCGGAAGATCAATGCCGCGCGCGCCGAGTTCGTCGATCCAGCCGACGATTGGCGCGCTTTCGAAACAGAACTGGGTCATGACCTCGACGCGGATTCCGGCCTGACGCCCCCAGTCCCGCCACGCCTGGAGCGCCTTGAAAGCGTTGGTTGGCGACAGAAAAGGATGGCCCTCGGGATGCCCCGCAATGCTCACCGATTTGATGCCATTCGCTTCGATCAACCCGCTGGCACACACATCATGACTTGACCGGTAAGGACCTTTTGCCACCGCAACGTCGCCGGCAATGACGAGAATACGGGTAACGTCCGCCTCGCCTCGCGCCCTCGCCAGAAAATCGTGAAGCGCTTCGCGCGACGCAATCTCCCGCGCGGCGATATGCGGGACCGGATTATAGCCGGCGCGGCGCAGCGCACTGGCGGTCTCGACGTTGCGGCGATAGTCGTCGCCGGGCAGGAAGGTGATCGTGACATCGGTGCCGGCTTCGAAACTCTCCTGCAACGACGGCAGGTGATGTCCGTCCGATGAAACTTCGACGGAAGCAGCCGACAAGAGTGGCGTGAGGTCGTCGGAAGTTCGATCGGGTGCGGTCATGGCGCGCTCCGACATCACGCCGGCGCGCGGCGGCGCGAGATCACATAGGTCTCGTCGTTGAACCACAAACCGCCGTGCTTTTTCAGCACCCGGTCGGTCGCTTCGAGATAGCGGCCGTCACGGACCACTTCCGACAACCTGACATCCTCGACTTGCGCGACATAGATTGCGGCATTCCATGCGGCGAACAACGTCGAGGTACCGATCGGCCCGCTCACTTCGTCCGGAAGCGTGTGCATGCGATAGCGGAAAATCGAACGCGCGTCGGACGAAGCGTTGAAATTGTAGTGCCGCGCCGTAGCGCCGAGTTCATGCTTGACCTGTCGCAGGAGCGCATGGCGATCGGAGGTGAAGGGATTGTCGCCGGGCCAAACTCCGTCGATGATCTCCATGCCGGGATCGTTGCCATGCGAGTGAATGCCGATCAACCGGCCGCCGGGCCGCAACGACCGCACCAGCGGAGCAACCACCTTCGACGCCTTGAATTCGACGCTGGCTCGCGCCCGATAGGGCTGCGAGGCGATGACGAGATCATAATCGGCCATCACCCGCCCCGGCCGCGGCATGATCGGGTCCAGCAGAAAGGAATGATCCTCGCGCCGTAGCGTGAGAATGACGGGCCGCGCGTAAACCGGATTGCCGGTGGTCGGGCTAATTCCGGCGCGCCAGTTCTCGGCGAGGAATCCTTCGAGCTCCCCGATCTGCTCGGCGAAGCCGTGGGCCGTGTTGCCAGACAGCGCGACATCTTTCCAGATCAGGCTTTGGGCTGCGGTCGCCGAGCGCGGCGTCAGCCACGGCGCTTCGGCATAATAGAGATTGGTGACGACCAGCACGGTGGCGGGATGTTCGAACAAACGGTCCGCCATCTTCTCCAGCATCATCCGCACGTCTTCGTAACTGATTTCCTTGGCGACGGCGTAGAGCGGCATGGTCGGAAAGCGGGCGTGCAGCGCCCGCATCACGCGCGACAGCACGGTGCCATCGCCCACACCGGCATCGAAGATTCGAAGCGCGGGCGGCGCCGGTTGCAGGCTGCCGAGTTCGAGCGAAATCCGGTTGGCGACCTCGGTCTTCTCGCTGCAGGTGGACACGAACAGGAGATACTTCTGCCGGTTGTCGAAGAATCGGAATCCGGCAGGCGCTATATTCGCAGCCGCAAAGGCGCCGTTGCCGGGTTTCGGCTGGACCGACGGCTTGCCCGGTACCGGCGATTCAGCGCCGCGATGCTCGGAGAGATACGCACGAACCTTGTCGAGGGTGCCGGTCGTGATCCTGGCCCCGTCGCGCAAACGGGATACCAGCTTGCCGTCGTTGACGACGAGCCGCCCGAAGGTGGACTCGGCCGTCTGCGTCGCCCGGCAATAGTCCCTGATCTCACCCAGAATCTGATCGGAGGTCCCAGGCTGTCCCTGACGTTCCGCCGTCCGCATGATTGATCTCCTGCGGTTTCATCCCCGCCTGCCATCAAGGGCAGCGCGCTGAGGGACGTCAACCACAAACCGAGTGGGCAATATTTATGGGCAAATGCCCATCTCTCAAGGACGCTCCGGCCATTCCGGCGGATGGCTGCCGAGCGGCATCGCCGGCCGCGCCCAGAACGCCGGCGTCTTCGAAAGCTCCGCGGCGTGGCGAATCGCCCGCAACCGTCCGAAACCGGATTGAGTTTCACCGGCAAATGGCTTGATCGCCTCACCTTTCAAGTCCTCGGTCTTGAGACCGTCTGCGAGGCGGCCGAGATTCCAGATCCAGCGCCCGGTCTGCGCCAGCGAGACGTGGACATGCCAACTGCCGCCTTCGCGGGACTGGCGCGCCTTCGCCATCATCGCGCCGAACGCCATCAGGTAGCCAGTGACGTGATCGAGAATCTGTGCCGGTAATTCCTTCGGGCCGTCGATGCCGGCCGCCTGTCCCTCGGCATGGTTGAAGCCGGTCGCTGTCTGCATCAGCGAGTCAAAACCGCGGCGTTCCGCCCATGGTCCCACATGGCCGTAGGCCGAGAGCGACACATAGACGATGCCTGGACTGATCCGCGCCGCATCCTCAGGCGAGAAGCCGAGGCTAGCGAGCGCGCGCGGGCGATAGCCTTGCGAGAAAATATCGGCTTGCGCCAACAATTCTTTCAACTTGCGCCTGCCCTCGTCGCGCTTGAGATCGAGAAAGGCCGACAACTTGCCGCGGCCGGTATCGATGGTGAGCCATGGGATCGCCGGCAAATCTGCGCCCGATATCAGCAGCACGTCCGCGCCATGCACCGCCAGCGTGCGGCCGGCGACGGGGCCGGCGATCACGCGCGACAGATCGAGCACGCGCAGGCCCGCAAGCGGCCGGTCACCGACAGGCCACGGCTTTGGCGCAGCGTCGCCGATTTTTTCGATTTCGATGACCGTGAGTGCCGCCAACGCTTTCGCCTGCGGCAGCGCCGACCACTCGTCATGGGAGCGCATCATCGCCACCACGCCGCCAGCGGCATAAGCCGTCGTCTCGAGGGCTTCCGCATCCCATTGCATCGAGGCGGCCTGAACCTCATCGCGCTCCGCCTTGCAGCCCAGCACGCGGCACACCGCATCGCGGTGATGCGGAAAATTGGTGTGCAGACGGACAAAACGATGATCGCGCGTCTCGTAGACGCCGGCGATCGCGTCCCATACCGCCGGAGGCGGCGTGCCCTCGACGCCCAGATAACGCTCGCTGCGGCATTCGACGACGGCGTGACGCATGTCGACGGCGACTTTCTGATCTTCCCCGCTGCGCAACTTCCAGACAAGGGCCGCGGCCAACCCTGCCGCGGCAATGCTCGCTTGCGCGGCGGCCCCAACGCGAAACGACGACGGCAGTTGGGGCTCGTCGCCGGTCAGCGTGACCGCATCGAGCGCGGCTTTTTCGCCGTCGGCCAGAGTCCAGAGATTGCCGAGGATTTCACGAGGTGTTTGCATGGGCAGTCCTTGCGAGACGTAACGTGCTTTTATCAGGGTCGCTGTCAACCGGGAAAGCCGCGCGTCCGATTTCAGGTATGCGTTCGCGATCTCACGGTGCGGATAGCATCCGAGGTTGGCAACAACGTCCGTCCCTCTCCAAACACAAGGGCGCAGGGAAAGCCGGTGCGCCGCGCGCCCGCCTTGTGTGCGGTAAAAGTGAGAGCACACAAGCATAGTCACCACGGTCACACCGGAAACACCCGGCATTCCCCGCGCAATGGTTTTAACGGTTTCCTCCGCGCTCTCCTCGGTGACCGGGCTTGTTTGCCACCGTCGCCCCTGAGAAGCGTTAGCTTCTCAAGAACTTGACGCCAGCGTCGGGGCGTCAGGACCACACGGCTTCGCCGTCCGCTTTGGCGCTGCTCGTCTCCAGGCGCAAAAACGTCCACATGGGGTAATCGCGGGAGCGCGTCACCCCTGAATCAGTCCCAACCGATAGTGGAAGCTGGTGGCTGTTCCCCGATAGGATGGAAATGCGGGCTCACGACTAGACGCCGGGCCCAAACATCGAATGGAGAACAGCCATGGAAGATTATATCGGTTTCGACGTGTCGATGAAAGAGACGTCAGTCTCGATCCGCCGGTCAGGTGAACGGATCTGGCGTGGCAAGTGCGCATCTGATCCCAGAATCATAGCCGAGCTCATCCGCAAGCGGGCGCCAGCCGTGAAACGCGTGGTGTTCGAGACCGGGCCACTGTCGATATGGTTTTATCATTCTCTGCGCACCGAAGGGTTGGCCGCCATCTGCATCGATGCGCGCCATGCTAAAGCGGCGCTCGATATGGCGGCGAACAAGACGGACGCGAACGACGCCGATGGGCTGGCGCAACTCGCGGAAGTCGGGTTCTTTCGTGAGGTTCGGGCGCGGGTCTGCAGAGCGTTGCCGTCCCTTGTCTGGTCGCACTCATCTTGAATGGGACCGGCCGCGTCAATGCCGGACAAGGGGCTGTCATGACTGTACAGGGCATCGGAGCTTCGCTCAGTCCCGCGATCGGCGGCTGGATCGCCCAAAAGCTCGGATATCCGGCGGCGTTTCTCATTCTCGGAAGTTTTGCCGTTGGATCGATCGCAATCTGGCTTTGGTTCTCATCGCCTCTCAGGCTGGCATGCGCTACCAAAGCCGACCAGGGTCGTGCTTCGCTCGTACCGACACCAGCGACCTGACCACGATCGGCCCACGCGTGGCCCTTAAATCGGAGCACCCGCGCAGGTGGACAGCAGCAACGTTATCTATGGCATCGCCGGTTTGGCTACGCTCGGCATCATCGTCCGCCCGTTTCGGGTTCCGGAATACGTCTGGGCCGTGGCCGGTGCAGCGATACTGGTCGTGCAGGGACTGCTTCCGTGGCGCGACGCGCTCGCTGCGGCGGCGAAAGGGACCGATGTCTATCTTTTTCTCGTTGGCATGATGCTGCTCTCGGAAGTAGCCCGACAGGAAGGCTTGTTCGACTGGTTGGCGGCGCTCGCGGTACGGTACGCGAAAGGCTCGCCAAGGCGGCTGTTTCTCATTGTCTACGGCGTCGGCACGGTTGTGACCGTGTTCCTGTCGAACGACGCCACCGCGGTCGTGCTGACGCCGGCCGTCTACGCGGCCGCGACGGCTGCTCGCGTCGAGCCGCTGCCGTATCTCTACATCTGCGCCTTCATCGCCAATGCCGCGAGTTTTGTGCTGCCGATATCCAATCCTGCAAATCTGGTGATTTTCCGCTCGCATATGCCGCCCCTCGGTCAGTGGCTCCACCAATTTCTGTTGCCATCGACAGTTTCCATAGTCGTTACATACACGGCGCTTCGCTTCACACAACGCAAGGCACTGAATCTGAAAATCGGCGAAGACCCGGCAACGAAGCCGCTGTCCGTCGGCGGCAAATGCGTCGCACTCGGAATCGGACTGACGGCGGCTTCGCTTCTTGCTGCGTCGGCGCTTGACCAGCAGCTCGGTTTGCCGACGTTCATTGCCGGCGTTGCCGTTACCGTCGTCGTTTTGTTGATCAACCGACAGTCGCCACTCCGCGTTCTGCGCGACGTCTCATGGGACGTGATTCCGCTGGTCGCCGGGCTGTTTATCCTGGTTGAGGGCGTCGGGGAGACCGGAATCCTGCGCGTGATGGCTCGGATGCTCCACGAGGCCGCCCTGGCGTCACCTCAAGAAACGGCCGTTGGCGCGGGTGTCATCGTCGCCTTCGCGTCAAATCTGCTCAACAACCTTCCGAGCGGACTCGTTGCCGCTACCGTGAGCCAGAGTGCCGACGTCCCGCTTCAAGTCACCAGCGGATTGTTGATCGGGGTGGACCTTGGGCCCAATCTTTCGGTGACCGGCTCGCTCGCGACCATTCTTTGGTTGATCGCGCTCCGACGTGAGGGTGAGGCGGTTACCGCGTGGCAGTTTCTGAAACTTGGCATCATTGTCATGCCACCGGCATTGTTGGGTGCCTTATTGGCGATGGCGGCAATCAACTGGGGCTGGTAATCTGCGGTTTGGCACCTGGCGCGGTTACGAGCGTCGACTTCCGAAGTTCGCCTGGAAGCCGTCGAATGCGCGCGTGAAAAGTGCGACCGCGAGTGTCGCAAAAACAACCTAGATTGCAGGTGTGCCTTTGTTGAGAAGACTAGAGACCGCGGTAAGAAGCTGGGCCGGTGCAAACGGCTTGGACAACATCACGCTGTTCGGAACACCCTTCGAGGTCCATTCTTCTGCGGCAGCCCCGCTCATATAGACGACTGGAAAGTTCGGTTCGACCTCTCTGGCGTGCTGCGCGGCTTCCCAGCCGTCCATTTTGCCTTGCAAATGGATGTCAGTCACAAGCGCCCGGTACTTGCCCTTGTTTCCCTTTAGCAGGGTCACGGCATCTTCACCTGATGTAGCTACGGCAGTGTCGAACCCGCCATCGCTGAGCGTTTCTTCCACGAGGCTTTGTATTAGTTGGTCGTCCTCGACAACGAGAATGATAGGCAATTCCAAAGCAACTCTCCCCGACCCCTGCCCGGGGCTTAGTCACAAAAGGTACCCAAGACATCTTAAGTTACAGACAGCACACAAGTTCCGCGCGCGCACTCCGCCCGGCGAAGATTTTGTGACGTACGTCTTTATGCCATAGGGTCGATCCTCGACATGAACACTCCCCTTCGTGATTTCGAGATTTCGGTCAATGAGTGCGACAAGCGGGGGTCGGGCCGGCAGGTCGGTCAATGCATCTCCATGGGCGCCCCAAAACCAGGTGGTCAGCGCGCCGGCGAGACCCGTCCCGGTCCGATCTCCCACCCAAGCCACATATCCATCGGGCCGAATCAACGCGGCCTCAGGGGCGGCCACCGCGCCGAGCGCTGGAAGCAAGCCCTTTGCGCACTACATACTAAAATGGGAGGATTAGTGTCTTCCCCCACCCCCAATTATTGATCACCAGAATTTTGTTGTGGCCGCGATTGGCGCTCCCGTGCTCGTAGCGCGGACCATGTCTGTTGTGCCAAATTCGGGATAAATTAATCAGACCTCGAGCCATTCCTTGCGGATGGCCCTATTTTCCCTGAGTTCGGCGGGCGTGCCTTCGAATACGATGCGGCCGTGACCCATAACGTACACGCGGTGCGATATCCGCATGGCGATCGAGAGCTTCTGCTCGACGAGCAGGATCGACACTCCGGCTTGGGCAATTCGCACGATGAGATCGCCCACCTGCTGCACGATCAGCGGCGCCAGTCCCTCGGTCGGCTCGTCGATCATGATGAGCTCGGGATCGCCCATCAGGGTACGGCAAACCGTCAGCATCTGCTTCTCGCCTCCGGACAAAACCTCCGCCGGGGTATCGGCGCGCGCAGCCAGGTTGGGAAACATCTCGAGCATGCCGTCGATCCGCCATTTGCCGGGACGGCGGACGTCCTTGATGCCGAGCAACAAGTTCTGACGTACCGTCAGCCCCGGAAAGATGTCGCGATGTTCGGGCACGTAGCCCAAGCCACATCGCGCGATCTTGTAGCTCGGCAGGCCCGCAATATCCTGTCCCTTGAAGCGGATCATGCCCTGCGGCGGCACCTCGCCCATGATCGCCTTCACGGTGGTGGAGCGGCCGACGCCGTTGCGTCCCAACAGACTCACGACTTCGCCGGCCGCGATGTCGAGATTGACGCCTTGCAGGATATGGCTCTTGCCGTAATAGGCGTGAAGATCCCTGACCTCCAGCATCAGTGATCCTCCTCGCCGAGATAGGCTTCCTTGACCTTCCGGTTGCCGCGAATTTCCTCCGGCGTGCCGGAAGCGATGATCTGCCCATAGACCAGCACCGAAATGCGGTCAGCGATGCCGAACACCACACTCATGTCGTGCTCGACGATCACGAGCGTGCGTCCTTCGGTCAGTCGGCGGATCAGGGCGACGGCGCGTTCAGTCTCCGCGAGGCTCATGCCCGCGGTCGGCTCGTCGAGCATGACGACGTCGGCCCCGCCTGCGATGGTAATGCCAATCTCGAGCTCGCGCTGCTCGGCGTAGGTCAGAAGTCCCGCGGGCACGTCGCGGCGGTGGCCGAGATGGATATCCTCGAGGATTTCCGCGGTGCGCCGCCTCACTTCCGGCAAGCGATCGACATTTTTCCAAAAGGCGTAGCGATGGCCCGTTGCCCACAGCACGGCGCAGCGGATATTTTCCCACACGGTCATGCGGGCAAAGACGTTGGTGACCTGGAACGAGCGCGACAGCCCGCGCCGGTTGATCTCGAACGGCCGCAAGCCGGAGATGACGTCGCCATTCAACCGGATCTCGCCCGCGCTCGGCTTGATGTAACCGCTTATCAGGTTGAACGTCGTCGACTTGCCGGCGCCGTTGGGACCAATGATCGCGTGGCGCTCGCCCTTCGCGACGCTGAGGTTGAGGTCACGGATGATGCTGACATTGCCGAAGCTCTTCTGCACGGCATTGAGTTCGATGGCCGCGCTCATGCAAGATACCCCCGGTCGCGGGCGACGGTCGCCGCGCGGTCCCAGGCCTCGGCGACGCGCCGCCAGGTCAGGCGGGCGACCAGGAAGCCGACGACGACAAGCACGGCCGCGGCCACCCATGTCGTCGGCGCCGTCGCATTGAACGGTATGCCGACGAGATTGATGACGTTGCCCCCGCCCTCGCTTGCG
>NZ_JBAVCF010000184.1:0-2059 GCF_049586575.1 Bradyrhizobium sp.
GCATTCCCGGCGTCGACGCGGTGATCGCGGTCGCCTCCGGCAAGGGCGGCGTCGGCAAATCGACCACCGCGCTCAATCTGGCGCTCGGCCTGCGCGATCTGGGTTTGCGGGTCGGCCTGCTCGATGCCGACATCTATGGGCCGTCGGTGCCGCGTTTAACCGGAATTCGGGAGAAGCCGCAGTTGAACGACGAGCGGAAGATGATTCCGCTTCAGCGTTTCGGGCTTTCGATCATGTCGATCGGCTTCCTCGTGGAGGAGGAGACCGCGATGATCTGGCGCGGACCGATGGTAATGTCGGCGGTCACGCAGATGCTGCGCGACGTCGCGTGGGGCACGCTGGATGTTCTGGTCGTCGATATGCCGCCCGGCACCGGCGATGCCCAGCTCACCTTGGCGCAGACCGTGCCACTGAAGGGCGCCATCATCATTTCCACGCCGCAGGATTTGTCGCTGATCGATGCACGGCGGGGACTGGCGATGTTCACGAAGGTCAACGTGCCCGTGCTCGGCATCATCGAGAATATGAGCTACTTCCAGTGCCCGCATTGCGGCACCCAATCGGATATTTTCGGACATGGCGGCGCCCGTCATGAGGCCGAGCGTCTGGCCGTGCCTTTCCTCGGCGAGATTCCGCTGCACATGTCGATCCGCACCACCTCGGACGCCGGAACGCCCGTGGTCGAGAGCGAGCCGAATGGACCGCATGCGGCCATCTATCGGGCGATCGCGGCCAAGGTCCGCGACCAACTGAAGGGCGCGATCGCTGCGGCCTGAGCGCGTCGGCGAGAGTGTTCGGGGCTGACATTTCGCACCCCGCTGCGGCGAGCGCCTTGTGATTGTCGAAATGTCAAATCCGGCGATAGGCGGCGCTGGCGTATCAGACTTTCGTTTATTCGGTGGTTTGGGGCGATTACCCCGGTTTTCGCTCTCCCGGCTTCCATGTTAAAGCCGATTCAAGAAATCCAATGAATGTCGGAACGTGCCTACAAGGAGATGCCTTAATGAAGCGTCGTGATTTTTTGAAAGTTTCAGCAGTGGGTGCGGCGGCGAGCGCCGTGGCGGCGCCCGCGATTGCGCAATCGTCGCCCGAGATCAAGTGGCGTATGACGTCAAGTTTTCCGAAGTCGCTCGACACGATCTTCGGCGGCTCGACGGAGTTTGCCAAGTACGTCGCCGAGATGACCGACAATAAATTTCAGATTCAGGTTTTTGCCGCCGGCGAAATCGTTCCGGGTCTTCAGGCGCTCGATGCCACCAGTAACGGCACCATCGAGATGTGCCACACCGTTTCCTACTACTACGTCGGCAAGGATCCGACCTTCGCGATCTACGCTTCGGTGCCGTTCGGCCTGAATGCGCGCATGCAGAATTCCTGGTGGTATCAGGGCGGAGGCCAGGAACTCGGCAACGAGTTCTTCAAGAAATTTAACGTGATCGGATTTCCGTGCGGCAACACCGGCACCCAGATGGGTGGCTGGTTCCGCAAGGAGATCAAGACTGTTGCCGATCTTTCCGGTCTGAAGTTCCGCATCGGCGGCATTGCAGGTCAGGTGCTGCAAAAGGTCGGCGTCGTGCCGCAGCAATTGGCGGGCGGCGACATCTATCCCGCGCTCGAAAAAGGCACGATCGACGCGGCCGAGTGGGTCGGTCCCTACGACGATGAGAAGCTCGGTTTCCAGAAAGTCGCCAAGTATTACTACTATCCCGGTTTCTGGGAGGGCGGCCCGACGGTGCATGCGTATTGCAATCTCGAGAAGTGGAATACGTTGCCGAAGAATTATCAGGCGATCCTCAGCAACGCGGCGGCGAACGCCAACAGCTGGATGGCGGCGCGCTACGACATGCAGAACCCGTCGGCGCTCAAGCGGCTGGTGGCCGGCGGCACGCAGCTTCGGCCCTTCACCAACGAAGTGCTGGAAGCCTGCCTGAAAGCCACCAACGAATTGTGGGCTGAAATTTCCGCCAAGAACGCCGACTTCAAGAAGTCGATCGATGCGATGCAGGCCTATCGCTCCGACCAGTACCTGTGGTGGCAGGTGGCCGAGTACACCTTCGAC
>NZ_JBAVCF010000185.1:0-3985 GCF_049586575.1 Bradyrhizobium sp.
TCCGCATGTTTGGAGAGCCACGCCTCGAAACGCGCCGCGATCCCAGCCGCCTGCGGCATCCCGCCTACACCGGCAGGATGTTCCATCACGCGCTTGCTCTCCGTAACGGCGAACTGACCCAGAAGGAAAAAACCTTCGCGCGGCGTGGTGGCGATCCAGTTTGGATTGCCGCGACCGGCGTTCAGAAAGGCCCGCTGCGACGTCTGCGACGTCTTCTTAGCCAGTTTGATCAGTTCGTCCTTGATCTCGAAGGGGCTCAGGGCTTCGAAATTGCGCAGGGTAAGCTCGTCTGCCATGGTTAGCTCCCATATGTTAAGCGAAAAGTGATGATCAGCCGCCGTGTCCGGCTAAGTCAGCAAGATGACAAGAACCATTCCCCAGATCGTCAGCAGGGTATTCCCCACCGCGTAGGTTACGGTGTAGCCAAGCCCCGGGATTTGGCTCTTGGCGCGATCGTTGATCATGCCGAGCGAGGCCGTTGTCGTGCGGGCTCCGGAGCAGGCCCCCAGGAGGATCGCATCATCGAAGCGGAACAGGTATTTTCCGACATACATCGCCAATATGAGCGGCAACGTCGTTACGAAAACACCCCATAGGAAAAGGCTAAAGCCGAGCTGTTGCAATCCGGCGACAAAGCCCGGTCCCGACGAGATGCCGACTACGGCGATGAACACATTCAGACCGACCGAATTCATGAACCACACCGCCGGCGAAGGAATCCGCCCGAATGTCGGGCGTACCGAGCGTAGCCAGCCAAAAAATAGCCCGGAAATCAGCGCGCCGCCGGAGGTGGACAGGGTGAGAGGTATGCTGCCTACCTTGTAGACCACCGCGCCGAGAAGAGCGCCGATCGCGATTGCCGCGCCGATGAAAGCCACATCCGCCACATCGGTTACTTTGTCCGGATAGCCCAGCAGCTTCGTGGCTGCCAAAACATCCTGGGTTCGCCCGACGAGCGTAACGATATCGCCCCGCTCCAGTTTCGTGTCGACAAGGATCGGGATATCGGTAGCGGTCGCGCCTCGGGTGATCTTTCGCAAGAACACGCCGCGCGTTCCCTGAGATGCCGCCAATTCGGCCAGCGTCATTCCGTCGATTTGCTTGCTGGTCACGTAAACATCGAGACCCTCGACAGGGACTGCCAACAGCTCGCGGTCATCGACCTCTTCGGCTACAGCTCCGATCAGATTGACCAAAACTTCGCGCCGACCAGCCACCGCAACCACATCGCCGGCCTGAAGCACGAGATCGGTGGTCGCCTCGATAATCTCACTGCCGCGCCTGATACGTTGGACGAAGATTCGTTCTCCAGGCGCGAGCGCCTCGGCGGCCTGCACCGTCTTGCCCACGGCCTGTCCACCCTCACGCACACGGAAGGCGCGCAACGCGAACCGATTCCAAGCTGTGCCGGGGCCACCCAATTCCTTTTTGCCCCCATGCTTCTCCTCGTAACGCTTGCAGGCGGCCTCCAGATCAATGCCGAGAAGCGCCGGACCGACCAGGGCCAGAATGAGGGCGGATCCGATCGTACCGAAGATATAGGTGACGGCGTAAGCGACGGGCATCGCGTCGAGAAGCTTCTTGGTGTCTTCAGGTGACTGGCCGAGACGATTGATTGAATCGGTCGCAAGGCCCATCGACGCCGAGATGGTCGTTGAACCTGCGTAAAGTCCCGCAGCAGAGCCGATATTGTACCCGGCGAGCTTCGCGCCAAGATAGGCAGTGCCCAGGCAGAAAAAGCAGACCACCACCGTAAACAAGGCCTGTGGGACCCCGTCCTGCGAAATGCCCCGCACGAATTGCGGGCCCACGCCATAGCCGATGGCGAACAGGAACATCAGGAAGAAGGTCGGCTTGAGCGGCCCGGAAACCGTAATTCCAAGCTGGCCGATCAGAACCGCGGCAATCAGCGTGGCCGTCACCGCGCCAAGACCGAGCCCCTTGTAAGTGAATGAACCGAAGTAATATCCGAGTGCCAAGGACAGAAAGATCGCAATCTCGGGGTAGCTCTTGAGCGTGTGGACGAACCAATCGATCATGGCGTCACCTGTTCGTATGAGAGCTGACTTTCGTTGCTAATGCGTCCTCACGCGGCCTTCTTCGCTGGTTTCCCGGTTCGTCTCGCCAGCGCTTCGGCCAGCACCAGCTTCAGCCCCTCAGCGGCGTCGTAGCCGTGGATCTCCTTCACATCGAGCTTGCGCATGAAGTCAATGGTTTCCCGAGTGATCACCTGGCCGGGCACCATGATCGGGAAACCCGGAGGGTAAGGAATGACGAAATTTGCGGAAACGAGGTCAGGTCCGTCCTTGAGCCGACGGTCGATCTCGGGGTCGGCAAGCCGGATATGCTCACATCCCTGCGCGTCATAAGCCATGTAGAAGCCACCGCGGATATCGCCTTCGTTGGTCCGACGACCTGCATCGGTCCTGAAGGCTTCGTGGAAGTGCGAGAAATTTGGCAGGTCGGGCACATCTGTCATCAGAGTCTTTACGCGCGCATCGAATGTCTTCCGGACGTTGGCCCCGCCTTCGGTCAGGCGCTGATCGATCTCCTTGCTAATTTCCACGAGAACACGGATCAGATGCGCAACGTCGCTACGCGTGTTGTTGATGTTGGATTGCAGCAGGACGGAATTTCGGGAGGTTTTGTTGAGTTGGATATTGTAATTGTTTGCCAAGATTCCCTTGAACTGAGTTCCGTCAAATCCAGCGGTACCGCAAACAAGCGTCATGCGTGTCGGATCCAGACAGAACTCATCCTCCTGCAGGCTGCGCCGCGCCGTCGCCCAATTCGCTCCTGGATCCAGATAATCAGTGAAACCGCTCTCACGGTGTGCCGCCGGCACCATCTTGTCGGCGCCGAGGATGTGAAAATATTTGGAGATCAGCGGGTGCTGGGTGATGGCCTCTCGGATGGTCAATGCGATGTCGATCGCATTGTGCACCAGGCCATATCCTTCCAGTTCCATTTGCCGCCGTGCCACATCCAGGCTGGCAATCAATTGCTGGTTCGGGCTGGTAGAGGCGTGTGTAAACACAGCCTCGTGGAACTGCGCTTCGACGCTATGAAACTCGACGTCCTTGACCAACAGCATTGATCCCTGCCGTAGCGCCGACATCGACTTGTGCGTGGAGTTGGTCTGATAGACCCGCAGCTTCACCTTTCGGGGATCGGGAATCAGTCGCGTCTTCAGCAGGGTCTCATCCGAAGGATTGGCGCCGAGCTGGGCCTGTTGCTTTTCGTACTCGGCAACCGACTTCGGATCATGCAGCCACGCCTCGATGTCGTTAGCCGCGCCCATCGCAGTGCGCGGGCGCAGGAACGGTGAAAACCGGGCAAAACCAAACCAAGCCTCATCCCACAGGAAAATAAGGTCGGGCTTGATCGCCAGACATTCCTCCATCACCCTACGCGTGTTGTAGATGTGTCCGTCAAACGTACAATTCGTCAGATCGACCATCTTTGCACGATGCAGTCGGCCATCCGCCTTGAGATTCAAGAGAGCTTGCTTGATCGTGCGAAGAGGCACGGCGCCGTACATCGAATATTCCGTCATTGGGAATGCCTCGACGTAGAGGGGCTGCGCGCCCGCCAGGACCATTCCATAATGGTGGGACTTGTGGCAGTTGCGGTCCACGATCGCGATATCACCCGGCCCCAGCAGGGCCTGAACAGCCATCTTGTTGGAGGTCGACGTGCCATTGGTCACGAAGAACACATGATCGGCGCCAAAAGCGCGCGCCGCCATGTCCTGTGCTTTTTTTATATTGCCGGTCGGCTCCAGCAGACTGTCGAGTCCGCCCGTCGTTGCGCTGCTTTCCGCCAGGAACAACGTGGGCCCATAGAACTCGCCCATGTCGCGAATCCAATCGGACTTGAAGATCGATTTTCCACGGGCGATCGGCAGCGCGTGAAAGGTGCCGATTGGACGCTGCGCATATTTTTTCAGGTTGTTGAAGAAAGGAGTTTCATATCGGTCCTGCAC
>NZ_JBAVCF010000186.1:0-1563 GCF_049586575.1 Bradyrhizobium sp.
CCCTACCCTATCCTGGCCCGGGTGATGACGGCACGCCGGGACAACCTGAAAGAGACAATAGCAGCGCTCGAACGGCGACTCTCCTCCGAACCGGCAGGGGTAGCTTTTGGCTAACGGAACGAGACGCTCCGCGACGCGATCACGTCCACTCTGCGAAGGACGAAACTTGGCGGCTGCGTCGAACTGTTGGCACCGGGAAGCCTGCCGAATGACGGCTAGGTGATCGCGGAATGGGCGAGGCGGTGACCCACCCTTGGACAGCCGTTCGGTTCCATGGCGATCGTGATTGCGCCAGAGGGCATCTTGCGGATCAATTATCGCGAGCTCACCCTTGAAACAATTGGATGTTTTGGCTTTGTTCTGCCAAAATCCGACTCATCATCAATCTACTTGAGATAGCATCTACAATACCTTACAACTTTTATCGTAGGCTCGTATCGCAAACTTGCGCCGCGAGAGCGCACGCCGTTCGTAACGGTCCATGGCTAGCAACTGACGAGCCTTGTCCGACAAGATCATGGCAAGCTTGAGCGGCCCGCTCGGCTTTGAGTCCAGAAATTTAACCACATCGTATGGCATCGGCGTAAATGCACCGGCGTCCCGCAGACAGCGGAGAACCATTGCATCCTTTTCGCGCACCCGCGCATCAGACTCGTAGTCGGGATCTCTCAATGCTCGGTTCAGGAGCTCATGGCGCGCGTAACGCACGCGCCGGAGATCAATCTCCGCTTCGGCAACCCGGCGCGCCAGTTCCAATACTTCGGCGTCGGCGTCGGGCCCGGTAATTTCGCGCGCTAGCGCGTCCACCTCTTCGGAAAACACGGAACCGGAAAAAACCGGCACGCTCAAGCCGTGGCGAAGCGCGTTTCGCGCCGTGCGGGCGCGGCCCTGCGCCGTTTTCGGACCGGTGCTGGCCCGAGCGTTGGCGCGGTTTGCTCGGATCTTGCGGGTGCTAGCCACGCCGGATCGTTCCCTTCGCCTGATTCACCTTCGATGACTTGGCGATCGCCGTTCTCGAATTTCTGAGCGTTCGTCCCGTCGCAGTCCGCGATTCACGGCGAGCCTGCACCGGGCCTTGTCCTTCCGCAGGCGTCGTCTCGATTACCTCAAATTCGCCCTCCTCAACTTCTTGCACGTTCCGCCGCAGCGCTTCGCCGAGCACCGCACGACGCCGTTCAATCTCGCGCAGGCTGATATTGCGGCGAGTCTCGGCGATCGTGATCAGGCGATCGAGCCGCTCGATTTCATCGAAGACGTTTGCGCTGAAACCATGGAACATGAGGTCGTGGATGGTCCGGCCGCTCGAAGCCAGAAGCTCTTTCACCAGCCTGGTAGCCTCTGGTTCGCGCCGCGCATACTCTTCGGCAAGCTGTTCCGCCCTTTGGGCCTTTACTTCGTCCAGTATCTGCTCCGCGTCCAGTTCGGCAGCATCGAGAAGCACCCTGACCTTCTTCACAGCGTCCGGTTGCGACAGGACGTACTGGTTCGCTAGTTCTTTCGCCTCTTCCGCTAGATTTTTCTGAGGAGATTCCGGAAGAACTTCCGTAAGAGTTTCCGCAAGAG
>NZ_JBAVCF010000187.1:0-3962 GCF_049586575.1 Bradyrhizobium sp.
GCGTCATAGGCCGCAATCATCTGCGGAAAGGCCAGATTGGTCTTGGGCGATGCGCCGACACCCGCAGTCGGCGCATCGCTCGTCGCGTCGTCCTTGCGCGGCGGCGGCTTGCGCATGAAAGCATCGAAGGTCTGCTCGACGCGGCTGCCGAAAATCTTGTCGGGCTCGCGCGCGGGGTTCTGAAACTGCACGATATACATGCTGTCACCGAACCGCTTTCGCAACAGTTCGATCGGATCGGCCGGCGGCCGCGCGGTATGCGGTGTGTTGACGCCGACGACGCCGGCGACGCGGTCGCGATGCCGAAGCGCCATCTGCCAGACGACAAATCCGCCCCAGTCGTGACCGACGAAAATCGCCTTGTCGATCTTCAGATGATCGAGCAAGCCGACGAGATCGCCGGTCAGATGCTCCAGATCATACGCTTCGACCGGCTCCGGCCGGTCGGTCGCGCCATAGCCGCGCTGGTCCGGCGCAATCACGCGAATGCCGGCCTCGCTCAACGCCTTGATCTGGTAACGCCAGGAGAAGGCGATTTCGGGCCAACCGTGACAAAGAATGACCGGCGGCGCGTCGGTGTGCGGGCCCGCTTCGTAAAAGCCCATCCGAATCCCGTTAACTTCCGCAAATTGCAGCGGGGGCATTTCAATCATGGCTCTTCCTTACTCGGCGGCGCCTTTGACATCGGCTTGCGGCGGCGCAAAGGCAGCCTCAAGTGAGGCAAATTCATCCGGCACCATATCGCACAGCACCTGAACATGCGGAATGATGTTGGCGCCGGCGATAAAGCCGAAATCGAGCTGATCGCGATAGCTTTGCACGGTGATATTGAGCGCCAGCCCATGGGTTGAGATCGACACCGGGAAAATATGCAACAGCTTCGCCCCGGCCGCGTACAGCGTCTGACGCGGTCCCGGCACGTTCGACACCGTGATATTGGCTGCCGGCGGCAACACGTCGGAGAGACTTGAACGACTGTAGAGCAGCGCGAGAATCTGTACCAGAATCGGCGCGCCCAACATCGAAACGTTGGACATTTGCGGCATCATGGCGCGCAAGGGATGCGACATCTCCTTGGACTTGGTGGATTGCGCGATGATGGTTTCCAGCCGCGTCCTCGGGTCCTCGACATTGGTCGCGATCGAGCAGATCATGCCGAACACCTGGTTGTTGGCGTCCGTATTCCCCTCTTCGCGCAGCGAGATCGGGACACCCGCCGTCAGGGACTTCGAGGGCAACGCACCGCGCTCCACCAGATAACGCCGGACCACGCCACTCGATATCGCCAGCACGACATCGTTGAGCTTGCCGCCGGCGGCTTTCGCGACCGCCTTGGCGCGGGACAGCGGAATAGAGACGCCCGCAAAGCTGCGTTCAGATGAGATCTGCTTGTTGAGAATGGTCGGCGGCGACATCATGCCGGCAATGCTGTCGCGCGATTTCGGATCGGCGATCTTGCCGACGACCTCCGAGACGCTCTTGAGCAGGGCCGGAACGTTGCCGGCGAACTTCACCGCGTTCTCGATCTGGAACATCGCGTTGTCGAACAGGATCGATCCGAGATCGCTCTTGCCGGAACGCGGCAGCTCGATGCCCTTGGCCGCAGCCGAAGCGTCGAACGGTTGACGCCAAAGCTGCTGATAGGAATCCAGAAGATTGGCGGCGATGTCGCGCGGTTCCTGTCCAACCTTGGCGCGCGCCGCCGGCGGCTCGATTTCGCGGGGGACCGGCGTCAGATCGTAGATCATGTTGGTCAACGCCGCGCCCGCGCCACCGTCGATGCAGGCGTGGTGCATCTTGGAATAGAGACCGATCTCGTTGTCCTTCATGCCCTCGAAGACGTAAAACTCCCAGAGCGGACGGGCGCGGTTGAGCAGTTTGGCATGCATCCATCCGACGATCCGCTCCAGCGTGGCGCGGTCGTGCGGCGCCGGAAGGCTGCCCCGGAAGATATGACGGTCGATATCGAACTGGTCGTCCTCGACCCAGGATGGGTGATCGATGTCGAGCGGCGCCTTTTCCAGGCGCGATTTCAGGATCGGCGCGACGTGCAGACGCGAGGCGATCATCGCCTTGAAGTCTTCGAAGAAGTCTCCCTTGTAATCCTCGGGCAGGCGGAAGATCGCCATGCTACCGACATGCATCGGCATTTCCGGTGTTTCCAGGTACAGAAACGACGCGTCCATGGCCGACAGTTTCCTGGCGTCGCTCATAGGCTCCTCCCGCGAACGGTTACGCTGCACCTCTGCCGGTGCTTTTTATTCTGGTGTTCCAACAGTCCCTTAACCCGGGACGCTAGTCAGGATTGTGCCTGCTCTCGCGGCGCATATGCAATGGCAAAGGGCCCCGACCGGTCAAATTGGCTGAACTGACCTTCATGCTGGGCCAGGCGGTCCGCCACCGCCCACAATACCGCCGGATTAACGCCAAGCCCGACATGGCTGGCGAGGTATACTTCGACATTCTCGGCGGCGGCTGACGGCCGCACCAGGCAGGTTTTCCAGTTCACCACGCCATCGGCGCGCGAAAAAATCGACGTGGTTGGGACCTGCAAATCGCCGGAAAGCGCCTTGAGAAATTCGGGATCGTCGCCGACGGTTTCACCTGACAGCGCTTCGTAGAGCCGCGTCGCGTTCGTCGCCCGCACATCGTTCGCAAAAGGGCTTCCCAGCGTTACTACGTAGCGCACCAACTCCGGCGCGTTGAGCGCTAGATCACGCGCATAGACGCCGCCGAGGCTCCAGCCGATAATAGAGACCTTGCGGCCGCTATTCGCATGGATTTCGGCCAGCCGATCGCGCAACGCCGCGCGCACGCGCGAGATACCGCCGAGGTTTCGGCCCATCTGCCAGGCGTGGGCATCGTATCCGAGTTCGGTCAAATAGCGGCGCATCGGCGCCATCGAGAGGTCGCTGGCGAGAAATCCCGGCAACGCCAGCACCGCATGGCCGTCACCTCTCGGCGCGCGCAGCAACAGCGGCGACATCAGCAGGCTGGCGTTGAATTCGAATATGGCGCGCATCTCGGCCAGAAGCAGACCGAGACCCGGCGCACGAAGCGGGCTTGTCGCCGGCTCTTCGTCTCCCTCGATCGCCGATGTCATTTTTTGTCGGGAGCGCGGGTGCCAAGGCCGGTGCTAAGACCTGTCATGGCCGCGAACATGTCACTAAATCGTTCGGCGAACTTCGGATCGAACGAAAGCCAGCTTTGCATCAATGCCTCAGGCGAGACTTTCTGGATATTATCCAGCATCTGGTTCTGAAGCTTTTCCATCACCGCGGTCTGCATCGGCTGCACATCCGGAAGCCCGAAAAACTGTCGCGCCTCGAGCGGCGTGCAGTCGATTTCAACGTTAACCTTCATGGGTGCTCCCAACTGTGGTGGCGCGATGCAACGCTAGTATCGCCACGACCGGGACCAGGAGGCAAGTCGTTCGAACCGCAAAAGCCAGATGTGATCAGCCGAAGCGGTCGGCGGCAAACGGCCGTGGGTCGGCAAAAGGCGCCGCGCCGGTCATCATTTCCGCCAGCAACCGGCCCGTGGCGGGACCGAGCGTGAGGCCATGGTGCTGATGACCGAAATCGAACCAGAGCCCGGCATGGCGCGGCGCAGGGCCTATCACCGGCAGCATGTCCGGCAGACATGGCCGCGCACCCATCCACGGCCTTGCATCGACCGCTTCGCCGAGCGGAAACAGCGCGCGCGCCCGTGGCAAGGCTCGTTCAATCTGAATGGGTCTTGGCGGCGCATCGCGGCGGGCAAACTCCACCCCGGTGGTCAGCCGAATCCCCAGGTTCATCGGAGCGAGCAAATAACCGAGATCGGAATCCAGCACCGGGTGATTGAGCACGGCGTTGCCGCCAGGCTTCAGATGAAGATGATAACCGCGCTTGACGCCAAGCGGGATCGAATACCCTAGCGGGCGAAAGACGAGATCGGACCACGGGCCGAGCGTCACCACG
>NZ_JBAVCF010000188.1:0-13141 GCF_049586575.1 Bradyrhizobium sp.
CAACACCGCCGGCGACCTGGTGATGCTGGGCAGCGTGGTCGATTTCCGCGATGTTTCGGGGTCCGACCGGGTCGCACGCTACAATCTTTATCCGGCATCTGAGCTTCAGGGAGAATCGACGCCAGGAACGAGTTCGACAACGGCGATCAACATCATGAAGCGGTTGGCGGCGACGCTTGGCGTGCGCATCATGGGACAGGATGTCACCTGACCCAGATCGGTCGGTATGCTCGGCGTCACGCTCTTCGGGCTGGTGTTCACGCCGATCTTCTACATGGTGGTGCGCAATCTTGCGGACCGCTCGGAGCAGAAAAGGACGGTTCCGGTGAATTAACCGCGCGATTGCAGGCGGCGGTTGCCACAGCATGCGGCGCCCGCGGGACCCTACTTTTGGCTCATTCAAAGTGGGTGGGCAGGGCAAAGGTAATAAAATATCATGGCGCCGACAAAAATCCGGAGAGCAAGATTATGAGTTTGAAACTATTGCCGGCGGCTGTTGCGGCTTGCGGCCTGTTGATTGCGACGCCGGTGTTGGCGCAGGGCGTCAAGATCGGCATCCTGAACGACCAATCGGGCGTCTACGCCGATTACGGCGGCAAGTATTCCGTCGAAGCAGCCAAGATGGCGATCGAGGATTTCGGCGGCACCGTGCTGGGCCAGAAGATCGAGTTGGTTACGGCCGACCATCAGAACAAGCCGGACCTTGCCACCAGCATCGCGCGACGGTGGTACGAGGTCGACGGCGTGGACATGATCACCGAGCTCACGACATCGTCGGTTGCGCTGGCGGTGCAGGAGCTTTCAAAGGAAAAGAAGAAGATCGATATTGTCGTGGGCGCTGCGAGTTCGCGTCTCACCGGCGACGCCTGCACGCCCTATGGTTTCCATTGGGCCTATGACACGCGTGCGCTTGCAGTCGGCACTGGCGGCGCGCTGGCCAAGGCAGGCGGTGACACCTGGTTTTTCCTGACCGCAGACTACGCGTTCGGTTACGCGCTGGAAAAGGACACCAGCGATATCGTCAAGGACAATGGCGGCAAGGTGCTGGGTGCGGTTCGTGTCCCGCTGAACTCCTCGGATTTCTCCTCGTTCCTGCTGCAGGCCCAGAGTTCGAAGGCCAAGATCATCGGGCTCGCCAATGCCGGTCTCGACACTACCAACTCGATCAAGCAGGCGGCAGAATTCGGCATCGTCAAGGGTGGCCAGAAGCTTGCCGCTCTCTTGATGACGATCTCCGAAGTTAACGGGCTCGGGCTTGAAGCGGCCCAGGGCCTGGTGCTGACGGAAGGTTTCTATTGGGACCAGAACGACAGGACGCGGGCGTTCTCGGAGCGATTCTTCAAGCGAACCGGCCGCATGCCGAGCATGATCCATGCCGGCACCTACTCGGCGACGCTGCAATATCTCAAAGCGGTGAAAGCAGCCGGCACCAAGGATTCGGACGCTGTTGTCAAGAAGCTCAAGGAACTTCCGGTCAACGACGCGTTTACGGATAACGGCAAGGTGCTCGCAAACGGCCGCATGGTTCACGACCTCTATCTGTTCGAAGTCAAGAAGCCTTCGGAATCCAAGAAGCCCTGGGACTATTACAAGCAGATTGCGGTCGTGCCCGGCGACAAGGCTTTCTTCACGGCCAAGGAAAGCGGTTGCCCGCTGACGAAGTAACCGGCGGCGTTATTCCGACGATGCGAAGCGGCGCCATTTTGGCGCCGCTTTTTGAGCCGTCACGTTTGCAAAAGCGAGCGCGCCCCCGGAGGGTATCTGGAGATGTCCGTGTGTTGCAATCGGGACACGCAGCGCGCATGAAATGGCCTTCTCAATGCGCCTTTTTGTTGCAGATGCGAGCGTGCCGAGTCTACGTTCCGGCCACCTGATTTCCGCGAGGGAACCCATGACATTATCCGGCGGCACCACGAAATTTCTCAACCGCTTGCCCGGCCGATGGTGGTTGCGGTCGTTGAAGCCCACGGCGGTGGCGTTGCTGCTGCTCGCGCTGCCGATCGCGACAGCGGAAAGCCATGCAGTGCAGATGTCAGGCGCCAACGGCGCCCACGTCTACCTCTTGCGCGGCGTGCTCAACATTTTCTCACTTGGGCTCGATGACATCGCGGCCAAGCTGCAGGCCCAGGGTATCCCGGTCACCGTCGTCAACTATCTCGGCTGGTCGTCGCTCGCCGACGAAGCGGCTGCGGACTACCGCGGCGGCCGGGTGAAGACGATTATTCTGGTGGGGCATTCTTCCGGCGCTACGGTGCTGCCCGACATGGTCGAGCGTCTCAGTCAGCAAGGCGCTCCGGTGAAGCTTGCGATTGGTCTCGATTCGGTATTTCGCACCAGCCTTTCCGGTCGCGTCGGACGCTACATCAACTACTACATCGGCAACGGCAATGGAGAGCCGGTCGCGCCGACGAAGCAATTGCACGGGGAGCTCGAGAACGTGAATGTGCAGAATGTTCCCGGTGTCGGACACATCACGATCGAGAAGAACCAGATCATGCAGCGACGGGTGATCGGCGACATCGATGCCGTGGTTTTCGGCGGTCGCCATAAAGAAGTGTCCGCAGCGCCGGGCCTGGTGCGGTAGACTGCGCTGTTTGCGGCGTCGTCTGCTCTGAAGACGGCCTCGAGATGCCACAATTCCACCAACTCGTCCTCGCAAAAGGAGCGGGAACGCGCATCGATTGCGCCTTTCCTGCCCTTCGGCTCCGCCGGTAACGGCGGCCCGTTACGGGGCTTCCAGCGTTAGGACGGATCGTGGAGCGCATCATCAATCCGGCGCGAGTTGCAGCCGTCCTTGTCGGGACGCTGTGTTTGTTCTCGCTGGTTGGTGCCGGTTTTGCCCCGACCGCAGCGCAGCCGATCACCGCTTCGACCGAGGCGCTGATATCGTCGCCCCCAACGACGACCGGGCCGCGCGCGCGGGCTTATCTTTTTCGCGGGGCCCTGGGGCCGTTCTTCTCGCGCGGGATCGACCGCCTGACCGAAAAGCTCCAGGATGCCGGCATCACCGCCAACGTATACGAGTTCACCATTTGCCGCCTGATCGCGGCACAAGCAATCAACGAATATCGCGAAAACCCGGCGCCGATCGTGCTGATTGGGCATTCGATGGGTGGATTTTGCGCGGTGAAGTTTGCGGAAATTCTGGAGACCGAGGGTATCCGCGCGGATCTCGTCGTCGCCATCGACCCGGCGCATGTGACGCCTGACGTTCCGCTCAACGTCGACCGCTTCATCAACATCTTTCTGTCGAAGAGCGTGCTTGGCGGCGGCGACGTCAAGCCGAAATCGGGGTACCACGGCCATTACGCGAGCTTCGATCTTTCCCTGCACGACGAAGTTTCGCACATCAATATCGAGAAGCTGGACACGGTGCAGCAGCAGCTCGTGACCAAAGTCCTTCAGCTCGCCGCAGCAAAGGCTGAAGGCGGCACCGTGCCCATTCGCTGCGTCGTTCCCGCCAAAGCGGACATCGATCTCTGGGACAGCGGCATGGCAGTGTTTGCACGCCCGGGGGACAGCCTGCAGTCGATAGCGTCTGCCTATCATGTTCCGTTATGGTCGGTCATGCAGGTCAACAAGGGCGCGGACCGTACGCCGCTGGTTCCCGGCGAACGTGTCGTCGTTCCGCGTCATCTCGAACCGTTGGTCGAGGCATCGGCGCCGCAGCCGGCAAAGCGTTGATGATTGGCGTCCTCAAACGTCTTCCGGCGTTTGAGGCAAGGCTTCAGCGCTGTGGCAGGAACGGCACCAGCATCGGAACACGATGGCAGTAAGAGCCATAGGCGTCCGCGCCGAGTTCTTCCGTGAGGAAGCCTTCCTCCATGCGAGCCTTTTGCCAGAGGCCGAAGGCGATCATGGCGGTGCCGAGCAGGGCGGTCCCGGTTCCAACCGCAACGCCCGTCGCAATCATGGCGCCGATCAGCCCGGTATAGATGGGGTGACGAACCATGCCGTAAGGTCCGGTGTCGATGACGCGGTGGCCTTCCTTGCGCGTGATGGCATTGGACCAGAAGCGCCCGAGGTGAATGCGCGCCCACCAGGTGAACAGGCACCCGGCCGCGGTCAGCGCTGCGAGGATGTAGATGCCGGTCGTGCCGATCTGCCACAACGGCTTCTCGCCGAGGATTTGGGCGGTCCAGGGCGTCAGCAGGATCGCGCCGATGAGAATGGGAAAGCGGTAAGCCCGCGAGTCCCAGGTCCTGACGTGTTTTTCGGTGCGGCCGGAGAAGAACGAACCTATCAGCCAGCTGAGAAGCCAGGCGGCCCAGATCAGCGCCAATAATGCGGTGGGCCAGGTTGCGGTCCAACCGCTCCATACGAAGGCAATAAACGGGTTTGGGTCATGCATCATGCCCGACCTTATATTCCCGATCGGACAACGCTGGCAAATTTCTAGAAAGCCGAAGCAATCGAGTGGCTTACCGCCTCAAGACGTTTTCGGCGCGCTGAGCAGGTAAGCGATGGTATCCCGCAGCGCCGGCTCAATCGGCCGTGGCGCATAGCCAAGTTCTGTTTGCGCCTTTTTGATCGAGAGTTCGGTAGCCCTAAGCGCGATCCTTACACCTTCGGCCGTGCCAGATGGTGGCCGGTGCGTGATGTGATCCGAAATGAATTCCAGCACGGCGGCGGACGCTTCCGCGAGCTTGCCGGGCACCGGAATGGCGAGCGGGCTTCGCCCGCTGATGGCCGCCATCAGCTTCAGGATCTTCTTCAGTGAAATGCTTTCTCCGCCGAGGATGTAACGATGGCCTGTTTGCCCGCGCTCCATCGCCAGGATCAGGCCGGTAGCTACATCGCGCACATCGACGAGGTTCACGATGAAATCGAGATACATCTGTACGCGTGCGTGCAGAAAATGCTGCAGCATCGCGGTGGGAGGCGTCAGGTTGTGATCGTGCGGTCCGATCGGCATGGTCGGCGTGCCGATGACGACTGGAAACCCCGTCGCGGCCGCCTGTGCCGCGGCCTGCTCGGCCAGCATCTTCGATCGCGTATAAAGGCCGGGCATGGCCTGGGGCGGCAAAAGGCTGCGCTCGCCGCTGCCTTGTTGCATCGAGGCCGGCCTGAACAGGATGGATTCGGTCGAGCAATGAAGGAAGCGTGCTACGCCACGCCTGCGCGCAGCGGCAATAACGACTTCGGTTCCCTGGAAATTCACGGCATGGAAGTCGCTCTTCTTGGGCAGCCACATGCCCGGAAGGCCAGCGAGATGATAAACCTCGTCGATACCGCGGAGCGCTTCATCCACCAGACCAGAATCCAGCACCGAGCCCGATACGTATTCCACGCCGGGGCTGGCGCAGAGCGGAGAGCGGCGGTCGAGGACCCGGACCTTGCGGTCTCGCGCCACAAGTGCCGCCACAAGGTGCTGCCCAATGAAGCCGGTGCCGCCGGTAACGAGTACCCTGGTCATGAACGTGATAGCGGCTCGACCTGATGTTCCTCGGCGAAGGATGATGAGCCGCGCTGTATTTGCGGCTGGACGGTCTGGATGATGGCCGCCAGATCGCGCCGAAATCCGAGGGCGATGAATAATTTCGTCATCACAAACATCGGCCCGAGCAGGAGATGGGACGGGTTATCGACCAATGCCGGCTGACGGCGTTCGAATACCCGATGCCCGATCACCTGGAAGCCAATGCCGACGACGATCAAAATCGTAGTGACCGACCACAAGACAGTGGTGTTCGCATGGCTCACGACAAAGGCGGCCGCCGAAAGCAGCACCGCGGCCGCGCCGAGAATGGCTGCGCCGATCGCGGCATCCAGCGTCAACCAGTACACAAGCACCGGCAACACCATGATCGATGCCAGCGTCGTATGCACCCCCAGCACCTGAATCGGAACAAGGTTGAGAGGAAGAATCGCGGCAAAGAACAATGCGATGATGCCGAAAACATGCATCGTGCAATTCCAGGGATCGCGGTGATATTCGACGTAATCCGCAAGCTGGCGTTTGAAAAAAGCATTCATGTAGGGAGCTCGCTACAACCTTCGCGCAGAAGCACTCAGGCGCTGATGAAATTAAATAAGGCGGTGCGACCTTGTTGCTACGAAGGTCACTTAAACGCGAGAAATGTCCGAAGTCAAATAATGGTGGAGCCTTCAACTGGCTGAATTGTTTCGACTAATCTGGCTGAATTGTTTCGACTAATCACTAACTGCAATACTGGGGCGTAAGCGTCGTGCCTCACGCGTGAATGAGGCGCCAAAGAATACCGATCGTCGCGCCAATCCAGAGAATGATAGTGGCGCTGGCCTGGACCGCAAAGCCCGGCCCGCGTTTGTTGGCGGCCTTCGCATAGCCGATCATGTAGAGGATACGCCCGATAATCCAGACGACGCCGAGCGCTGCCGCAATCGCGTCACTGACATAAATGGCAAACAGCCAGAGCGCGGGCAGGAAAACCGGCATCCACTCCAGCGTATTCATCTGCACGCGATAGATGCGCTCGAACTGCGGATTGCCCGACACGGCCGGCGCCTTGACGCCGTAGCTCTGGCGCGCCTTGCCGACCTGAAAACTGATCAGGAAATACGTCAGGGTCGCAAGGCAGGTGACGAGGGCCGTCAGATGAAACATCGCGAACTTCCCTTCGGCGTCTTAAGGCCCGTCTTCAGTATCCTGTCATCTCCAGATATCCAACCCCGTTGTGGCTTCCGGAGAAACTGATCGGTCCTTCCCAATAGGGAAAGCGCGTTCCCATCCAGCATTTCGCATTGACCGGGGCGCATGAAATCTTCAGCTCCAAGGATGAGATCGCGATTTCCCAGGCGGTTGGGACGTTGCGTCCCGCAATGTTCGTCGAAACCCTTGGCGTCATGCCGATCTCGGATGGAGCGATCTGCCGGCTATTTCCATCCGGCGCGAACCATTTGCCTGAGGTGAAGTGACGACCGTCCGCGCGGCGCAGCCGAAACAGCATGAGCTTTTGGCCTTCGCTGAAATGCAGCGACAGCCAGTCCCATCCGGTCTGATCGGAAGCGAGCGGCTGGCTGCTCCATTCGCGATCCATCCAGGCAAGACCAGTGACCCCAACCGGTTTGCCGTCGATGGTGATGCTGCCGGTCGTCTTGAAATAAGGTTGGCTGTAGTAATAGGAAGCCTGGCCTTGTTCTGATTTCACGCTGTAGCCGGCATCACCTTGCAAAACCAAGGCGTGGTCGGCTTCGAGACGCAGGGTGTAGGCGAAATCGGGGCCTGCGGCGTTTAGTTCGAGCGGCGAAAGGGTGTTGCTATTCATCCCCTCGCGCCCACGCATTCGCCAGGCATCGATCCAGGCATGAAACGGCGAAGCTTCGGCGCCCGCCTGTCCAACGCCGCCGCGGGCGAACGTTTCGCTGAAGCGATGGGTGTCGGCACGGGTCACCGCCGCATTTCCCATCCATATCTGCTGATTGGCCCAGCCCTCAGCTTGCGCGCCGGGGGCCATGGCCTGTCGGAACAAAGTCCATTGCGCGCCGTAAGCCGATCCGGCCGCATCGGTTAGATTGGCCGTCACGTACCACCATTCGATGCGAAAGTCCGGATGCGGACCGTGATCGTCGGGAAAGACAAGCTTCTTGCCGGGTACTACCGGGGCAAACCCTTTGCCGCTCATGCCGAGCCCGGCAAAGCCTTGCGCCCACGCGCCCCCTTGAGTCAGCGCCGAAAACAGTGCGCCGCCGGCGAACGCGCGGCGTGACAGTCTGAAATCACCGCTCATCGGCGAAAACCTTGATCAGCGCCGCCGGTTGCAGCCGAACCAGTTTTAAGACCGGGATGGCGGCTGCGGCCAGCGAGGCCGTCATGGCCACGGTGAGAAGCTCGGCCAGTTGCCACGGAAAGACATGAAACGGCAGGCGCCAGCCGAATGCTTTCACGTTCACCACCGCGATCAGGCACCAGGCGACCAGAAGGCCGAGCGGCAACGCAAGCAGGGCGGTGATCAGCGCAACCGACATCGTCTTGAGAAGTTCGATGACAGCCAATTGACGTCGGGTGATCCCGATGGCCCAGAGAGGAGCAAGCTGGGGCAGGCGGGAATTGCCGAGCGTGAGCAGGCTCGTCAACAACGCAATGCCGGCAACGCCGAGCGTGAAGCCGTTCAACGCGGCGGTCACCGCGAAGGTCCGGTTGAAGATGCTCTTCGATTCCGCTTTCAACGTTGCCTGGTCGATCAGGTTGCGCTCGTCCAATCCGAACTTGTCGCGCAAGCCCGACATCAGCGCAGGGACGGCGGTTCGATTGGCGAGCAAGCCAATCCGCGTCAGCGGGATATTGGGGAAGTGGCTGGTCAGCGCGTCAAAATTCACCGCGATCTGCCCCTTGGGATTGCCGTAATCGGCATAGATGCCGACCAGCCGGATCCTCCAGTTGCCGTTCGGTGTCGGCACTTCGATGGTATCGCCGATCGCAAGCTTCGAACGCAGCGCCAATTGCTCGCTGGCGAAAGCGGCGTCGCCTGACCGAAGCCGCGACCAGGCATTTCCGGCGGATCGCAGCAGGGGCCAGCGATTGCGGTAGGTGGGATTGTCGGGAAGGCCGAAAAGTTCCAGCGGCGCGCCTGCGAGTTGCGTCTCGGCGCGGCCACCGGGAAGGATGGCGGTGACGTCATGACGCTCGCGCAGCCAGGCGGTGACGGCTTTGGCCTGCGCATCGTCGGACGCATTGATGTAGACGTCGGCGGCGAGCCGCCCGTCGAGCCAACCGACAAAGGTTTGGCTGAAGCTTTCGACCATCGTGCCGACGCCGACATTGACCGACAACGCCAGCAACAGCGCCATCAACGCCAGCGACAAGCCCGAAAGCTGCTGGCGGCTGTCGGCCCAGAACCATGCGGCAAGCGCGCCTCGCGCCTGGCGTTGGCCGCCCGCCAGCACCAGCTCCAGAATCAAGGGCAGTCCCAGCGCCGCGCCCAGCAGCATGGCCGCGAGCACGGCAAAACCGGCAAGAAGGGAATCGCCGAACTGGAGAAAGCCGAGGGCGGCGGTGAACACGACAAGCGCAGCGATCCCTTGCAGAACGACCCATCGGCGCTGCGCCTGACGCCAGGCTTGCGGCTGCGCAGCCGCGAGCACAGACAGGCGGCTCGCTTTCACCAGGCTCGCCGTCGCGGCCAGCAGCGCTCCCAATACGCTGATGAGGAGTCCGGCCGCCCACCATTGCGGCCGCAGCGTGAGCTGTCCGGGAATTTGCGCGCCGTAGAGTCCACGTAGCGATGCGGCAACATCGGGGAGCAGTGCCGCCGCAATCAGATAGCCGCCAACCATTCCCACGAGCCCGGCGACGAGCGCGAAAAATATCAGTTCAAGCACCAATATCGTGTTGAGCTGGCGAGCAGATGCGCCGCAGGCGCGCAAGGTTCGCAACATCGGCAGCCGCTGTTCGAACGCTAACCCGATCGCCGAGTTGACGATGAACAAGCCGACAAAAAACGAGAGCAGGCCAAACGCCGTGAGGTTCAAATGAAAGCTGTCGGTAAGGCGTTCGAGATCGGTCTCTGCATCGGGCTTGACCAGGCGGAGCTTGTCGCCCGCAACGGATTCGAGCGCCGCGCGCGGACCGTTGTTCTTGCCGATCAACAGACGCGACACCTGATCGGGCATTTTCAGCAGCCGCTGGGCGATGCCGATATCGACCACGAGTATTCCCGGCGCCAATTGCCGGGCGAGATGAAGCGGCGGCAGTCTCATGTCGTTGCTCGCTTCGGGTGAGGCGCCTTCGCTGGAGCCCAACTCGGCGAGAGTCTCGGGCGCGACACGCGTCTCTCCCGGTGGCATGACGAAGGCCTGTAGATCGCTGCCAATAGCCGGCGTGTCACCGACTTCCGCCGGCAGCGTAACGGGTTCGACGCCGAGTACGCGGAATGCGCGTCCATTGATCTGGATACGGCCCTCGAGAACCGGCGACACCGGCCAACCGGCACGGCGCAGATCGACAAATAGCTGCTGCGAGAAGGTCCCTCCGTTGCGGGCCACCAGCGTCGCGGTTCTGATGCCGCCGAAGGCCGCGGCCGCGCGATCGTAGCTGTACCGGGCCTGCTGGTTCAGCGCCTGGACCCCGCTCCACAGCGCGATCGCTGAGATGAGACCGATCAGCAGGGTCGCGAATTGCATCGGATGCCGCCGCCAGTGGCTGAGCAGGACAACCAGAATCCACAGGCTCCGCGTCACGCGATCAGTCCTGCGCTGAGGTTGACATGGCGGTCCAGCGTCGCAGCGAGACGGATTGAGTGGGTTACCATCAGAAAACCACAGCCGGTCTGTGCGACGAGGTCACGGGTCAGCGCCAGCACGTCGTCGGCGGTCGCCTCATCCAGATTTCCGGTGGGCTCGTCCGCAAGCAGAAGCAGCGGTTTCACCGCCAGCGCCCGGCCGATTGCAACCCGCTGCTGCTGGCCGCCGGAAAGCTGTTCGGGATAACGATCCAGCAGGCCGGCAAGCCCGAGACGTTCTGCGAGTTCGGCCTGCCACGCGGCATCGTGGCGTCCGGCGATGCGGGACTGAAACGCCAGATTGTCCCGGACACTGAGACTCGGGATCAGGTTGAACTGCTGAAAGACAAGACCGAGCCGGTCGCGCCGCAAGGCCGCAAGGCCCGCTTCATTGAGGTCCGAGATCGGCGTCCCTGCAAAATCGATCGTCCCGCCGTCGGCCCGATCGAGCCCTGCGATCAAATGTAGCAGCGTACTTTTGCCGCTGCCGGATTCTCCGGTCAGGGCAACCCGCTCGCCGGCCGCAACCGTCAGGTTGACCCCGCGAAGGACCGCGACCTGTTCACCGGCCGCAGAATAGGCCTTGGTCAGACTGCGGACGCTCAGCACGATCTTTCGGTCCGATGTCATGCGAAGCGACGCACCCTTGATATTTCCTTCACTGGTCGTTGAGCATAGCAACACCGTGGCCGTAGATCACGCCCCCGCGAATCACGTTCTTGCTGTAGGATGGATTCTCCGTTGCGTCCTCGATAGCATCACATCAAGTCCGTTCTAATTGCGGAAAAGCCACCGCGAGGGGACCATGTCTGCCCAGCCGACGCCGAAGGGGGCCTGGAGAATAGCGTTTCTCCTGTTTCTGTTCATGCTGCTGAACTTCGCGGACAAGATCGTGGTCGGTCTTGCCGGGGTCCCGATCATGACCGACCTGAAGCTCGAACCGGAGCAGTTCGGCTTGCTCGGATCTTCTTTTTTCTTCCTGTTTTCCATTTCGGCGGTCGCCGTCGGCTTCCTCACCAATCGCATCGCGACACGCTGGGTGTTGCTGACGCTCGCATTGATCTGGGCGCTCGCCCAGTTCCCCATGATGAGCAATGTCGATTTCACGACGCTTCTGATCTGCCGTGTCATTCTTGGCGCGGGCGAAGGACCGGCGGGCGCGATCGCGGCGCATGCCATCTACAAATGGTTTCCCGACGAGAAGCGGACCCTGCCGACCGCCGTGTTGTCGCAGGGGTCGGCCCTCGGGATTATCCTCGCGGTGCCCGCGCTGAATTGGCTCATCGTCCATTATAACTGGCACTATGCGTTCGGAGCGCTCGGCGTCGCCGGGCTGATCTGGACGGTGGCCTGGCTGGTTTTCGGCAAGGAGGGACCGTTCGTTCCGACCGCGATCGCGGTCGCGGAGGAGCAACGCATCCCTTATTTCCGGCTTCTCACCTCGCGCACTTTCGTCGGCTGCTGCGCCGCGAGCTTCGGCGCGTACTGGGCGCTCTCGCTGGGCTTCACCTGGTTCACGCCCTTCATCGTGAAGGGGCTTGGCTTTTCGCAGGAGCAGGCCGGCTTGATTTCGATACTGCCCTGGATATTTGGTTCCGTCGTCGTGCTGATGACTGGCTGGATATCGCAGGTGCTGACGGTGCGCGGCTCTCCAACGCGCGCTGCGCGCGGGGTTTTGGGTGCGGTCCCGCTCATCGTCGGAGGGATCATTCTTGCCTTCGTCCCCCATGTTGATGGTGCGGGACTGCAGATTGCCTTGCTGGTGGCGGGTTCGGGGCTTTCCGGATCAATCTACGTGGTGTGCGCGCCGATGATCAGCGAATTCACGCCGGTATCCCAGCGCAGCGCCGTGATCTCGATCTATGGCGCGATCTACACGCTGGCCGGCATTCTGGCGCCTTGGGTAATGGGCAATGTGATCCAGACCGCGTCAGGGATGCTTGATGGCTACATGACAGGCTTCACCATCAACGCGGTCATTCTTGTTGTATCTGGCGTGATGGGTCTGTTGTTGCTTTGGCCCAATACCGAACGTGAGCGTTTGATGGCTGCCGCGCGGCCCCCGAAATTCGCTTGACGGCGAAGGTTGCCTGATGGTCCGATTCTAACAATTGCATCCTGGTCTGGCAGGCACTTTTGCAAATGTCTGAATCAATGGACCACCAGCAAATATAGCTTTCTAGTGGGGTTTTGGATCTGACATTCGTATCGCGAATGCGCGGCCACAGGGAAGCGAATGTCAAATCCACTCCACTAGTCGCGGGATCAGGCGTGCGCTGGCTTGCTTCTTTCGGGGCGGCGCTCCGTGGCGAGCGCCAGGATGACGGTAAGCACCATGAACACGACCGAGCCGCCAAACACCCAATGCGGCAGGTTCCGGTCCATGATCCAGCCAAACAGCAGCGGGCTGATGATGCCGCCGATATTGAAACCGGTGGAGACGATGCCGAAAACCCGGCCTGCCGCGCCCGGAGGGGCGGCATCGCGGACCATCATGTCGCGCGAGGGGGCAATGACGCCGCTGAGAAAGCCGGCCAATCCCATCAATCCAATCAAGAGCGGTTGGGACAAATTCGACACTGCAATCACCAGCAGGATAGCGGCATTCACCGCGAAACAGACTGCGGCCACTTCGCCATGGCGATCGGTCTGGTCGGCAAGAAATCCGCCCGCGAGAACGCCGGCTGCGCTCGCGCCGAGATAGGCTGTCAGCGCCAGGTTGGCGGCGGAGAATGTCGCGCCATATCCGCCCATCAGCGCCACGACGCCGAAATTACTGATTCCCGCATTGGAGAGACTGAGCAGCAGGAAGAACATCGTCAGCACGGCGAGCGCCGGCGTGATAACGCTTTGCCTGGGTGCGCCGGCGCCGCCTGTTCCGCGGTGGGCCGCGCTTGCGTCGGGAATACCCACGCCGAACATGAGAAGCGCCACCAGCGGAC
>NZ_JBAVCF010000189.1:0-3096 GCF_049586575.1 Bradyrhizobium sp.
GGGCTTGCGTGAAAGGTCCTATCCCCGGCAAGCGTCGCATCTGATGCGGTCAACAGCACCGAAAACTTGTCTTCATGAAAGTCGTGTTCATCTCCGATCTCAAGGCCATCATGAAGAATTCGCCAACCGTCTGGTCCCTTGACCAGCGGCAAGTGCTTCAGCGATCGCGTCGAATCCTCCCATATGAACAGAAAGTAAGCCCAGGTGTCGTCGTGTACCGCCCGGATCTCGATTCTCGTTTCGCCTCTGGCATCGAAATTTCCTCCCCCGGTCGTCGTCACGAAGAATGGCACCGCGTTACGCCATGCCCGATCTGAACTATCACCGTCGAGCCTGGGCGCGTCTGCACTGTCGATCCGGTGGACCTCCAGCCGGTCCACGGCGAACCGGTCGGCGGCAAGCATGAAGGAAGTACCGACAATCGCAACGGCCGCCGCCACAACGAAGGGATTGGATTGCAAGGTCGAGCGCTGCCTGGAAGCGCCGTGCTGAGCGCGTGCAGCCGTTCGCGTGACTCCAACGGACGCCTGTGCATGTTCCCGCGCCTGGCCATCCGATGACGGTTGGACTTCCGAATGCGGCCTTGTCGCCCGTGCGTCAGCGGGTCCGGCCTCCGGCGCCCGTGGTGCCGATCGTTCGGCCAGCATCATCAGCAATTCCACGGCGTCCAGCTGCTTGGGCTGAGGCGGCAGTATTGTCGGCCGAAAGATACGCAATAGCTGCGATAAGCCGCCGATTTTGAAATGGATCAGGATATGAAGTGCGGCAAACGCCAATATCACCCAGGTCGAATACCAATGCACCGCCGCGACATCGTGTCCGGAAAAAAAGTCGAAGTAAAGCAAACCGCCGCTTACCATCAGCAGCAACATCGCAATGAAGAAGATCCAGCACAGGACGACATTGACAGCGCCCAGTCTCGCCTCCGTCCGACCGAACAATCCCCGCATGCGAATGTTGTCCAGCCTGACGCGGCGCGTGAGACCGGACCTCACCAGATAGACGAAATACGCGATCGCTACTGCGACCAGCGCCACGGCGGCCTGCATATGTATTGTCCATACGCTTTCCCGTGGCAGCACAGCGTCGAACAGATTGATCCAGAGACGATCGGGTGTTTCCGTGGCAATACGCATCCCGCTGAGAAACGCCACGCCCAGAGCGCCGACGACCAACCAGTGCAGGATGATCGTACCGTAGTCGGTCTTTCGATCTCTCATTTGCAAGCTCCGTTCACAGGGAGCTCGCCGCCTCCTCGCCTCGGGTGCTCAAATCGCGGGCCGATACCGCGCCCGCTGAGCATCATTGCGCTGCGCCGGATGGCGCTGTCTTCAGGTTTGGCACACTTATTACATGGCCAGAAGCCAAGCTTACTACTCAACAAAGGAACATCCCCACTTATCCAATCGCCTCGCTGACGAACAAGTAATCCTTTCTGACCTGGCGGCCGCCCAACTGCTATCTCGCGTTCATTCACAACCCGATTCTAATTCCGGCGCCTCGTCGAAACCGATGAGATGCTGGCGATGGTGCGGCCAGTCCTCTCATTCCTGTGGAGTGAAAGGCAAATCCGCGCATTGAACGTTTTTCATTTAGCTTCGTGGCGGCTTTCTGCCGATACCGGGGCCAAGCGAGAGAGAAGTAAGGTAATAGCGTGGCTCTCTTTTGCGACACCGGAAACTGCTCGCTGCACCTTCGCGCCGACTTCCAAGGCCACTGCAATCTTGGCAGGCGCAAGCGTGGCGAAGCGTGACACGATCGCCATGACGTTTATGCAGCCCGGTCGCATTGTCGCCGGAAAATGGTCAGCATCGACCGTCAATCAATGAAGTCTGACCGCGCATGGTGGGGAGACACAGTCATGAATTCCACTCAAATTGGCGCGCAGGCGGCGATTTCAAATTCGCGTCTTTCCAACCTGTTTTCCGCGCTGTCGTCGGATGATCCTGTCGCGCGCGGAATGCGCGAGAGCGCTCGGCGCATGGTTGGCATCGCCATATTCAGCGGCGTCATCAATATACTGATGCTGTCTGGCTCACTTTACATGTTGCAAGTTTACGATCGGGTCATTCCGAGCCGCAACCTGGCGACCCTTCTGGGCCTCTCGCTCATCGTATTGTTCGCCTATCTCGTGCAGGGATACTTCGACGCGCTCCGGTCGCGCATGCTCTGCAGGACCGCAACGCTCTTCGACGCGAGCCTGCAACGGTCAATCCATACCGCGCTCGCCACTTTGCCGCTTCGCGGCGTCAAGCCCATGCTCATGCAGCAACCCCTGCGCGACCTCGACCAGGTGCGCGGCTTTCTATCCGGGATGGGCCCGACGGCCTTCCTCGACATGCCCTGGATTCCGCTCTTTCTCGCTGCATTGTTTTTGTTTCATCCGGCGATCGGTTTGACGGCGCTGATTGGAACTGCCGCAATCATTGCGATGGCGTTGCTGACGGAGCGACTGTCGCGCGGGGCGGCCAAAGCTGCGATGGATTGCAGCGCGCAACGGCAAGTATTGGCGGACGCTACCCAACGCAACGCCGAGGTGATCCGGGCCCTTGGCATGACTGAGCGCCTAACGGCGCGCTGGTCGTTGGCTAACGAGCATTATTTGCAGGAGAACATTCGCGCCGCCGACATTCATTGCAATCTCGGATCGAGCGCAAAGATGCTGCGTTACGTGCTTCAGTCCGGCATGCTGGGAATCGGCGCCTATCTTGTCGTGGCGGACAGGGCATCTGGCGGGGTAATGATCGCTTCGTCGATCATGATGGGCCGCGCGCTGGCGCCGGTCGAAATCGCACTCGGGTCCTGGAAGCAACTCGTCGCCGCACGCCAGGGCATCGCGCGCCTGCGCCAGATCTGCAAGGTCACCGCAGCACCTCCTTCCCCGCCGGTAGTATTGCCTCGCCCTTCTCGGGAACTCTTGGTCCGGGACCTTGTCGTTTACGCACCCGGGACCACAACGCCTATCGTCTCGAATGTCTCATTTTCGCTCAAAGCCGGAATGGGTCTGGCGCTGCTCGGCGCCAGCGCCTCGGGCAAGACGTCGCTTTCAAGGGCGCTGTTGGGAATTTGGCCGGCCGAGCACGGGGTGGTGCGACT
>NZ_JBAVCF010000190.1:0-7304 GCF_049586575.1 Bradyrhizobium sp.
CGACGGCACGACGCTCTTCTGCGCGGAAGGGGTGCGGCTCCTGCGTCTCGACGGGACGGCCGCGACTGAGGTCCGCAGTTTTGACCGGCCGATCTCGGCGCTGGCAGCGCTTCCGGGTGGCGGAGTAGCGGTTGCGCTGGGAGGGAGAGAGGTGCGGGTTTATTCAAGCGCGGACGCTTCGGCCCCCAGCGCAACGTTTACCGGTGGTGGCATGAACGCGGTTAATGCATTGGCGGCGGCAGCGGACGGCGCACTGTTCGCGACGGACGGCTCCGCTATTCGAGCCGCCGACGATTGGGCGCGGGATCTGATGGAACTTGGCCGCAGTGGCCGAGTATGGCGGCTCGATCCGGTAGCTCGCTCAGCTCAAATCCTCGCTTCGGGACTCCAGTATGCTTTCGGAGCTTGCGCGACCGCCGACGAGGTAGTGGTGAGTGAAAGCTGGCGCCATCGCTTGGTTGGTATCGGACGCAATGGCGCCAAACGCACTTTGCTGCACCACTTGCCGATCTACCCTTCGCGGTTGTCTCAGGCCGCTGGCGGCGGCTACTGGCTTACGGCTTTCACGGCGCGTACGCTACTTGTCGAATTCGTACTACGTGAACCTGCCTATCGCCGGCGAATGATGGCCGAGATTGACCCGGTTTACTGGGTAGCGCCGCGACTTCGCTCGGGGCAGTCTTTCAAGGAACCGCTTCAGGGGGCACACATCAGAACGATGGGGATTATCAAGCCTTGGGCGCCCCCACGCTCCTACGGCCTTGTGATCCGGCTCAACGCGGACTGCGAGCCGTTGTTTTCATTGCACAGCCGCGTTGACGGCGAGAACCACGGTATTGTGGCGGCCGTGGAGTTCATGGGGGACCTCATTATGATCGCCAAGGGGCCGGGACGGGTCTTGAAGCTCCCGCTCGCTGCAATCGCCAAGGAGTTCGAACGGTGAGCGATATCGTTCTCTCGCTCGCCGGGGCAACCAAACTCTATGCGGGCGTCCCCGCCATCGACGCTGTCGATTTCGACCTGCGCCGTGGTGAAATACATGCCCTAGTGGGAGAAAATGGCGCGGGCAAGTCTACGCTCACAAAGGTGATGGCCGGTGTGGTGCAGCTTACCTCAGGCATGATGAGAATCGACGGCATCGACACGGCGCCGGGGTCTCCGCTTGAGGCTCGCCATCTCGGCATCGCGATGGTGTTTCAGGAGAACAGCTTGGTACCGACCATGACGGTGGCGCAGAACCTGTTTCTCGGTCAGGAGAAGTTCTACAATCGTTTGCGTGGTATCAACATCGCTGCTCAACAGTTTCTTCAATCGCTGAACTTCGACGTCACGCCCACCGCGACCGTTGGTGCGTTAGGGGCGGCCAAGAAGCAAATGGTCGAGATCGCGCGCGCGGTCTTGCACAGAGCCAAGGTCATCATTTTCGACGAGCCGACCGCGAGTTTGACCCCTGAGGAGAAGAAGTACTTTTTCGACCTGGTACGCGACCTCAAGAAGCGCGGCGTCTCCATCGTCTTCATCTCGCATGCGTTGGAAGAAGCGCTAATGCTCGCCGACCGCATTACCGTGCTGCGCGATGGCAAGCACGTGGTGACCGACGACGCGTCGAAGTTTGATCGAGCCCGAATCGTGCAAGCCATGGTTGGTCGCGATCTTTCCAATACGCTTTATGGTGTGCGCAAAACCACCGTGCGCCCGTCCGGCGTACGCGTGTTGACCGTGCAGAACCTGAAGATGGCACCGATGGTAAAGAACAATTCCTTATCCGTGTTCGCGGGCCAGATTACCGGCGTGTTCGGCCTCGTCGGCGCCGGCCGCACCGAGACCTTCAAGATCGTTTCCGGCGTGATGAAGCGAGACTTCTTTCATGGTGGCGAAGTGCTGCTCCATGACAAGCGGGTGCGTTACCGCGTGCCTGCCCCCGCGGTGAAAGCCGGTATTGCCTACATCACCGAGGATCGCAAACTGGAAGGTTTCTTTGAGACCGCCTCGATCGCTCGCAACGTTTATCTTGGGCTCCTGGCCAAGTTCCCGAAGGGCCGCACGCTGCTGTCGAGGCGAGAAACAAATCAGGTAGGAAATACCTGGATCAAAAAACTGAAGGTGCGTGCGATCGGCGAGGGGGGCAAGGTCGTTGAGCTTTCCGGCGGAAATCAGCAGAAAGTAGTGATATCGAAGTCGCTCGTTCAGGATCCCGCGCTGATCATTTTCGATGAACCGACGCGCGGGGTCGACGTCGGCGCGATCGTCGAGATCCATGAGTTGATCAATCGATTGGCAGACGAAGGCAAGGCGGTAGTCGTGATCTCCTCCTACCTGCCGGAGATTATGGCCCTGTCCGACCGCATACTAGTCTCCCGCCAGGGCAAGGTAGTCGAGGAGTTCTCCGCTCTGGAAGCTACCGAGGAAAGGATTATGTACGCGGCCATCCACTGAAATCAGCGGCCGAAGGCGGAATACGGGAAGAAGCTAGAATTGGAGGAGTGGGACTTCCTATCGCTTAGGGTGAGAGCGTTTCAAACAGATCGCTCCAACGATCCACAACTCCCGATTGTCTCTCATCACTAACCGGGGTGATGGCGAGGTTCACAGCTCTGTTGATCAGGCCCACACGTGCGCGGCCGCTTCGCCCGGCGCCTTCGGCGCTTATGTCGATCAGTCTTTGCGCGGCAACAGGACAGGGCCGATTTAACTCGCACTGTACAACCGCTGCGAAGTCTGTCAGCAGCGACAACGCAAATCCGGCTCAAGGGTTGATCGGCCTTCCGCTGCTATTTGTGGCAAAATCACACCCGTGTAACAGCCGGAACAATGGCAGCGAGATGCTCCTCGGTGCGATCACGGATTTGCCGGGCATAGGCCTGAGCGGCCGCGTAGAAGTTGTATCCGGATCGTGGCCGTTTCACTTAGGAGTTGTCGGACGGTAGCGTTGGGCTTCTCGCAAAGCGTTGATATCGAGGCTAGAGAATCGACTTCGGGATTGAAAAGCACCGTTGGCCACGGTAAAGCACTTCATGTTTTTGGGGGCAGCGCGGAAGGCCTTGAAAATATTTACATCTTCGGCGCCCTCCGAGCGCACCATAAAAAAATTCTCTGGGAATGCCGGGCCGATCCCCTCAAGGGCAGGCGCGGAAGCCGAACTGGCGCTCGACTGCTTAACACCCTCGCGAAGCGCCGCCACTAATCGTGGATACGATTCCGGCGTATATCCGTAGCTGCGCTGTCACAACGCCAGCCTATCGGCTTGCGCCGGATGGGCCGCGTCTTGCGACTTGAAACTACCCAAGGGGCGCCCGTTCTAGGTGGGCATGTTTGCATCGGATGGATAACGCACATGAAGTTCTTGAGCTACCTCTATCGGTTCGCTTCCAACTTCCTCTTCCTGGTCCTGGTCTATTTCAGCCTCAACTTCCTGGATAAGTACGAACAGCGCGTCATCGTTGCAGTCCTCGTGCTGGTTTATTGTGCGATGCGCGCCGCCTCGTCGTTGCGATCGTTCTACTTCTTTCAGCGTATCGAGCGGCTGGAGGTCGAAACGCGCCGGCTTTCCGCTGCGGCCGGTGAGGGCCACTCGGGTTCGTCGCAGCGCAAGCTCGTCGTCAACGAGGTTTCCGCTTTGCGCCAGGCCGGCGAGATGAAGGCGTATATCGACTTGCTATTTCTCGCGCTGATCGTGCTGTTATGCGTGTCGAAGATCGTGACGAACTAAGCGTCGCGAACCCGGCGTCACACGCGTCGTTTCCTGACTTGAACCAGCCGCTTGACTGAACCACGGCGGGCTGCCGCTGCGCCTGGCGTTTTTCGCCGCGAGGCATTGGCCGCACTGCCATGGCCTTGACGACCAGCAACACGCGCGCTTCTGCCGTTCGCCAGACGCCGCGCTTCACGTCGCGAAAGCCGCCTGGTTCCCCCTTCGCGTGTGTTTGACGCAGCCGCACGGACGTGGTGCGACAGGGCAGCGCCGCGAAGAGCGACGTCCAGGCCGCCTTGTAGCTCGAACAGGTTCGACGCTGGCGCTGCCAGAGCAACGGTCGCATTTTCCGGCGCGATCTCGGACGGCTCGGGCCAGGATGGATGGGATGGTGACATCTCGTGCAGCATGGTTGCGTCGTCCGTATCGTTGAAGTCTACGCGCGCGGGGACGGGAAGGCTGCCGAGATTCGCAAAGACAAAATTTGGAATCTCCGGCCAGCGGGCGATCGCGTCCGCTGGGGGATGCAGCAACCATTGTTCCGGTTCGGTCGGGGTTGCCGGCCGATCTGGTGTCGCCGGCACCACATGGACGATGCGATAGCCGCGCGCCTTCAACGTTTCGAGAATCCGCGGCAAGGCGGCAACCGTGCGCGCCTGGATATCGTGAAGCAGCAGAATGCCTTTTCCCTTGGCTTCGAGCCGGCTGATCGCAAGATCGTAGACGCGCTGGGACGAAATATGGCGCCAGTCGTCGGCGGGAAAATCAGCGCTCCAGACCTGGATTCCCTTTTCAGCGAGATATTCCTCAACCTTGTCGGCCCGCAGCAGGCCGGGAATGCGGAAGAACGGCGCCAACGAGTCGGCATCGTCCCCCAGCGCCGCTTTCGCAGACGCAATGCCATCGTCGATTTCCTGCCTGGCGCGTTCGATCGGCATGCGATTCATGGTCAAGGGGTGCGTCTGGCTGTGCGTGCCGATGGTATGACCCGCAGCGAGCAATTTGCGCACACCTTCCGGATATGCCCGGGCCATGTTGCCGATGGTGAAGAAAGTGGCCTTCACGCATTGGGCTGCGAGAATGTCGAGCACCTGATTGCTGTTGCGCGGCAGCGGCCCATCATCGAATGTCAGCACGATCTCATGATCGGCCAACGGCAGCGTTTCCCGATACTGCATGGTGCCGATCAGCGGATGCGCTCGGGGATCGACCACCAGCGTGCGTGAGGTGCCGAGCGCATTCGGGTGGCCGGGACAATCGGCTGCTGAGGCGCCATGGGCGGCAAAGCCGGCGAGGAGGCCGAAAGCCATGACCGTCTGCCGCCATAACCGAACGTCAGGCCACGCTCCGCCCATGAAAAAGCTTCCATCACCCATGCTAAAAAATCGAACTCATCATGACATGCTGCAACGTGAATGCGGCCTTATTAGTTGAACGTCCACATATGTTTTCACTTTAGTGCCGGCCGGCGGCGGCAGGTTCGGCCGGCGCGACTTGAACGACGTGATAGCCGTTGTCGCGAAGGTACCGCAAGAAGGCTGGCAGCATCGCCGCGGTCTGGGCCTTGGTGTCGTGGAACAGAATAATTCCCTTGCCGGCGGCGTTGAGGCGATCCGTGATCAGCTTCAACTCCTGCTTCGGCGTCATTCTGTTCCAGTCGCTGGCCCAAAGATCGGCGCCAAACACCACGATGCCGCGCGATTGCAAAAGGTCGAGCGTCGCGGGCGTTGATTCAAAGCCGGGAAAACGGAAAAACGGCGTGGTCGGGGTCGTCGTTGCCGTTCCATGCAGCGCCACTTCCACCGCCGAAATGCCGTGGTTGATTTCCTGGACCGCAGCGTCCGGTTTGATCCGTTTCAGGCTGCGATGTGACCAGGTATGATGGGCGACGGTATGACCTTCGGCCGCGATCCTGCGCACCATCTCCGGATGTTGGGACGCTGGCTTTCCGATCAGAAAGAAGGTCGCGTGCACGCACTGCTCGGCCAATGCGGCGAGCACCCGCGGCGTGGTGCGGAGCCAGGGCCCATCGTCGAACGTGAGCACCACCTCGTGGTCTGCAAGTGGCAACGTCTGCGGAAAGCTTTTCAACCCGACGCGCGGCGTGGCCGCTGCATCGACGGTCAGAATCCGCGACGTGCCAAGGGTCCCCGAACGCGGGCACTGGGCGGCTTGCGCGGTCGTGGCCAAAACGGGCCAGACAAAGGCCGGCCAAATCAACGCCAGCCAGATCACGACGCCTGGCCGCCGCGCTTTCACCCGTGGGCTGGATGGATCAGGTTGGAATGAATTGCAGTTCTGCATGAGAAGAAGCCTGGATAACGTTGCGATATCTGCCAAACGGGACGTGCCAGAGCACGCGTCTGCCGGCCTGCGAATGGCGGCAAAAGTATCGTTAATCAAGCCTTAACGCGCATCACGCACACTTCGATCATCGGGGGCCAACAGCTTTTTGAGTTTGCGGCCCCGCAAACCACGCCGGATGAGGCGAGAATGCAGCGCCTTCGACTAAAAGCGGACGGGCGGATCGTCGAATTAAGGGACGGGCAGGAGTTTCCGCTGGCGCCGGTCATGGCCACCGCGTCATCCGCCATCGCCTCCATTGTTTCCGTTGAGGCCGACGTGGCCACGCCACCGGCCGTGCGCGATCTCCGCCGCCGCGCATGCCTGACGCAGATGGAATTCGCCAACCGGCTGGGCGTTCCCGTCGAGACCATCCGCAATTGGGAGCAGGGCAAGCGTATGCCGCGCGGACCGGCCCGGGCATTGCTCGCCGTGATTGCGCACGCGCCGGACGCGGTATTTTCGGCGCTCTCCAAGTCCTGATCGCGAGGGCTCCGAAATCAGCTTCCCATCGCTTGCCAGGCGCTCGAGGCGAATTGCCGGCGCCAGGTGACCATCACGACCGCCGCCGTCGTCGCGAACAAGACCCAAGGGCTGACGAACCAGCCGAGATAGCCGAGCGCGAAAAAGAACGCGCGCTGTCCGCGATTGAAATGCCGGCCCGCCGCCTCGAACAGTCGCGTGGTTCGAATGACGTGTGCTTCGGCTTGCGGCGTGTCGCGCTGTGATGCCGGCGGCATCGAGCCCAGCAGAATGGCAACATAGTTGAAGAGGCGATAGGCCCAGGCGAATTTGAAGAAGGTATAGATGAAAATCAGGACCAGCCCGACGCATTTGATTTCCCACAGCGCCGGCGGCGGACTGATATCGATGGGAAGCGCCTGCAGGACGCCGAGTGCTTCGCTTGTGGAGCGCAGTAGCGCCAGTGCGCCACCAACCGCAATCAGGCTGGTCGAGGCGAAGAAGGCCGTGCCATTCTGCAAGGAGGCCATGATCTGCATATCGACCATGCGGGCTTCGCGGTCGAGTATGCGGCGGATCCACACCTCGCGATAGACGTGCATGCGGGCGGACAGGCTGTTGCGTCCATAGGCGGTATGTTCGAGGGTGAGCGCATATATCGTCCATTCCAGAACAAAAAAGCCGATGGCCAGGATATCGACCAGATAAGCGCGCATGCGTAATCCCTGCTGAAGGCGCGCCGATGCTGCCACGATAGTGGCCCGATTCCAACATTTGCATCTCTTCGCAGCGGGCACTGTTGCCGATG
>NZ_JBAVCF010000191.1:0-3003 GCF_049586575.1 Bradyrhizobium sp.
TACCAAGGAGAGCTGCGCGAGGGCGGCAAGCGGCACACGGTCTATAAGCGCTTGGGTGACCCCGCGCACGTTAAGGTCGCTGAAGCGCGGGCGCGGGCTCTCGAGGAGTTGGCTCGGCTAGAGCGGCTGACGGACCCCGACGCAAGAGCGGGTACTACGTTCCGTGAGGCGTGGGAATCGTACAGGGCGCGGCTTGAAAAGAAGAAGCGCAGCGATCGGACCATTGCTGATTACCAGCAAAAATTCCACGCGCACCTGGCGCCGACCTTTGGAAGGGTCGCGCTTCGAGACATCACTCGTGCGGACGTCGTAAGACTTCACGACCGCCTCACTGCGGAAGTGGGCCCCTACGCAGCCAACGGCGTATGCCGTGTCGGACATGCCATCTACCGCCACGCAGCCCTCGGCATGGAGGTGCCTGACCTCTCCCCGCTCAACCCGTTCCGGGCCTATGATCTTCACAATCACGAAGCACCCCGCCAAACCGGCATGTCCGAGCGCGAACTTCCAAGGTGGTTCGCGCAGGTGCTCGCATTGGACAATCCTGTAATTCGGGAACTTTGGATCATGACCGCGCTAACGGGATTGAGACGTCGGGAGGTGTGCGCCATGCGATGGGAGCACGTCAACCTGAAGGAGGCCTACATCGAAATTCCGGCGCCCAAGGGCGGCGAGGCAAGAGCATTCCGATGCCCCCTCACGCCGCCGATGGTCCGCTCATTGGAGCGGGTGCGGCGGGCGGGTCAGGTCCTGTGCGACTTAGAGCACTGTCACCCTTGGGTGTTCCCAAGCGCGGGGAGCCGGAGTGGACACGTCGAAGAGGTGAAAAATCGTCATCTTGATCATAGCCCGCATGCATTGCGACACTCGTTTCGAAACTTTTGTGCCGGTGCGAAGGTCAGTACCGTGCATTCGCGGCTGCTCATGAATCACGCCCTAAGTGCTGACGTACATGAAAGCTACATGACGCCCGGATCGATGTTTGACCAATTGCGGGGGGCGAGTGAGGCGGTCTCGACCTACATTATGCGGCACCTGCCCAAAGGGGCAGAAAGGCAGTTAACACGACGGCTGCAGGATCAGCTAGCACAAGGCTGACCTGGTGAGGCCCGGGCGATCCAGACCGGAACCCCTTGAAAAGACCTGCACAAAGCACTATAAGCTATTTACGACTTGTGGACGCGATTGTCCTGGAGGGCATGGGCCTTCCGACTGCCGGGTTTCATTCCCGTAGTAAGTTGCCGACCGATCCCACGGCCCCATTGTGGCGCGTCAGTAGGTCGAACCTCCGTGGTGACGCGGATTTCCTGACAACCCAATTGCGCCTTTTGCGTCGCCTCGCGGCGCGATTGCTTTGCGCTCAGGAGGTTCGACCATGCGTACTGACGCAAGCGTCGCCAACGGCGACACAGCGCTGGCCGCGCTGATGCGGGAAACCGCGGCCGCAACGGTGGACACGGTTCTCGCCGAATTACGCCGTCGCCCGATCGTGCAGCCCGAGTGGCTATCCTTACAGGACGCCGCCACTTACACGGGCTATTCCGAGCAACAATTTTCCGATTTCGTCAAGCGCGGCGTCGCGCCGAAGAGCGTCCTCTTCAGTCGCAACGCGCGGCGTTTCAAGCGCAGCGACGTTGACGCTTGGTGTGCGGCGGGCGGCCCGAGTGCCTTTACCTCCAAGGGCGAGCCAGGCGCTGTGCGCAGATGAACAGGGACCAGCCAGTGAAAATCGAAGGCCCGATCAGAAAGGGCCTCATATTCGACGGCCTATATTTCAGAACTGCTAACGCTTGCGGTCGGTACAAAAGCTTGGGCCCATGGAAACGGGCCCAATGGCGAAAGGATAACCCTGACGATTTCGTCCTCCTTTCGGACCTTCAGCTGAATACCGCGCCGCCTGAGGAGAATGAGACCTCGGCTTCGCCGCGGCCGGTGGCACCAACCGTTGCATACGGGATCACAAAAGCCGAGGTGCTGAGCCGCGCCAAGGCGGCGATCGAGGCGGGCGAAAGTCCGCGCGATATTGCCGAGAAGCTTGCGTGTGCACACGAAGATTTCCATGCAACCCAACGTGAAATCGGCCGGTCAATCGGCATATCCGCCAGCTCGGTCAACCGCCTGCTGAAATGGCGTCGCTCCGGATACAGCAATCCAGAGCGGTTCATGGATTGACGGAAGCGTATCCACGCCCACGTCCGGCTCGTGGCTCAACATGGTCGAGCGCTTCTTTGCCGAAATCACTCGAAAACGCATCCGCCGCGGCGTCTTCAAGAACGTCGACGAACTCAAGCAAGCCATCATGGACTATCTCGACAACCATAATGGCCAGCCCCAAGCCCTACATCCGGACCAAGACTGCCACCGAAATCTTCAGTAAAGTCGCACGTGCGAATCAAGTGTCGGAATCACAACACTAGCTGAATTTGAAACGTGGCGGAGGCTCGGGTCTGCGACAGGCCCGAGCACCCTATCGCGTCAGAGTGGATCGAGGCCTGACCGCTGCGGCGCGACCGTTCCGTAACTCCCTCGACATTCTTCACTCGTGCCCCACCGGCACAGCGTCTCGTGCCGCAAGCGAGATGCAGGTCGCGCACGGGTGCCACTTCTAGGAGACAACGATGAATACAAAAACCGAAGAAATCCGCACTCTAAACGATCGTCGGCGACAGAACATCAATCGAGGCTATGGTCATGCCGTCATGACCGCGGGCATCGCAGCACTTGGCGTCGAAGCCATCGCTCGTATCATCAAGACCATCGAGGTGTACGATGACTTTTGCCACGCTAACGTCCGCACGAGGAACACGACTTTGGCTCGTTCGAAGCCAACGACCATACGATCTTCTTCAAGATCGATTATTACGGATCTGAAATATCCCCCGATGCAGCAGACCCCATAGTGACCGAGCGCGTCGCCTACTCACTCACGAGCCTGCGAACCTTTGCAGACATTCGAGTTTTGAACGGCGCAGAATCTACTTCCGGGTGAGTCTGTTCAGCCCC
>NZ_JBAVCF010000192.1:0-3433 GCF_049586575.1 Bradyrhizobium sp.
CCTCCCTGCCATCGAGAGCGAGCTTCGCTCGCCTCGGACCCCACAAGGGGGGAGGGAACGGAGACACCACCGCTGCGGGACGAAGAGCCGCCACGCATCGAGGAGCCGCGCTTCTTCATCGTGCTCCCCGGCAAATTTGGCCGCCTCGCGCCCGGCTCACCGGTCCGGGAGCAACGGCCGCGCCGTCCCTAAGCAACCTTTTTCTCGACGTTTGCGAATACGCTCAACTTCAACCACGTACGCAGGTCGGCCGCGAGCTTGCTGTTTCCGATCAAGACAAGCCGACCGTCGTCAGACACCGGGCCGATGGCGGTATATCCGAGCCAGATCTCGGTCATCGTCCGCAGATCAGTCGATACGTAAAGGTCGACATCGAAGCCCGGATCGACGAGGCACAGGTCAACTTCGTTGCCCGGTTCCACAACGAGCCAATAGTTGCGCTCCGAGGGCGGCCTGTCATTGAAAATGAACTGGATGGTGTTGCGGCGAGGCGGCATTGGATCCGCATTTATGTTTCGCCTGATGTCCCACATCAGCAGATTGGCGTCGCGGTTCTTTAGCGTCGCTTCAGTCGTAACCCATCGATGTCCCCAGACGCCGATCGCTTCGATAATAGGGCGCAGCTCACTTCCCGCTTCACTGAGACGATATTCGTGTACGCCGGACCCGCACCCGGTCGCGACGTGGATGACGACGCCTGCAGCTTCAAGTTCCTTCAGTCGCTTCGAGAGGAGGGCAGGCGACATGCCCGGTAGCCCGCGTCGCAGTTCGTTAAAACGGGTTGATCCCAGCATGAGTTCACGCAGAACGAGCAGCGTCCAGCGGGAGCAGACGATCTCAGCCGCCATCGAGACAGGACAGAACTGGTTGTAGCCGCTATCCGGCATGGAAGGCGCTCCTCTGCCAAAACCCCGCCTGGCAAGGATGCTACGATCTGTCCAGCCGGGCTAGTTCAAAATCTGTACCGCCTGGATTCATATCCTGAACTAGTTGCTTCCAGGCTGCGATGACATGCTCCTGACCACTTCGCGAGCGCGGAGTCCGCTTTCGGGCGGAGGTTCAGGCAAAAGGAGATGGCCTATGTCGGTTGCGACGCTACCTCTTGATTACACCGCCATCAAGCTACGCCAGCAGGCCGTCTGGTCGGCCGGCGACTATGCAACCATCGGAACGACCCTTCAGATTGTCGGCGAGCGATTGTGCGAGGCGGTTGATATGCATGCCGGCGATATCGTGCTCGATGTCGCCGCCGGCAACGGGAATGCGACGCTGGCCGCCGCACGCCGTTTTGCTCGCGTCACGTCCACCGATTATATCGGCGCAATTCTTGAGCGAGGCAGGGAGCGCGCCGCCGCCGAGCGCCTTTCCGTCAGTTTTCGGGAAGCTGACGCCGAGGCGCTTCCCTTTGCTGACGGCAGCTTCGACACGGCGCTATCCACGTTCGGCGTCATGTTCACCCCAAATCAGGAGAAGGCGGCCGCCGAGCTCGTTCGCGTCGTACGCAAAGGCGGGAAGATCGGGCTGGCCAACTGGACGCCGGATGGCTTTATAGGCCAGATTCTGAAAACTGTTGGAAGGTATGCGCCACCGCCGGCCGGCATCAAGCCACCTACTCTCTGGGGAACCATGGCGCGCCTTAGAGAGCTGTTCGAGGGACATGAAATCAATACCTCCTTGCAGACCTTCACCTTCAGGTACGAGTCACCGAAGCATTGGCTTGACGTCTTTCGTGCCTACTATGGTCCTACGAACCGTGCGTTCGCTGCGCTCGATGCGGAGAAGGCAGCAGCACTGGAAGCCGACATTCTCGATCTACTGGAAAAGTGGAATTGGGGCCGCAGCGATAGCCTGATTGTTCCCGGCGAGTATCTCGAAGTTGTGATTACGAGATCTTGAGGCCGCACCCGGACGGCGGAGCCGGTCGTCGTCGCTGAGTTGTTCGGCTCAATTCTGATTCCATTACCGGGGAGCGATCGGCGGCATGTCAATGTCCGCCGGCGTTCCGGATTTGTGAGTCCGGGCCTTGGTATCCACAGTATGAGACAGACGGGAGACCTTACCGCTTCTTCCACCCGCCGCGATGCCCCGGCGCGCCGCCGGTCGAGCGCGGGGAGGGGCCGAACTCGGGCCCGGATTGGCGGGAGTCGTTCGGTTGGACGATTTTGCTTTGCTCGCCGAACGGTTTTTCCGGCAGTGAACGGCCCGCGCGATAGGGCAGCGATTCCGGGCCGTGCATTTCGTCGAGATGCGGTTTGTGGACTTTTGAAGAGCCGCGACTCGTGGACCCCGCCCTGGACCCCCCTCCCACAAGGGGGGAGGGAACGGAGACACCACCACTGCGGGGCGAAGAGCCGCCGCGTTTCTTCATCGCGCTGGCCGGCAAATTCGCCGCCTCGCCGTATTTCTTGGCGCCGGCATAGGCGCCGGCCTTGATCGCGACGCCGCGCTGCTTGATGGTGGGATCGTCCACCACCGCCATTTCGGTGGCGCGCAGCCGCTTGACCTCGTCGCGCAACCGCGCGGCCTCCTCGAAGTTCAGGTCGGCGGCGGCCTCGCGCATCCGCGTTTCCAGGTCGCCGAGCACCGCCTCGAAATTGTGGCCGATCGAGATCACGTCGTCGGCCATGCCGCCGTCGCCGATTTCCACCAGCACATGGTCGCGCTCGTAGACCGAGTTCATGATGTCGCCGATGGATTTCTTGATGCTCTCCGGCGTGATGCCGTGGGCCGTGTTGTATTCGACCTGCTTCTCGCGGCGGCGGTCGGTTTCCGCAATCGCGCGCTCCATCGAGCCGGTCATCCGGTCGGCATAGAGAATGACCCGGCCGTCGACGTTGCGCGCGGCGCGGCCGATGGTCTGGATCAGCGAGGTTTCGCTGCGCAGGAAACCTTCCTTGTCGGCATCGAGGATCGCGACCAGCGCGCATTCGGGAATGTCGAGGCCCTCGCGCAACAGGTTGATGCCGACCAGCGCGTCGAACGCCCCTAACCGCAAATCGCGGATGATCTCGATGCGCTCGATGGTGTCGATGTCCGAGTGCATGTACCTGACACGGATGCCCTGCTCGTGCAGATATTCAGTGAGGTCTTCCGCCATGCGCTTGGTCAGCACCGTGACCAGCGAGCGGTAGCCCTTCTGCGCGACGGCGCGGACCTCGCCGACGAGGTCGTCGACTTGCGTGCGCGCCGGGCGGATGTCGACGGGCGGATCAATCAGGCCTGTGGGCCGGATCACCTGCTCGACGAACACGCCGCCACTTTCGTTCAGCTCCCATGCGCTCGGCGTCGCCGACACCGCGACCGATTGCGGGCGCATCATGTCCCATTCCTCGAAGCGCAGCGGCCGGTTGTCCATGCAGGAGGGCAGGCGGAAGCCGTATTCGGCGAGCGTCGCCTTGCGGCGGAAGTCGCCGCGGAACATGCCGCCGATCTG
>NZ_JBAVCF010000193.1:0-10560 GCF_049586575.1 Bradyrhizobium sp.
CCAGGAGGTCGCCGCTGACGCCCACCGTGAGCACGGCAAAGCGCGGTCCTGTGCGCAGACGGCGCGAAATCAGTAGCCAGCCGACGATATAGTTGAATGCAATCGAGCCGAGCAGCAGCGCCACGAATGGCCAGTTGCTGAACGAATAGAAAACCAGCGAGGCCAGCGCCAGCCAGATCACCGGCGCCTGTGCCCCGAGGCGGCTAGTGCCCACTTTCCGAAGCTCGCGATATCTCTCAGCGGCACCAGCCGCGAAATAGCCCACGAGAGCGACCGGCAGGAAGACAAAAATGAAGGGGTAGGAGTTGAAAAGCATCGGTTTTCCCGCAAGAAACCGAGCCTAACCATACAACTCCGTGATCAACAAGGCGGGCCATTCCGGTGCGCGGGTTCTGAGTGGCGCCGGAGCCCTGTCTCTGGCAATCCGCTTTCAGCAACCCGATATCATCCCTGCCCTCCACCGTAGTTGAGAGAACCGAGACAATGGACAAAAAGAGTCCCCTGACGCCGCCGATCGCGCCACGCCGCCCGCATAGCTTCACAACCCATGGCATCACGGTCTCGGACGATTATGCGTGGCTGAAGGACAAGAACTGGCAGGAGGTGCTGCGCGATCCCTCCATTCTGGATGCGGATATCCGCAACTACCTGGAGGCGGAGAACGCCTACACCGACAGCCTGCTGGGCCACACCGCCCCCTTGCAGAAGCGGCTGGTCAAGGAAATGCGCGGGCGCATCAAGGAAGACGATTCCAGCGTCCCTTCTCCCGATGGCGTTTACGCCTACTTGCGCAAGTTCCGCGAAGGAGGTCAGCACGAATTATTTGGACGCACGCCACGCGATGGCGGCGAGGCCGAGATCATCCTCGATGGCGACGAACTCGCCGCGGCCCACGACTATTTCAAGTTCGGCGGCGCACGGCATTCGCCCGATCACCGGCTTCACGCCTGGAGCGCGGACACCAAGGGCTCCGAATATTTTTCGATCCGGATTCGCAATTGGGCGTCGAGGAAGGATTTCGACGACCTGGTCGAGGAGACCGACGGCGCGGTGGTATGGAGCGCCGATTCGAGCGCCTTCTTCTATGTGAAGCTCGACGACAATCACCGGCCGATGCAGGTCTGGCGCCATCGCCTCGGCACCAGGCAGGCCGACGATCTTCTGGTTTATGAAGAAACAGACCCCGGCTGGTTCACCCACATCCATGAAAGCTCAAGCGGCCGCTATTGCGTGATCGCCGGAGGTGACCACGAAACTTCCGAGCAGCGGCTGGTCGACCTGGCCGATGCGCTGGCCAAGCCGCGGCTGGTGGCCGCGCGGCAGGAGGGCGTGCAGTATTCGGTCAACGACCGCGGCGATCAACTGTTCATCCTCACCAATGCCGACGGCGCCATCGACTTCAAGATCGCCACCGCACCGCTGAATTCGCCGGAGCGGGCGAACTGGCGCGATCTGATCCCCTATCGCGAAGGCATCTATGTGCTCGATGTCGAATTGTTCTCCGGCCACATGGTGCGGCTCGAACGCGCCAATGCGCTGCCCGCCATTATCATCCGCGATCTCGCAAATGGCGAGGAGCACGCCATAGCCTTTGACGAAGCCGCCTACTCGCTCGATACCATGGGCTCCTACGAATTCGAGACGACGAATTTGCGCTTCTCTTATTCGTCGATGACGACGCCCAACGAAGTCTACGACTACGACATGATGAAGCGGACGCGCATCTTGCGCAAACGCCAGGAAATCCCGTCCGGTCATAATCCGGCCGACTACGTCACGACCCGCATCATGGCGAAATCGCATGACGGCGCCGAGGTGCCGGTCTCTATCCTCCACCGCCGCGATCTCGCACGCGACGGCGGCGCGCCACTTTTGCTGTACGGCTATGGCTCCTACGGCATGGCTATGCCGGCGTCGTTCTCCGCCAACCGGCTGTCGCTGGTCGACCGCGGCTTCGTCTATGCCATCGCCCATATCCGGGGCGGCGCCGACAAGGGGTGGGGCTGGTACCTCGACGGCAAGCGCGCGAACAAGACCAACAGCTTTGACGATTTCGCCGCCTGTGCGCGCACGCTGATCGCGGAAAAATATACGGGCACGAAACGTATTGTCGGCCATGGCGGCAGCGCGGGCGGCATGCTGATGGGCGCGGTGGCCAACCGCGCCGGCGAACTGTTCGCAGGCATTGTGGCCGAAGTGCCGTTTGTCGATGTTCTCAACACCATGCTCGACGACACGCTGCCGCTGACGCCGCCGGAATGGCCGGAATGGGGCAACCCGATCGAGAGCGAGACCGATTTCAAGACGATCCTGTCCTATTCGCCTTACGACAATGTCGCCGCGAAGGACTATCCGGCGATCCTGGCGATGGGCGGCCTCACCGACCCTCGCGTCACCTATTGGGAGCCGGCGAAGTGGATCGCGCGGCTGCGCGCGACCATGACCGGCGGTGGTCCTGTATTGTTGCGCACCAATATGGGTGCGGGCCACGGCGGCGCTTCCGGCCGATTCAACCGGCTCGACGAAGTGGCGATCGCCTACGCCTTCGCGCTATGGGCCGTGGGACTCGCGGAGAAGGAAGGCTGAGAGCGGCGTCCGCTTTGCCTTGAACGAATGACTTAAAAAACCAGTTCAAATGCAGGTCGGCTTTGGGGCGATACCGGAAGTCTGCTGTGCCTGCATCGCGGCTTTCGACCTTGCAAAACTTTGCGCATTTACTAAAGTCCGCTAAGATTGTTGGCGGACAGTATTGCAACGTATGAATGACCTTGCCCTTTTAATGATTGCGTTGGCAGCGATTGTCGCCGGGATTGCTGCGTGGCTTGGCAGTCTGCTTGGCGAGAAGCTTTTCGGCCCAAGCAAAGCGCGTAGCATCATTGCGACTATCTTCGGAGTTGGTTCAATCCCGCTTACGAACGGTACGCTCGTCCCAATCCTCCAACAAATAGCAGGGCCTTACGAAGCGATCACGGTCATGAAGCGATCTCCGGTCTTCGACGTAATCTTCAAATATCACCCAGATGCCTTGCGCTGCGGATGGGCGCGATCGCAAAACGCCTCGATCTTGTTTGGGTCCTCCCGCGCCGGCATGTAGCGCAGCGTAAAGGCCTCGCCCACGAGCACCGGCTGGCCGCTGCTTAAGGGGTGCGCATCCTGAATCATCTGGACGCGAAAACCACGCTTGAACAATGCGGTCGCCACCGTCGCTGTCGAGACGGTTTTGAGTTTGTTGCGGGTGGCGTCGGAGAGTTTTGACATGACCTGCTCACTCTTCTCGTTCGTCATTCCGGGATGCGCCGCTCGGCGCAGGCCCGGAATCCATACGCCTGATCGTGGTTACGGATTCCGGGCTCGCGACTGCGTCGCGCGCCGGAATGACGGTTTCAACTAAAAAATCGAGGGCTCGCCGACCGGCTTGCCAAACGCGGTTTCAAGAAAGTCGAAATCGCAGCCTTCATTGGCCTGCTTGATGTGTTTCGTGAACATCCAGCCATAGCCGCGTTCGAACCGCGTCTCCGGCTGTTTCCATTCGGCGCGGCGCTTCTTCAGGTCGGCCTCGGAAACGTCGAGATTGATGGTGCGTGCGGCGACATCGAGCGCGATCTTGTCGCCGTTCCTCACCAGGGCGAGCGGGCCACCGATATAGGATTCCGGCGAGACGTGCAGGATGCAGGCGCCATAGCTGGTGCCGCTCATGCGCGCATCCGACAGCCGCACCATGTCGCGCACGCCCTGCTTCACGAGCTTGGTCGGGATCGGCAGCATGCCCCACTCCGGCATGCCCGGCCCGCCTTGCGGGCCGGCGTTGCGCAGAATCAGGACGTGATCGGCTGACACATCGAGATCGGGATCGTCGATCGCCTTCTTCATCGAAGGATAATCGTCGAACACCAAAGCGGTCCCGGTGTGCTTGAGGAAGCGCGGCTCGCACGCGGAAGGTTTTATAACGCATCCGTCGGGCGCGAGGTTGCCCTTGAGCACGGCGAGCGCGCCCTCCGCATAGATCGGATTTTCAACGGTGCGGATCACGTCGTCATTATAGACTTCGGCGCGCGCGATGTTTTCACCCAGCGTCTGGCCTGTGACGGTTAGGGCATCGAGATGCAGATGCGGCTTGATCCGGCTCATCAGGCCGGGCAGTCCGCCCGCATAATAGAAATCCTCCATCAGGTATTTGTCGCCGCTCGGACGTACGTTCGCGATCACAGGCACCTTGCGGCTCGCCTTCTCGAAATCGTCCAGACCGATGTCCTGCCCGGCGCGGCGCGCCTGCGCGATCAGATGGATGATCGCATTGGTGGAGCAGCCCATCGCCATCGCGACTGTAATCGCGTTCTCGAACGCTTTGCGCGTCTGGATCTTCCTTGGCGTCAAATCTTCCCAGACCATCTCGACGATACGCCGTCCGCACTCCGACGCCATGCGGATGTGGCCCGCGTCAGCCGCGGGAATCGACGACGCGCCGGGCAGCGTCATGCCGATCGATTCGGCAATCGCCGTCATGGTCGATGCGGTGCCCATGGTCATGCAGGTGCCGTAGCTGCGGGCGATGCCGGCCTCGACGTCGACCCAGTCCTTATCGGAGATCTTGCCGGCGCGCCGCTCGTCCCAATATTTCCAGGCATCCGATCCCGAACCCAGCGTCTTGCCTTTCCAGTTGCCGCGCAGCATCGGGCCGGCCGGCAAATAGATCGCCGGGATGTTCATGCTGGTGGCCCCTAACAGGAGCGCCGGCGTGGTCTTGTCGCAGCCGCCCATCAGCACCACGCCGTCGACGGGGTGACCGCGCAGCAATTCCTCCGCATCCATCGCCAGTAGATTGCGATAGAGCATGGTGGTCGGCTTCAGGAAAGATTCCGACAACGACAGCGCCGGCAGTTCCATCGGAAAGCCGCCCGCCATCAGAATGCCCCGCTTGACGTCATCCACCCTGCTTTTGAAATGCATGTGGCAGGGCTGGGCGTCCGACCAGGTGTTGAGGATCGCGATCACCGGCCGGCCCTTCCATTCCTCCGGCGCATAGCCCATCTGCATGGCGCGCGAACGATGGCCAAAGGCTCTGAGGTCGTCGGGCGCAAACCAGCGCGCGCTGCGGAGATTATCTGGATTTTTCTTGTTTTCGCTCATGGTGACACCTCGTGACCCTTGATCGAGTCATGTCACAGGCGATCCATGGCGAGCAAGGCCCGCTTGTCTCGAAGCAGCGATTTTCGCGGCAACCTGCTGCTCGCCAACCAAGCCCCAAAGCCGCAGCGGCGGACCGGAGTTCGTCAGGACGCGCGGGAAGCGGTCATCACGATGCGGACAAGGTCGGCGGCATTTCTCGCGCCAAGCTTCTTCATGATGTTCGCGCGATGGTCTTCGATGGTGCGGGGACTGATTCCCAAGTGCCGTCCGGCCTCCTTGTTGGAAGCACCGGCGGTGAACTGCTCCAGCACCTCACGCTCGCGCCGGGTCAGCGGCTCACGGCCGGGAAAATGCGCTGAGCCGACGTTAGAGGCGGAACGATCGGCCTGGCGGCGCGCATAGGCTTCGATCGCGTCGTTGAGCCGCGCGACAATTTCGTCGCCACGAAACGGCTTCTCGATGAAATCCAGTGCGCCATGCTTGATCGCGCTGACGGCCATGGCGATATCGCCCTGCCCGGAGATAATGAAGATCGGCGCCGGATAGTCCTCGCCGCGCAATTCCTTCAGGATATCCAGACCGGATTTGCCCGGAATATGCACATCCAGAAGAATGCAGGCGGGAGTGCGATTTCGCGTGACCGACAGCAACGCGGCGCCGTCGGCGAAACAGATGACTTGATAGCCACCGGCCGACAAGACAATAGAAAGAGTTTCGCGGACAGCAGGATCGTCATCGACGACGAATATCTCACCGCGAGAGGATGACTTTTCGGTCATGTGACATCGTCCCTTGTAGCGCAAAAAACGACGCGGACTCACGAAGGTTGCGACGCAGATCGCAAATCGTTCTTATCCGTATTTCTACGGGACCCGAACTTAGCGCACAAGTAGCAAGATGAATCTGTCTAACGCGAATGGGCGCGGTTTTTCGAAATTGGCGCGTTCCACGCTCATGCCTCTCTCCCGCGCGGTCTCAACTGCTTCGCAGCCGATACAATTGCGCTGCGGCATGGCAATCAGGCCATGCTGAGACGAACCGATGAATTTCAGGTGGAACTCACATTCGCCGCGCTCTTCAGGAACTGATGTCCATGTCGGCGCCGTTGACCCGGAGGAGTTCGCAACGCGATAGGCGAGACCGTTTGACGACGGGAGCAGAAAAAACTCCCTGAGATTGAGACCCTGGATGGAACCTTCCACCGTCCGCCGCAGGGCGCCGGTATCCGCGACGGCCTGGAGCAGGCGGTCGCGGCGCCAGGTTCCGTCGATGACCATGATGCAAACATCACGGCCACGGCCGAACGTCACGCGATCCAACACCTTCTTATCTTCTATTGTCGGACGCCAGCTATCGGATCGAAGCGAGAAACGTGATCGAAGTGCAGTGGGAGCGCGACCATCTGCGCAGAAATCGAGCGTCTCGCTTTTTGCTACCGTCAGTGGCCCGCGCGCGAACTTCCCATCAGCGCCCGCGTAAATACGGGAAGAGGACCCGACTGTCGCGGGCTCCGGACAGCGGTCATTCCCGCAACTCCGATCCGGCCAATGAGACACCGGCGCATCGGCTCAGAGGGTTAAATTTTCGCTAATCACTGGGGCGCGAAGAAAGGGGCAGAGAAAATGTCGCACTTTGAGCGACATGACGCCAATTGGGCGACCGCATGGGGCTGCTGACAGGAATGTGAACCGGTAGCTTTGCAGAAAGAGGCACTGCCTTACCGGTTTTTTTACGACTTAATTTACGGCGCCCTGCTTTGATCTTTCCAGGCTCGCGCCTGCCCTGAGCTGCGAGGCCTTGCTTTGCCCAATCGCGACCTTTTGCAATGATTCAGACCCGCCTCAAAGAGTTCTTGCAGCTGTTGACGCCGCCGACGCGCAGCAATCTGCTGGACGAACTCGAGCGATTGGAGCTCTCCGGCGCCGAACTGCCCGGTGTGGGCCAGGTCATGGAAACGCTGCGCGCCGAGTTTCGCACCAACGGCCAGACCCAGAAGCGCAACAGTACCCCTGCGCGCCACTTCTTCGCGCCATTGGAGCCCTTGCTGGTCGAAGGCGCCCTGCAGCAGGCCGCGACGGGCGCAATCCAGCGCGGGTCATTGTCGCCGATCTGGGAATGGATCAGCCGCGATCTGCTGCCGACCATGGCGCGGGACTACATCAAGAATCTCACGGAGCTGATTGCGGCGGACAAGCAGCGGGACGCCCGCCAGGCAGCCTCGACCTTTCAGACCAAGGTCGTGAAAAGCATGGAAAACATGCTGAACTCGCCGGACGGCGCCGACCAGATTCGCGCCAAGCTTTCGGCCTACACCGCCTCGCCCACGGTCTTCGACGACCTTGTCCAGATGTTCAGTGCGCTTCGCGCTCGCGAGGAGCTCGCCAAATTGAACGAGGCGCTGCCGGCCAGACTTGCCCGCTTCGAAGACGCCGAAGTCGCCAAAATCACGCCCCTGCTGGCTGCCTTCGCAAAGACTCATCCAGAGCAACTGCCTTTCGCGCTGTCGCTGGTAGCTGGGCGGCTCAAGACCCATTGGCACTTGATCCGCGTCGCCACCAAGGCCGCGGCCACCAAAAATGCCGCCGACGTCGCCGCCACACCCTATGCAGCCGCAGTCACGATGGTGCTGGACCGTCTGGAAGACAAACGCCGGCTGCTGCGGATCGCGCTCAAACACGAACGCATCCTCGTCGCCAAGGAAATTCTGGTCGACGTCTACGATACCGAATATGCGCTCGGGGTCCGCATCGATCAGCTTGCGGAATCGGCTTGGGGACAAAGGCTCAACGCGGTGATGGCATCGATCACCGAACTCGTGGAAAGCGAGATCAGCCGTTTTCCCGACAATGTCGGCCACGTGCTGGGATCGCGCAGCCTGCGCAGCCACAACTCCCTCTCCGGTCGCCTGACCTATTGGGCATGGAAGGGACGCGACGCCATCAACGATGGCGCCGCCATGTGCAAGAAGATGGTCGGCGTCGCCTGAATGGCTCGCGCCGGTGACGGCGGCTCGCCGGAGCGCAGCGAGACTTCCTACCCGGGCAGACGTTTAGCCATCCGCCGAAAGTCTAGTGGACGATCATTCGGCGAGAGGGAACCGTTGTGCCGCCCGGGCGTTCCCTGCACGGCGCCCGCAGACGACCCTCGCTTCCGACGTTTTGCATGTTGAGCCGCCCGCGGGCTTGCGGAGGTTCCCCATGTCAGCGCTCAATGCAAACGTTGTCCCCCTCGGCCACACCCTCACCCCCGACCAACATCAGACCCAGCTCCGGCGCGCGGTGATCGCCTCGACCATCGGCACCGCAATCGAGTGGTACGATTTCTTCCTCTACTCGACCGTGACGGGTCTCGTTTTCGCAAAACTGTTTTTCCCGCACTCCGATCCCTGGGTTGGCACGCTTGAAGCTTTCGCCATCTATGCGGTCGGCTTTGTCGCCCGGCCGGTGGGCGCTGCGATTTTTGGTCACTTCGGCGATCGCATCGGCCGCAAATCGACGCTGATCGCGACGTTGCTGTTGATGGGCCTTGCCACCTTCGCCGTCGCGCTGGTGCCGACCTATGAAAGCATCGGGCTGTGGGGCGCGGTGCTTTTGACTGTCCTGCGGTTCATCCAGGGTGTCGGCGTCGGCGGCGAATGGGGCGGGTCGGTGCTGATGTCGATGGAATGGGCGCGGACCGACAATTCACGCGGCCTGGTCGCGTCCTGGCCGCAATTCGGTGTCCCCTGCGGACTGTTTCTTGCCAATCTTGCGGTGCTCGCTTTCAGCCAAATGTCCGGCGAACAATTCCTGTCCTGGGGCTGGCGGGTCCCCTTTGCGCTCAGCATCGTGCTGGTCGGCGTCGGCCTCTACATCCGTCTTGGCATCCTGGAGACACCTGTCTTCGCCAAGCTGCTCGCCGAGCGAAAGGTCGAGCGCGCGCCGATGCTCGCCGTTATCAAGGAGCATCCGAAGGAGATCCTGCTTTCGGCGTTCGCACGAATGGCCGAACAGGCGCCGTTCTACATCTTCACCGCGTTCGTCTTCTCCTACGGCATCGGCACGTTGCACGTCTCCCGCAACTTCCTGCTCACCGCCGTGCTGACCGCCTCCGTGGTGTCGTTCGTTTCTATTCCGTTATTTGGCCACGTCTCCGACCGCATTGGCCGCAAGAACATGTATTTGATCGGCGCGGTGGTGACCGGGATATTCGGCTTTATCTATTTCGCGATGCTCAACACCGGCTCGGAACCGATCATCTATCTCGCGATCGTTCTCTCGTTGGTCCCGCATGACATGATGTACGGGCCGCAAGCCGCGTTGATCGCCGAGAGCTTCACCGGGCGGCTGCGCTACAGCGGCTCGTCGCTCGGCTATCAGCTCGCCTCCATCATCGCCGGTGGTCCGGCGCCACTGATCGCGGCATGGCTGTTCGCCACCTACCATTCGGCGACCGCCATCGCGATTTACGTCGCAGCCTGCGCCGTCATTACGATCATCGCCACCGCGCTCATGACGGACTATACGGGCAAGGACATTTCGGCCGAATATCAATCACGGTGACTCAGACAGCGGGCGGCCGGGGCGACCTTTGAATGCCTTTGAGGTCCAGCGAGAGGTATTTTAGTAGTTTATTGACCGAATTCCAATCTGACTGGTCATATTTCGCGCGATTGACGTTGAATTAAGTCGTTTAGTCGCATATTTGTCATGCTCTGCAGAGGATTTCTCATCCTTCGCGCCCAGAAATTCCCTCGGGAGGCTTCCATGGCCAGACCCAGCCTGCGCGAAAAGCTCGCCAGCAGCGCGGTGGATACGCTGCACACCTTTGGTTTCAAGGGTTGTTCGATCCAGGATATCACCGAAGCGGCCGGTGTTCCCAAGGGCTCGTTCTTTAATCACTTTGAAAACAAGGAAGATCTCGCGATCGACTCGCTGCGGCGATATCTCGAAGGCGTTCGCAAGGACATGCTGTTCGACGAGAGTGTTCCGCCGCTTCAGCGCCTCAAAAACCATTTTAATTACTTGGCCGAGCGCCTCATTTCGCTCGGTTACGGCCGCGGCTGCATGATGTCCGTTTTCGCGGCCGAGATGAGCGCCGATTATCCGAAGATGCGCGAGGAGTTGCGTTCGACCTTCGAGAACTGGTGCGACGGCGTCACATCCGTGCTGCGCGAAGCACAGGCCAAAGGCGAGGTCGATCCCCGCCACGATCCGGTGCAACTGGCGCGCTTCCTGGTCAATGCCTGGCAGGGCGCCACGATCCGGCTCAAGATCACGCAGAGCTGCGAGCCGATCGACGACTTCCTGAACGTCGCCTTCAAGGCGCTGTTAAAGTGAACGTGATCGTAATCCCGTTGACATTCTAAGCTGACCGGTCATATTGAACACATTGCGTATCTGTAATGGAGGCCGGTGTTAATACGCTCGGATTTCAAGCTGACCAGTCACCTTG
>NZ_JBAVCF010000194.1:0-5203 GCF_049586575.1 Bradyrhizobium sp.
CTCCGGCCTATCCAAGCCTGTCACACCGCATTCGCTACGCCACGCCTTTGCGGTACATCTACTCGAGTCTGGCACCGACGTCCGGACCATTCAGCTGCTGCTTGGTCATCGCAGCCTGGCTACCACCGCCAAGTACTTGCGAATAGCTACGAGCAAGGTCTGCGCCACGTCCAGCCCCCTGGACCTGCTGCCGCATCTGGTTCCCGCGGAGCCGAAGCCGATACCGCCAAAACACTTCTGAGTTGGAGCCGGTGGCCCGCTCCGGGCCGGAAGTCGCGGATGTGTTCCGCCGCTACGGCGAAGCCTATCGTGAGCGTCATGGCGCCTCGCTATGCACCGCACAGCGTCGCGTCATGAGCGCCATTGAGCTGTGTCGAACCGCGGCGCTTGGCGGCCACATCGAGCACTGTGATCGCTGTGGCCACCAGCGCATCTGTGATAATTCGTGCCGTGATCGCCACTGCCCAAAATGCCACTCGCTGGCTCGCGCCCAATGGTTGGATGATCGTCGATCCGAGCTTCTCGACACCCAGTACTTTCATGTGATCTTCACTGTGCCGCAGCCAATCGCAACCATTGCCCTTCAGAATAAGGACGTCGTCTACAACATTCTGTTCCGGGCGACCAGCGAGACATTGCGCACCATTGCGGCCGATCCCAAGCATCTGGGGGCGCAGATCGGATTCTTCGCGGTACTCCACACATGGGGACAGGCTCTTCTCCACCACCCCCATCTGCATTGCGTGGTTCCCGGTGGGGGCATTTCACCGGACGGCACGCGGTGGATTTCCTGCCGGCCGAATTACGTCCTTCCCGTTCCTGTGTTGAGGCTTCTGTTCCGTCGACTGTTCCTCAATTATCTGGTGCAGGCCTTCGATGCCGGAGAGTTGCAGTTCTTTTCCTCCCTGGAACCACTTCGCACGCGACACGCCTTCTTGCGCCACATCGCTCCCACCAGGAAAATAAATTGGAAGGTCTACGCCAAGCCACCTTTCGGCGGACCGGAGCAAGTCCTCAAGTACGTCGCACGATACACCCATCGGGTTGCTATCTCGAACGACCGGCTGCTCGGGTTGAACGACGGGAAGGTTCAGTTTTGCTGGAAGGACTATCGCGACAACAGCCGCCGCAAGACCATGACGCTCGTCGCCGACGAGTTCATCCGTCGGTTCCTGCTCCACGTTCTGCCCGAAGGATTTCAGCGTATTCGCTACTACGGCTTTCTCGCCAATCGATACCGGGCAGAGAAGCTCGCACTGTGCCGGCAGCTTCTGCAAATCCCGCCGCCCGCTCCCAACCTTGAGGTCAAAAAAGACTACCGTGACCGTTACGAAGAGATTACCGGCGTGTCGCTGAAGACCTGCCCCCAGTGTCACCACGGCACCATGATCGTCATCGAAAGGTTCGAATGCGCCCCATGTCGCACGCCACGCATGGATACCTCATGACCGCCGCCGGGATCTCACCAACATACGTCGATCAACCTTGCGCGATCACGCGAACGGGGCGACATCGCCGCGCGCAACCTGATGTCAATTTTCGAAGGCAATTTTCCATCTTCTCGCACTTCACTAACTTGTCCCACCCCCCACGACTCACGCACAACACTCTTGTTCCCTCGCTTCGCGACAGGATTTTCGCCTTCCCGCACCTCCTTGCCGGGTTGCAATGCCCATAGCGGGGCGATGCAGTGCCCCGCGGTTCTGTCCAACACGTTTTTAGCCCACCGACGCGGATCAGAATCCTGCGCTCAACCGCGCTGCCAGTGGCCGCGCCGCCGGGCTAAAAACGCTCTGCGTTATGTGTCGGGCGCGATTATGTGGCGGCTCGTTCCATCGGCGCGCAATTCGGCGGTAATGCCGGCCCTTGCCGCCACATAATATCTGGTCACCTCTCCAGCGGGCTCGGGATGTTCCTGGCACGCCCGCAATGGGGAGAGGGCCATGTTGGATTTGTATTTCAAATATCGGGGGGTGCTCCGGCGCCTTCGGAGCGGGGCGCTTGGCGAAGAGATGGACCGCATCGCCGCGCATTTTTCTGAGATCGGTTACAAGCGCGCCTCGGCCAAGCTCTATATCGGTCGGCTCGCCAAGTTTAGCGATTTCGTCATTCGCAATAGCCGGACGGCAAAGATCGATCAGACCATCATCGATCGGTTTATGCAAAGCTTGCCGACAGCATCGCCCCGCATTGCCGCGCGAACGGCAATTGAGCACGCGCGGCGGGTCGCACCTGAACGATTCTCCATCCCGTGTCATGCGATGCCGGATCCCTATGGCCCATTACTTGCGGCCTTCCTGGATCACCTGCGGCGAGTGCAGGGCTTGGAGCGTAAGACCTGTGAGGGGCTTCTTGTGACCGCACGCCGGATCCTTGTCTGGTACAATGACCAGGTTCCGGGTCAGCCCCTTGCCGCGATGACGGGCGAGCATGTGCTTGCCCTTGTCGAGCACCTTCTGTCGCTGTCGACCAATGATTACACGCGGACCTCGACGACCTCATATACGCGCACCTTCCTGCGGTTTCTGCGGTGGTCCGACCTCAATAGCCAAGATCTTGCCCGGTTCGTTCCACGAACACCCTGCTGGCGGCTGGCACACTTGCCTCCGAGACTCCCATGGGAGGATGTCAGACGCACAATCGGTGCCATCGACGTGACGACACCATCGGGCGTGCGTGACCGCGCGCTCCTGCTTCTGCTCGCCACCACCGGGCTGCGCAACAAGGAGCTGCGATCGCTTGAGCTTCACGATATTCACTGGCGCGCCGCCGAAGTGTTGGTGCGCCGGACCAAGACGGGGCGCGATCGGCTCGTGCCACTTTTGCAGGAAACGGGTGAAGCGCTCGCTGATTATATACTGCACGCCAGGCCCAAGATCGACAGTCAGCGGGTCTTTCTGTCCTATGTACCGCCCGTGGGTCCGTTCAAGTCCAGTTCGCCCATATCGAGGATCGTGCGATCTCGATTGGAGCGAGCCGGCATCAAGCTTTCGCGCGTGGCCGGTGCCCATCTCGTGCGCCATAGCCTGGCGACGCAGCTCGTCAAACAACGACGTCCGATCAACGAGGTCGCGGATCTCCTGGGCCATCGGAGCATCGACACCACCGCCATTTATGTGAAGGTAGCGCTGCCGCAGCTCGCCGATGTCGCTCTGCCCTTTCCGGGGGGCGCCAAATGAGCACCTTCGCCAAACTGCTGGCCGACAGGGTGGAAGGCTACATCGCGCTTCGTCGCTCGCTCGGATATGAGTTCGAGAAGTCGTCCGCGATATTGAGGCGGTTGGCGCGATATGTGGGGGCCGGACAGCTTGACGGCCCCCTCACGCGGGACATGGCGATCAAGTTCATTTTTTCATGGGAGGGGACGGCCAATGGTCGCGCCATCAACCATGGGATCCTCCGGCGCTTTTGCGAGCATCTCGCTATCTACGATGCGCGGACCGAAGCGCTTGATCCTCGTGAGCTTCCCAGATCCCGCGCCATTCCACCAGCGCGCATCCTCAGTGATGAGGAGCTCGGATCACTCATTTCGGCCAGCAGTCGCGTTTCGCCGCGGTATCCCCAGCGGGGACTAACTTTGACGATGTTGGTCGGATTGCTGGCGAGCACGGGCCTGCGTTCCGGCGAAGCGCTCCGCCTCAATCGCACCGATGTCGATCTCGCCGACGGCATCCTGCACATCCGGAAGACCAAGTTCCGCAAGGATCGCCTGGTCCCCGTTCACACGACGACGCTGGCCGCCTTACGCATCTACGCCCGGCATCGAGATGCGGCATTTCCGGTGCCGAGGGATTCCGCATTTTTCCTCAGCTCGCGCGGCAATCGGCTGTCACCGGCTGGGCTCCATATTGCATTCGGTGCGGCCTGCAAGATTGCCGGCCTCGACAGTGGCAAGGCCTTAAGACCACATGATCTGCGGCATCGCTTCGCCGTCACACGTCTTGCCGCTTGGCACCGGGAGAAGGCCGACGTCCAGGCACTGTTGCCCTTGCTGGCAACTTATCTCGGCCATGCCCGCTATACCGACACTGCCTATTACGTGACGGGCACGGCGGAACTGCTGGGCATGGCCGCCGATCGCGCATTCGCCGATGGAGGCGCCTCATGAGCGCACATCCATCGCTGGCAACGCTGCTTGAGTCTTTCTTCCGCAACCGCTTGGCCAAGCAAAGGAACGCAAGCCCCTCGACGATCGCCAGCTACCGCGACGCCTTGCGCATGCTGGTCCTTTTCGCCGCCGAACACACCAGGCGCAAGCCGTGTTCATTGGCGGTCGAGGATATCGACCGGGATCTCATTCTCGCATTTCTGGACGAGCTTGAGCAGAAGCGGAAGAACACGATCCAGACACGCAACGCCCGCCTGACGGCGATCCGATCATTTTTTCACCATGTGGCCGCAAACGATCCTGCCTCGCTGAGCATCGCACAGCGCATCCTCGCCATTCCGGTGAAAAGATCGCACACCGAGATCACGCATCATCTCTCGCGGAATGAACTTGATGTTCTTATTGACGCACCAGATCAGCGAACGGCGCGCGGCCGCCGCGATCGAACATTACTGCTGTTCCTGGCACGCACTGGCGCACGGGTATCTGAGGCGATTGGCCTCAATGCCTGCGATCTTCAGTTGGATCGCCCGCGACCACAGGTGCTCCTGCGCGGCAAGGGCCGCAAGGAGCGGATCGTGCCGATGCCCGGCGACCTCGTCAAAGCGTTGAAGTCGGTAATGCGCGAGCGTGAGGTTGGTCCCCATGAAGCACGTCCACTCTTTGTCGGCACCCATGGGACCCGCCTGACGCGTTTCGGCGCGACGCACATCGTTCGGCGGGCTGTCGCCGCAGCCACGGCGAACACACCGGAACTCGCGCGTAAATCCATCTCGCCCCATGTTCTGCGACACTCGCTCGCGATGACGTTGTTACAGTCCGGGGTCGATCTTCTGACTATCCAGGCTTGGTTGGGGCACTCGCAAGTCGCCACCACGCATCGCTACGCCGCTGCGGACGTCGAGATGATGCGCCGCGGGCTGGATAAGGCAGGTGTCTCGGGTAAGCAACCGGCGCGTTTCAAACCCAAGGATACGGTGCTGCAGCTGCTGGAACGGATCTGAATATTATGTGGCGGCAAAGGTCGGCATTACCGCCGAATTGCGCGCCGATGGAACGAGCCGCCACATAATCGCGCCCGACACATAAATGCGG
>NZ_JBAVCF010000195.1:0-2366 GCF_049586575.1 Bradyrhizobium sp.
CTCGAGACATGGCCGGGCAGGTAGCGAATGTCAAATCCACTCCGCTAGTTTGTCTTCGATGCCGCAAGAATAAGGCGGTCGGACGGCGGCAGGTCGAAACGCGGTTCGATGCCCAAAATCGGCGCGATCCGGGCGATCACGTTGCCGGCGGTCGGTACCGCGTTCCAGCCCGAGGTGATGAAGCCGTAGGTCTCCTTCAACGGCTGCGGCTCGTCCAGCATGATCAAGACCTGGTAGCGCGGCTTGTCGACCGGCAGAATCGCGGTAAAGGCGGTGAGCACGCGCTTCTTGGCGTAGCGTCCATTGATCACCTTCTCGGCCGTGCCGGTCTTGCCGCCGATGTAGTAGCCCTTGACGTCAGCCTTCCGCGCGGTGCCGACCTCGGCGTTGAGCCGCATCAGGAACCGCATCTTCTCCGAGGTCTCGGGCTTGATCACCCGCTTGGCGACTTGCATCGCCTCTTCCTCATTGCGCTTGAGGAAGGTCGGCGGAATGAGATAGCCGCCATTGACCAGCGCGCTCACGCCCATGACCGCCTGCAACGGCGCCACGGCTATGCCGTGACCGAAAGCGATCGTGATGGTGTTCAGGTCACCCCAGTGATGCGGCACAAGCGGTGCCGCGCTTTCCGGCAATTCGGTGCGCAGCCGGTCGAGTTGCCCCATTTTACGCAAGAACGCCTTGTGCGCGTCCACGCCCTGCGCCAATGCGATTCGCGCCGCGCCGACGTTGGAGGAGAAGGTGAACACCTCCTTCATGGTCAGGAAGCGGCCCTTCGGCTCGTCGTCATGGATCGCGAACTTGCCGTAATGCAGCGGCCCGCGCGCGTCCCACAGCGAATCGAGGCCGTACTTGCCAGTGTCCAGCGCCATCGCCAGCGTGAAAGCCTTGAACGTCGAACCCATCTCGTAGACGCCCGTGGTCAGCCGGTTGATGCGATCGGGATCGTGCGCTTCCTTCGGATTGTTCGGATCGAAATCCGGCAGCGAGACCATGGCGACGACTTCGCCGGTCCTGACGTTGGTGACGAGGCCGGAAGCCGCCTTGGCGCGAAACTTCGCTTTCGCCTTTTGCAATTCATCGCGCAGCGCATGCTCGACCCGCAGGTCGACCGACAATTCGACCGGACGCTGCAAGCGATCGGTGGCAAAGCCGGCGCGATGCAAATCGGCCAGGCCGTTGCTGTCGAGCCATTTCTCCATCCCGGCGATGCCCTGGTTATCGATGTTGACGAGGCCGATCAGATGCGCGACCTCATTGCCGGTTGGATAGACGCGCTTGTTCTCGCGCAGGAAGCCGATGCCGGGAATGCCGAGGCGGTGAATTTCCTGTTGCTGTTGCGGCGTGATTTCCCGCTTGAGCCAGACGAAGCCTTTGCGTCCGGAAAGACGCTCGCGCACTTCGCCTGTGTCGAGATCGGGCAGAGTGGCAGTCAGAAGCTCGATCGCCTCGTCCTTGTCGATGATGCGGCGCGGCTCGCCGAACAAGCTCGGCGCCTTGACGTCGGTGGCGAGAATCTCGCCGTTACGGTCGACGATATCGGGCCGTGCGGTTGCAATCGCGTCCTGGCTTGCGCCGCGACGCGCGCCGTGGCTGTCGGTGCCGGTCGCAAACATCACGAGCCGGCCGCCGATCACGGCGTAGACCGCGACAAAGGCGAGCATCACAAACCCGACGCGCGCGCGCGCCTTCAAGGCGCGATCGACGTTGCGTCCGTATAGCAGGCTGCGGATCAGCCGCTGCCGCCAAGGTTCTTGCGAAGGACGGCCGGAGCGCAGGCGATTGCTCATCGCTGCTCCTCCTGCGCCGGCGCCTGTGGCTCTGCCTGTGCCGGGATCGAGCCCGTCACGGTTGGGGCATCGGCGGTCGCCTCGATGGTCTCGAGCATTGCGCCGATCGGATCGGCCTCGCCGGGCCTTGCGAAGTTCGGCGGACGATCAGGCAGGTTCTTCAAGGAGTCGTATTGATTGGCGTTCAGCGACTTCAGCGCCAGATGACGCTCGGCCAGTCCTTGCAGCCGTAGCGGCGAATCGAGCTTGGCCCATTCAGCGCGCAACACCGCAATCGCATCCCGCTGTTCGCGAATTTGGGCGCGCAGCCGCAGCACACGCTCGGTGCGCTCCGTCGAGTCCATCTTGATCCGGTAGACATAGGCAGCCGCAAACACCAGAGCGCCGATCACGAGAAGATGGATGATGCGCATGCGTCAGCCTCCCCTCATCACGGTGTCGAGAGTGGGCCACCCCGGCAGCGCGGTGGCGGCATGTGCCGGCGCTTCGGTGCGCTCGGCAGCGCGCAGCTTGGCGGAGCGCGCGCGAGGGTTACGTGAGACTTCATCACCCTCGGCCGTCACCGGGCGCTTGGTG
>NZ_JBAVCF010000196.1:0-2655 GCF_049586575.1 Bradyrhizobium sp.
GGGCCAGTGTCGGCACCAGCACGGCTGCGGCCAGCAGGAAAGGGGCGGCGCGCCGGAAGAACCTCTTCATCCGCAGCCAGAAGTAAAGGCCGATGCTGCCGTGGATCCAGGCGATGATCAAAACCGACAGCATCAGCCAGATCCGGTTCGACGCGCTCGCCCAATATCCGTGAAGCACCTGCGGATAGAGCCTGCTGTAGCCAAACAGCGTGTGGCCAAGCCGGATGCCGATGACATGGGCGGCGGCGAGTAGCGGGATGCTCAAGCCGAGCACGAGTTGCAACGGCTCGATCGCTCTCCATCGAAACTGCCGGCGCTCGTAGAGGGCCCATATTCCGAGGCCGCCATGAACGAGCAGCGCGGTGTAGAGGACGATCGCGACCGGGAGGAACTGCCAGAACAGGAGGTGGTAGTGCAGGCCCCAGGCCAGCGCCTCCAGCGAAATATTGCCGAGCGCGTGGTTGAGGAAATGGCTGATCAGATAGCTGAAGAGGATGAGCCCGCAGACCATGCGAACCTGTCGGACGCTGAGGCCGCGGATGGATTTCCCTATTCTGGCGAGCTTGAGCGCGATCATGCCGGTCCACTGATTCATAGAACCGCGAAACTACCGTTTAATTCCGCAGGGCACGAGTAGCGCTTCGGCGATTTGACGCCGCTGGAGGCTATCCCGGCACGTTGACACCCCTGCCGGAGTCGGGGACAAAGCGCCGTGACGATGGCGCCTCCAGACAGCTTCCGCAACGAAGCCAAACATTCCGTGCTCAGACCGTGGCTTGGCCTCATTGCGCTGGTCGCGGCGATGACGGTGCTGCGCGGCGTCTATGCCGGCCTGATCGATCTGCGGACAGACGAAGCCTATTACTGGACCTGGTCGAAGGAAAACGTGCTTTCCTTCCTGGACCATCCGCCGATGATCGCATGGTTCATCCGCTTCGGCACCGCGATTTTCGGAGACACCAGTTTCGGCGCGCGGTTCGCCGGCCTCGTGGCGATGCTGGGAACGGAGTTGTTGCTCGCCGACATCGTCTGGCGCCGCACGCGCGATATCCGCGCGACGATTATCGCGGTCGCGATGATGGAGGCGTCGCTCTACTACGGCCTGCTGATGACGAAGGTGTCGCCGGACGTTCCGCTCGTCCTGTTCGTCACGGCTATGGCCTGGGCGCTGGTCCGGCTTGCCAACAGCGGTGACGCGCGATGGTGGCTCGCGGCCGGCCTGTTTGCAGGGCTGGCGGCGTTGTCGAAGTTCACGATGGCCTTGCTGCTTCCGGCGGTGCTTGCCTTCATGTGGGTGCCGGCCTGGCGCGGTCGCTGGCTGCGCAGTCCTTATCCGTGGGCGGCGGCGGTGATCGCCGTTTTGTTGTTCATGCCGGTCCTGGTCTGGAACATGCAGCACGACTGGGCGTCGTTTCGCTTCCAGGCGGTGCGGGCGACGGCGTCGCATCCCTGGTCGCTGCGTACGCTCGGCGAATTTATCGGGCTACAATTCGGTCTTGTCGGCTTTGTCTTGCTCCCGGTGGTTCTCGCCGGAGTCGGACTGACGGCCTGGCGCGGATATCGCAGCAAGGACCCGGTCGCCATCCTGCTGTCGACGGCTGTGATCGTGCCCTTTTTCTACTTCCTCTGGAAATCGCTGAGCCTGCGCGTCGGCGATACCTGGCCGACCTTCATCTGGCCGTTTGGATTTGCGGCGGCCGCTATCAATCTTTCGATGCTGGAGCGGGAAGGATGGCGTCCCTCCTTCGTCGCGATGTCGTTCCGCTGGGCCAAAATCGCGATCGTCTCCGGCGTCGCCTTTGTCGTTGTCGTCTGCTTCTACTATCTGGCCGTGCCGTTTAACTTCATTGGCCGTACCGATCCGGTCGGCGGCGAGGCCGGTTACGAGCCGGTCGTCAGCCGGACCGAGGCCGAACTGCAAAAGACAGGCGCAACCTGGATTGCCACGACTGACTACCGCACCTACGCGATGCTGCGCTGGTTCTTCAACGGCCGTGTGCCGGTGGTGCAAATCAATGAGCGCGGGCGGTACCAAGGCTTTCGCAGCCCCGACATGAGCCGGATCGCCGGCCATATCGGCCTCTATGTCGGGCGTGAGCCTGAGAACAATCCATCCCTTGCGCTGTGGGCGCAGATTCCGGCGAAGCGCGAGTTGTTGGAGACGGTCGATCGTGTCTGGCGCGGGATCGTCATGGACACCTACGCGATCGAGAAGTTCACCGGCTGGACGCCGGAGCTATCGCTGCCACCGGATTCGCCGCTGTTTCGCTGGCGGGTGCTGGCGGAAAAATATCAGCGGCGTTGGCTTGTCGCGGGGCTGCCCTGATTCTGGTTCAGCCTGGTCGCGCCTGACGGAATCGCGTCTCATGGCGAGTTGTACTCCATCGCAGGCTAACGCCTGGGTCGAGGGCCTGTTTCCGCCATCCGGTATAAGCCATTGATCAGGCTTTAAAAACAAGATCTGTGTCTGGGTAGCAACAATCGAACAGGAAATTAGATGGAACCGCATTCCTGACTCGCCTTTATTTCACACCGACGCAACCATATCCCCCGACTTAAGTCTTAGGACCACGAGCAGTCCTGATTGCGAATTTTTACTTTTCGGACTTGGGGGAATTATTCATGAAGCACGGTATCGCCAGGTTAGCTATGTTG
>NZ_JBAVCF010000197.1:0-18543 GCF_049586575.1 Bradyrhizobium sp.
GTCCAGGCGAGCCCGCGCCGCACCGACAACGCGATGTCGATACCTTTCACGGCGACGATCAACACCGCCAGCGCCGCGAGCACCGCCACGAGCGAAAAATCCGTCAGCCATGCGACAACCGCGAACAGAATTCCCAGGTTCAGCTTGACGAATTCGGGAAATTTGCACCGCATCAACTTCGGTCCCGCGACCTCGAACGCATTGAGCACCGCGCACATCGCCATGCCGGCAACGATGCCGCCGAGATGCGCACCCCAATCCACCCTCGGCGCGAGAAAGGCGATGACGAGGTTAAGGCCGAGGTTGACGACGAAGAAACTCGCCGGCAGATCGATCCGCTTCAGGAGCTTCAGGCTCAACAACGCGCCGAGAACGCCGGAGATGCCAGCGGATGCGCCGACGCTGAAGTAGAAACCCGGATGGGTAAAGATGCCGGTGAGCGCACCGGCAATCACCGAAGCGAAGTAGATCAGCAGGAAATAACTGGTGCCGATGCGGCTCTCGAGCGGACCGCCCCACCAGACCAGGCACGCCATGTTGGTGAGAATGTGCAACATGCTGCCGTGCAAGAAGGCATAGGCGACGAGTCGCCAGTATTCGTGACGCGCCAGCGCGCCGCTATAGATGGCGCCTGAGCGCAACAGTACGTCCGGGCTCGGGACCGGCATGCCCGAGCGCTGCAGGGTGAGCGCGTAGACCAGGATATTGACGGCAAGCAGCAACGCCGTCGCCGTGTGCGGGAACTCGAACGCGCCGACGGAACGATTGAATCTCATGACAGATGCGCGACCGCCAGATTTCAGACCGAGGCGGATTCAGCCTTAGAGCGTCTTTAGCACGGACGCAAGCACCGGCGAAGCTCACTGTCATGCGGCATCGTTTTGACCGATGCGCTCTTGCGGAAAATATCCTCGGGCTATACCGGAAGCAATTGGCCGGCAGGCTTCGTCGTCACGCTCGCTCGATCATCGTCGAGCGGCAAATCGAGAACGTCTTCGAACTCGACGACATTGTCGATCTCGGTCCCCATCGCGATGTTGGTCACCCGCTCCAGAATGAATTCGACAACAACCGGTACCTGATATTCCTTCATCAGTTCGCGCGCGGTTGCAAAGGCTGCCTGAGCCTCAGCAGGATCGGTCACGCGGATCGCCTTGCAGCCGAGGCCCTTGGCAACCGCTACGTGGTCGACGCCGTAGGCGCCAAGTTCCGGCGCATTGATGTTCTCGAACGACAACTGCACATGGTAGTCCATGTCGAACCCGCGCTGCGACTGGCGGATCAATCCGAGATAGGAGTTGTTCACGACGACATGAATGTAGGGCAACTTGAATTGGGCGCCGACCGCGAGTTCCTCGATCAGGAACTGGAAATCATAGTCGCCTGACAGCGCGACGATTTCGCGGTTAGGATCGGCGGCTCTCACGCCCAGCGCGGCAGGCAGCGTCCAGCCCAACGGCCCCGCCTGCCCGGCGTTGATCCAGTTGTGCGGCCGGTAAACGTTGAGGAACTGCGCACCGGCGATCTGCGACAGGCCGATGACGCTGACATAACAGGTGTCGCGGCCGAACGCCTTGGTCATCTCCTCATAGACGCGCTGCGGCTTGATCGGAATATTGTCGAAGTGGCTCTTGCGCAGCATCGACCGCTTGCGATCCTGGCACGCCGCGGGCCATGCCTGCCGCTCCTTCAGCTTGCCGGCCTTGCGCCATTCCCTCGCAACCGTCACGAACAGCTCAAGCGCGGCTTTGGCATCGGACACGATGCCGAGATCGGGGTTGAAGACGCGTCCGATCTGGGTTGGCTCGATATCGACATGCACGAAGGTGCGCCCCTTGGTGTAGGTCTCGATCGAGCCGGTGTGCCGGTTGGCCCAGCGGTTGCCGATGCCGAGCACAAAATCGGATTCCAGCATCGTCGCATTGCCGTAACGGTGGCTGGTTTGCAGTCCAACCATGCCGGCCATCAACACGTGGTCGTCGGGAATGGTACCCCACCCCATCAACGTCGGCACGACGGGAACATTGACGGTCTCGGCGAACTGCACCAGGAGATTGCTCGCGCCGGCGTTGATGATGCCGCCGCCTGCCACGATCAGCGGACGATCCGCGGCATTGAGCATCTCCAGCGCCCTCTCGACCTGCTTGCGCGTCGCAGCCGGCTTGTAGACAGGCAACGGCTCGTAGGTTTCGGCGTCGAATTCGATTTCGGCGACCTGGACGTCGAACGGCAGATCGATCAGCACCGGACCCGGGCGGCCCGATCGCATGACATGGAATGCCTGGCTGAAGATGCGCGGCACCAGCGCGGGCTCGCGCGCGGTCACCGCCCACTTCGTCACCGGCCGCGCGATCGATTCGATATCGACCGCCTGAAAATCTTCCTTGTAGAGCCGTGCGCGCGGCGCCTGACCGGTGATGCAAAGGATCGGGATCGAATCCGCGATCGCCGAATAGAGACCCGTGATCATGTCGGTCCCGGCCGGGCCCGATGTGCCGATGCAGACGCCGATATTGCCTGCCTTGGCGCGGGTATAGCCCTCCGCCATGTGCGAGGCGCCCTCGACGTGACGCGCCAGAATGTGGTTGATCGAGCCGCGCTTCTTCAGCGCCGAGTACAGCGGGTTGATCGCGGCGCCCGGAACCCCGAAAGCACAGACCACGCCTTCCTTTTCCAGGATTCGCACGGCCGCATCGATTGCCCGCATCTTCGCCATTTCACACTCCGGTCGATGATTTCCAATTCAGGGATCATCGGACGGAGCGGCACATCATCTCAACGGAATCGAATTTATTTCCCGCAAGATGACATGGCGGGGATTTTCTTACGTGCGCTCAAGTCATTAGCTGCGATAAAAAATGGAAACGCCGCGCAGCGAAAGCCGCACTTTCAACCGACGGCTTCGCCGACCTGTGGCATCACGCCACCGAGCACAACCGTCAGTTCGGCGGCAACTGCGCGCACGATGCAACCGAGAACCGGCAACCTTTCGTCGGTGATCCGGCTGGTCATGCCGGAGACGGAAATCGCCGCCAAGGGCTCGCTGCAGTCATTATAGACGACCGCTGCGATACAACGCAGTCCGATGCGCGCTTCCTCATCGTCGATCGCATAGCCGCGCCGCCGGACGGCTTCGAGTTCCCTGAACAGTTCGCCTGGCCGCACGATCGACTTTTCCGTCAGCCGCGGCATGCCCTGCCGGCAGATGATGGCGTTGACGTCCTCATCGGAATAGGTGGCGAGCACCGCCTTGCCGACGCCGGACGCCACCATCGCGACCCGGCCGCCGACCTTGGTAAGCGAGCGCATGATCTCGCGGCTTTCAATACGCGTCAGCACAATGATCGCTTCGTCGTCGACGACCGCGAGATTGGCTGTTTCGCGCGTCTGGTCGCGCAATTTTCGCAAATACGGCATGGCCTGCGCCGTGAAGTTACGGCGGCGGGCGAAGGTCGCCCCGACGGAGAAGCTCTGCGCGCCGACATGCCACTTCGATTCATGACGGTCGAAGTGGACGAAGCGGCGCTTTTCCAGCGTCGCCAGCAGGCGATGGACGGTGGATGTCGACAGGCCCGTGCGGACCGCAAGATCCGTGAGGCGGTATCCCTCGTCGTCTTCGGCCAGCGTCTCGATGATCGAAAGCGCGCGATCGACCGATTGAACGCCGCCGTCCCTGGGATCGGACTCGATGTCCGCACCGGGCCTGAGTTCTAGCACTTTTCGACGGATTACGTTTCTCTTCATCGCGACCTGCTCACGGTGACGTATTTACCACTCGACAAAACCGCGCTGTCAAAAAGTCCGGAAAGAATGCCGCCCGATTTGCCGGGCGGCATTCTTTATCGCTTAGAGAAGGCCCGCGCCGCGCGCCCACTTATACTTGGCGGCCAGCACCTCGACCGGGATTTCGGTCGAGTAGGCGTAAGCCGGGATGCCGTTCTGATAGAGATATTCGGCGGCTTCCTCGACCTCGATGTCGCCGGCCAGCGAAGCAACGATCGGCTTCACGAAGCCTTTGGCTTCCATTTCCTTCTTCACTTCGACCATGTTGCGCGCAAACACCATCGGCGGCGTCACGATGGTGTGCCAGTAGCCGAGGATCAGCGCGTGGATGCGATCATCGGTGAGACCGAGCTTCACTGTATTGACGTAGGTGATCGGCGGCTCGCCACCGGTGATGTCGACCGGGTTGCCGGACGCGCCGAACGGCGGGATGAACTTGCGGAAGGCCGCATCCAGATCCGGCGGCATCGCCATCAGGGACAGGCCGTTATCCACCACCGAGTCCGACAGCAGCACGCCCGAGCCGCCCGCACCAGTGATGATCAGCACGTTCTCGCCCTTCGGCGTCGGCAGCACCGGAACGCCACGTGCGAAGTCGAGCAGTTGTCTCAAGCTGCGGGCACGGATCACGCCTGACTGCTTGAAGACGTCCTCATAGATCTTGTCGTTACCGGCGAGTGCGCCGGTATGCGAGGACGCCGCCTTGGCGCCCGCCGAAGTGCGGCCGGCTTTCAGCACCACCACCGGCTTCTTCTTCGACACCCGCTTGGCGGCTTCGGCGAAGGCGCGGCCGTCCTTGAGGTCCTCGCAATGCTGGGCAATGAGGTTGGTGTTCGGGTCCTGCTCGAAGAAGGCGAGCAGATCGTCCTCGTCGATGTCAGCCTTGTTGCCGAGACCAACGATCGCCGAGACGCCCATTTTCGCCGAGCGCGAAAAGCCGATGATCGCCATGCCGATGCCGCCGGATTGCGACGACAGCGCCGCGTGGCCCTTGACGTCGTAGGCGGTACAGAAGGTCGCGCACAGATTGGCGGGCGTGTAATAGAAGCCGTAAATGTTCGGCCCCATCAGGCGGACATCGTACTTCTTGCCGACCTCGACGATCTCGGCCTGCAATTCCGGATGACCGGCTTCTGCGAAGCCCGACGGAATCAGTACGGCGCCCGGAATTTTCTTCTCGCCGCATTCGGCTAGCGCCGCAGCCACGAATTTTGCGGGGATCGCGAACACCGCGACATCGATCACGCCGGCCACGTCCTTGACGCTCTTGTAGGCCTTGTAGCCGAGGATATCGGCCGCCTTGGGATGGATCGGGTAGATGTCGCCCTTGTAGCCGCCGTTGATGAGGTTCTTCATCACGGAGTTGCCGATCTTGCCGTCTTCGGCGGAGGCGCCGATCACGGCAACCGCCTTCGGCTTCATGATACGGTTCATCGCCGTGACGATTTCCTCGGTCGAACGCGGCTTCTCGCGCGGCTTGTAGTCGAAGTCGACGACGATGCGCACGTCGGCGGCGATCGCGTCCTTTTTGGTGGCAAATACCGGGTTGAGATCGAGCTCGACGATTTCGGGGAAGTCGCTGACGAGCTGCGACACCTTGACGATCACGTCGGCCAGCGCCTCGCGGTTGACGGGATCGCCGCCGCGCACGCCTTTGAGCATTTCGTGCGCCTGGATGCCGTCCAGCATCGAGAGCGCGTCATCTTTGGTAGCCGGCGCGAGACGGAAGGTGACGTCCTTGAGAACTTCGACCAGCACGCCGCCGAGACCGAACGCTACGAGCTTGCCGAACGAGGCGTCGGTGATGGAACCGACGATGACTTCCGTGCCGCCGGCGAGCATCTGCTGAACCTGGATGCCCTCGATCTTGGCGTCGGCTTTATACTTCTTGGCGTTGGCCAGAATGGTGTCGTAGCTCTTCTGGGCGTCTTCGGCGGTCTTGACGCCGACCACCACGCCGCCGGCCTCGGTCTTGTGGAGGATGTCCGGCGAGACGATTTTCATCACCACCGGAAAGCCCATGCCGGATGCCATTTTGGCCGCCTCGGCTGCCGATTTGACGACACCCTCTTTGGGAACCGGGATTCCGTAAGCATCGCAAACAAGCTTGCCTTCGGGCGCCGTCAGGCTCGTGCGCTTGTCCGCCTTGACTGCATCGAGGACTTTGCGGACCGCATCTTTGGAATTCGACATTCGTTTCCTCCTTGACTTCAATTCTTTGGGCGCAGGCCAGACATGCTGGCTTCAGCATCATGTCCTGGCGGGCGCGGGATTGGTCGGTTCTTCATGGGATGGCAAGCCCCAGCGCCCGTCTTTCCGAAATTCGGGCTCCGTCTCAGCAGCACCGTCTAACGCGCTTCGGAAAGTCATGGGCACCGGCAACTCAATGATTCCAGTACCGCTTATCGATTGGACGTCTCGCAGTTGCACTGCAGCGACTTCGGATCGGGCGGTACCGGTGCATTCTTGCAGCTTGGGCAAGCCACAGAATAGGTTCGCATGGCATTTGGTATGCCAGAAACGAAATTGTCAAGTCAGCTAAATGCTGAAAACAGGCGCAACTTGACATTCTGGCATGTGGTATGCCAAAAATTATTGAGTTGTGGTTCTTTAATTACCAGATATGCCAAGGCCAAACCAATCAGGGCAACATTGAGCATGGCAGACGCAGACATCGCCGTGGTCCGGATCGTGCCGGAGACGAGCTTCAAGAACAAGGCATATGAGGCGCTTAAGGAAGCCATCCTGAAAATGGACATCTACGCGACGCCCGAGCCGGTGATGCTCGATGAGCGCGCGCTGTCGGAACGCCTGGGTGTCAGCCGCACGCCCATCCGCGAAGCGATTGCGATGCTGGAGCAGGACGGCCTCGTGAAGACGGTTCCGCGCCGCGGTATCGTGGTCGTGCGCCGTACCAAGAGCGAGATCGTCGACATGATCCGCGCCTGGGCCGCGCTCGAGAGCATGGCCGCGCGATTGATCACGACCACCGCGCGCAAAAAGGACATTTCCGCGCTGCGTGACTTCTTCAACGATTTCGGCAAGGACCGCCTGCCCGAGCATCACGTCGACGAGTATTCGAAAGCCAACATCGCTTTCCACCAGGCGCTGATCGCGTTGAGCGAGTCGCCGGTGCTCATCGATATGACGAACGATATCCTTTTGCATGTGCGCGGCTACCGCCAGTTGACGATCGGGCGCGTCGAGCGAATCGCAACATCCCTGCCCGAGCACATGGCCATCATTGATGCCCTCGAACAGCGTGATACCGACTTGGCCGAAAGGCTGGCGCGGGACCACACCCTCGGCCTTGCGGCTTATGTCGAAGCCCACGGCAAGGAACTGTTCTAGTGGTCCGATTCTAACCCATCGATCCTTCCTCGCGCGTTTCGCGATCAATCAGGGGACGAACTCGTCCTCATAAAAAACGACCAAGGAGAAGCGGAATGTCCGCAGTAGTACAGAGCATTGACGCCTCGGCCGAGCAGGAATTGACCGACGGCTTTCATCTCGTCATCGATGCGCTCAAGCTCAACGACATCAAGACGATTTACGGCGTGCCGGGCATCCCGATCAGCGACCTTGGCCGCATGCTGCAGGCTGAAGGCATCCGCGTGCTCTCGTTCCGCCACGAGCAGAACGCCGGTTATGCGGCGGCGATCGCCGGCTATCTCACCAAGAAGCCCGGCATCTGCCTGACCGTTTCGGCCCCCGGCTTCCTCAACGGCCTGACCGCGCTCGCACACGCCACCACCAACTGTTTTCCCATGATCCTGATCTCCGGCTCTTCCGAGCGCGAGATCGTCGACCTGCAGCAGGGCGACTATGAGGAGATGGACCAGCTCGCCATCGCCAAACCGCTGTGCAAGGCCGCGTTCCGCGTGCTGCATGCCGCCGATATCGGCATCGGCTTCGCGCGCGCGATCCGCGCCGCGGTCTCAGGCCGTCCCGGCGGCGTATATCTCGATCTGCCCGCCAAGCTGTTCGGCCAGGTCATGAATGCCGAAGCCGGCCGCAAGTCGCTGGTCAAGGTGATCGATGCGGCGCCGGCCCAGATCCCCGCCCCTGCTGCCGTCAAGCGCGCGCTTGACGTGCTCAAGGGCGCGAAGCGTCCGCTCATTATCCTGGGCAAGGGCGCCGCCTATGCGCAGGCCGACGACGATATCCGCGCCTTCGTTGAAAAGAGCGGCGTGCCGTTCCTGCCGATGAGCATGGCCAAGGGCCTGTTGCCCGACCTGCATCCGCTATGCGCCGGTGCGGCACGCTCGACCGTTCTGAAAGATGCCGATGTGGTCATGCTGATCGGCGCCCGTCTCAACTGGCTATTGTCGCACGGCAAGGGCAAGAGCTGGGGCGACGCGCCGAAGAAATTCATCCAGATCGACATCGAACCCAAGGAAATGGACTCCAACGTCGAGATCGTCGCGCCCCTCGTCGGCGATATCGGTTCCTGCGTCTCCGCACTGTTGTCGGCCATGGGCAACAACTGGACCGCGGCTCCAGCCGACTGGGTCAAGACCGTCACCACCAAGCGCGAGGACAACGTCGCCAAGATGGCGCCGCGGCTGATGAACAACAACTCGCCGATGGATTATCACGGCGCGCTCGGCGTCCTGCGCACGATCATCAAGGAACGGCCGGACGCCATTCTCGTCAACGAAGGCGCCAATACGCTCGACCTCGCCCGCGGCGTGATCGACATGCACAAGCCGCGCAAGCGGCTCGACGTCGGCACCTGGGGCGTGATGGGCATCGGCATGGGTCAGGCGATCGCGGCTACCGTTGAAACCGGCCATCCCGTGCTCGCGGTCGAGGGCGACAGCGCCTTCGGTTTCTCCGGCATGGAGGTCGAGACCATCTGCCGCTACAACCTGCCGATCTGCGTCGTCATCTTCAACAATAACGGCATCTATCGCGGCACCGACGTCAATACCGCCGGTTCGGATCCGTCGCCGATGGTGTTCGTGAAGGGCGCGCGCTACGACAAGATGATGGAAGCGTTCGGCGGCTTCGGCGTCAACGCCACCTCCCCGGACGAGCTGAAGCGCGCCGTCAACGCGGCGATGGACTCCGGCAGGCCGACCCTCATCAACGCGGTGATCGACCCGGCGGCCGGCACCGAGAGCGGACGCATCGGCAACCTCAATCCGCAGAGCGCTCTCAAGAAGAAATAACCCTACAGATCCACGAGCTCCCGCACGGGAGCAGACATGAGACGGAGTAAGACTATGACAAAGGCGCTCAAGGGCGTTCGAATTCTCGACTTCACCCACGTTCAATCGGGGCCTACCTGCACGCAGTTGCTGGCCTGGTTCGGTGCAGACGTGATCAAGGTAGAGCGCCCCGGCGTCGGCGACATTACGCGCGGGCAATTGCAGGACATCCCGAAAGTGGACAGCCTGTATTTCACCATGCTCAATCACAACAAGCGCTCGATCACGCTCGACACCAAGAATGCCAAAGGCAAGGAAGTCCTCACCGCGTTGATCAAGACCTGCGACGTGCTGGTGGAGAATTTCGGCCCCGGCGTGCTCGATCGCATGGGTTTTTCCTGGGAAAAGATCCAGAGCATCAATCCGAAGATGATCGTGGCGTCGATCAAGGGTTTTGGCCCCGGTCCCTACGAGGACTGCAAGGTCTACGAGAACGTCGCGCAATGCACCGGCGGGTCCGCTTCGACCACCGGTTTTCACGACGGGCTGCCGCTTGTGACCGGCGCGCAGATCGGCGACAGCGGCACCGGCCTGCATCTCGCGCTCGGCATCGTCACCGCGCTTTATCATCGGACCCATAGCGGCAAAGGTCAGCGCGTCACCGCCGCCATGCAGGACGGCGTGCTCAATCTCTGCCGCGTCAAGCTGCGCGACCAGCAGCGTCTCGCCCACGGCCCGCTCAAGGAATACAGCCAGTTCGGCGAAGGTATTCCGTTTGGCGATGCAACGCCGCGCGCCGGCAACGATTCCGGCGGTGGTCAGCCCGGCCGCATCCTCAAGTGCAAGGGCTGGGAGACCGATCCCAACGCCTACATCTATTTCATCACTCAGGCTCCGGTCTGGGAGAAGATCTGCGACGTGATCGGCGAGCCCGGCTGGAAGACCCATCCTGACTACGCCAAGCCACCGGCCCGGCTGCCGCGCCTGAACGAAATCTTCGCGCGCATCGAGCAATGGACAATGACCAAGACCAAGTTCGAGGCGATGGAGATCCTCAACAAGGATGACATTCCCTGCGGTCCGATCCTGTCGATGAAGGAACTCGCCGAGGACCAGTCGCTTCGCGCCACCGGCACCATCGTCGAGGTGGATCACCCCGTGCGCGGCAAGTACTTGTCGGTTGGCAACCCGATCAAGCTGTCGGACAGCCCGGCAGAAGTGAAGCGCTCCCCGCTGCTCGGCGAGCACACCGACGAAATCCTGCGCCAGGTGCTCGGCTTCTCCGATCATCAGGTGAAAGAAATCCACGATTCGGGGGCACTGGATCCCCCTCAAAAGGTCGCTGCCGAATAGATCGGCCCTGCGATCATGGTTCAGGCCGCCGGATTCCGGCGGCCTTTTTCTTTGTAAAAACAAAGCTTTAAAGTTAAAATTGGTGCGTTGCGAAAGGTGTTATGCTGCTATGCAAACAAATCAATTGTCCGTGGCATCTGGTATACGTAGATTAGGTCAGTCCCACTGTCCAACATCAAGGAACGCCACATGTCCACGATCACCGCTATTGCTTTCGCGCCGTCCACCACCCTACTCAGCCGCCTGCTCGCGGCCATCGACCGCAGGCTGCTGGCCTATGCCGAGATAACGATCCGAAACGGCGATGTCCCCCGCTGCATCGTTTGATACACATCGAACTATCGGATCACTCCCGAGCTGAAAAACCTTTTTCCAGCTAATGGCTCCCAAGCATTGGGAGCCATTTTTTTTGCGCATGGCAGCGGTTGGGCCGTTATGCATTGAGTGACGGCCGTAGTAGCATCGGTAACCTGTGACCCGAAATGCGCGCTGCAGAACCGGCTTCCCCCAGCGGTCTCTATCAACAGGATATCTCGCGGGCGCCAGACACAAATTGCAAAAATCGCCTTGCGCTCTGGAATATAATATACCAGAATTGTGTATCTGCAGCGCTTGACCTCCGATGTGGGTGGGCCAAAAAAGCGCGCATTAGGAGGAGACACAATGATGGCAACCGCAGCTAGTGCGCCGAGCCAAGGGATACCAAACAGCTTTCGGTGGACGCAACTGATCACCGGCCTCATCTGCATGGCGATGATGGCCAACTATCAATACGGCTGGACATTCTTCGTCGGCCCCATGGCGAAGGCGCATTCCTGGCAAATCGCCAGCATCCAGGTTGCATTCAGCCTCTTCATTGCGTTCGAGACCTGGTTGACGCCCATTGAGGGATTCATCGTCGACTGGATCGGCCCTCGGGGTCCAAAAATAATGGTAGCGATCGGCGGCGTGTTCGCTGCTTGCGGTTGGCTGATCAACTCCAGGGCCGACTCGCTGGAGATGCTGTATTTTGGCGCGATCCTTTCCGGCACAGGTGCGGGCGCGGTCTACGCCACCTGCGTCGGCAACGCGGTGAGATGGTTTCCTGATCGCCGTGGCTTGGCCGTCGGCCTGACAGCCGCCGGTTTCGGTGCGGGCGCCGCCCTCACCGTCATTCCAATCCAGAAAATGATCGGGTCGATCGGCTACGCCGACACCTTCTTCTGGTTCGCGCTCGGTCAGGGAGGCATCGTCTTTGTGCTCGCCTGGATCCTCCGCCCGCCGCGCGCCGGCGAAGTGCCGTCCGCCTCGGCCGTGAAAGTCCTGCAATCGAAGAATAGCAGCAACCCGGGTCAAGTGCTTCGGTCTCCGCTGTTCTGGATCCTCTACCTGATGTTCATCGCGGTGTCCGCGAGCGGCCTCATGGTTACCGCCCAGCTCTCGATCATCGCCAAGGACTACGGCGTGGCGCAAACGATTATTCTGTTTGGCCTGCCCACGCTGACGCTAGCTGGCGTCATCGACAGTCTGTGCAACGGCGGCGCCAGGCCATTCTTTGGCTGGGTGTCCGACCAGATCGGCCGCGAATACACCATGGCGATCGCGTTTAGCTTAGGCGCCATCGCCTACTGGCTACTTGGAACGGCAGGCACGACGCCGTGGGCATTCGTGATCTGCGCCGCAATCGTCTTCTTCACGTGGGGCGAGATCTTCAGTCTGTTCCCCTCGACCACCACCGATATATTCGGGCCGAAATACGCCACGACCAACACCGCCCTTATGTACTCAGCGAAGGGAATGTCGGCCTTTGTAGTCCCGCTGGCTAACGTGCTGAAGGTACACACAGGCAGCTGGCACGCGGTGTTTGTGGTCGCGTCGATCCTGAATCTTCTGGTGGTGGCGTCGGCCTTGTTCGTCGTACGGCCGATGCGGGCTTCGATGAGCGCCGCGGAAAAGGACGGCGCGGTGGCGCAGCCGGCGGAATAGCTGCAAAGGCCGTCGGCCCTTCCATCCGCCAAGAAATATCGGGGCGCACTTCGGTGCGCCTCTCTTTTTGCCGAAAGCGATTGGCATACAAAATACAATAAGATGCGCGGCTTTTCCCTTGCGGCACGTCCCGCTTAAAAACGTCAGTAATATTGCCGTTTTCTGCCAACTAACGGCTTCTAAAAGTCAGTTGACAATTGGCATAATGTATACCAATTTTATAGCTGTTAATGGCCCTGACCCCTGCGGCTGACCTTGAGGAGCTTGCGATGAAAGTCGGAGACATCCTGCGCAAAAAGACCGCGCGTATTTCAACCATTCGCATGAACGAAACAGTGGCCATTGCGGCTCAGCTGATGCGCGCCGGAAATGTCAGCGCCCTTGTCGTCAAGGACGTCGTGCGCACCGAAGGCAACACTGCTGTCGGCATGTTCACCGAACACGACGTCGTGCGTGCGATTGCCGAACACGGCGCAGCCGGGGTCAACATGAAAGTGTCCCAGCTGATTTCAGTTCAGCAACTGGTGTCGTGCACCTCCAGCGATACGCTGGAAGATGTTCGGCATCTGATGAACAAACATCATATCCGCCACTTGCCCGTGATCGACAATTACAGTCTGTGCGGCGTGGTCAGCATTCGCGATATCTCGACGGCTTTCGACGAAGAGGCCATGACCACGGTGTTCGCCGCTTCGGCCTGAGGTCCCTGCTCTCTTGATTCATTTTCCAGTGCGGAAATTTCATTTCCGCGCAATACGGCGACGTGTCCAAACTTCTCATCCCGGGTTCAGGTAGGTCACATGAAAATCTGCATTTACGGCGCCGGCGCGATCGGCGGCTATCTTGGAGTTCAGTTTGCCCGCGCGGGCGCAGACGTAAGCCTGGTCGCGCGTGGCGCGCATCTGGCCGCGATGCGCGCGAACGGATTGAAACTCTTGATCGGCGAGGAAGAACGCGTGGTCCGTCCGCGCTGCACCGATGATCCCGCCGAACTCGGCGCCCAGGATGTCGTCATCATCTGCCTGAAGGCGCATTCCATCACCGGCACCATCGATGCGATGCAGCCGCTGCTTTCGGAGAAAACCCGCATCGTCACCGCCGTGAATGGCATTCCCTACTGGTATTTCTATAAACACGGCGGTGTTTACGAAGGCTCGACGCTGGAAAGCATCGACCCGGGCGGCCGGCAATGGCGCGAACTGCGCCCGGAACGCGCGATCGGATGCATCGTTTACCCGGCGACCGAGATCGTCGCGCCCGGCGTCATCCAGCACGTCTATGGTGACCGCTTTCCGATCGGCGAGCCTTCCGGCGAAACAACAGAGGACGTCCGGCGGCTGTCCACCTTGTTCAGTGATGCCGGCATGCAGGCGCCGGTGCTCGATCGCATCCGCGACGAGATCTGGCTGAAACTCTGGGGCAACGTTTGCCTCAATCCCATCAGTGCGCTCACGCATGCGACGCTCGACGTGATCTGCTCCGATCCCGCAACCCGCGCGTTATCGAAAGCAATCATGCTCGAGGCCCAGGCGATCGCCGAAAAATTCGGCGTCAAATTCCGCGTCGATGTCGAACGACGGATCGAAGGCGCACGCAAGGTCGGCGCGCACAAGACGTCGATGTTGCAGGATCTGGAGCGCGGCCGGCCGATGGAGATTCAGCCGCTGGTATCTGTGGTTCAGGAAATGGGACGGCTGACCGAAACCGCGACGCCGGCGCTCGATGCCGTGCTGGCCCTCGTTGTCCAACGCGCCAAGGTGGCGGGATTGGGCTGCACCGCAGGGCCGATCGCGGCGCCCGCACCCGCTTTTGCATGATCAAGCTGTCCTGACCACGCCATCGCCCCGGTAGACATTTGCCGGCCGGAACGGCATCCTTTCCTCTGCAAAACAGAACAAGGTGCGTCAACACGCGCCTTGAGAGGAAGAGGCGCAAAAGGCCGGCATATGATCAAAACCCGATTCACCGAACTTGTCGGCGTCGAGCATCCCATCGTCCAGGGCGGAATGCAGTGGGTCGGCCGGGCCGAACTGGTAGCGGCCGTTGCCAATGCCGGCGCGCTCGGCTTCATCACCGCGCTGACGCAACCAACCCCTGAAGATCTGACCAGGGAAATCGCGCGCTGCCGCGACATGACCGACAAGCCTTTCGGCGTCAATCTAACCATTCTCCCTTCGATCAAGCCCCCGCCCTACGCCGAATACCGTCAAGCCATCATCGAAAGCGGAATCAGAATCGTCGAAACCGCCGGCAACAAGCCGCAGGATCACGTCACCGAGTTCAAGAAGCATGGCGTCGTGGTCGTGCACAAATGCACCAGCGTACGCCACGCGCTGTCGGCCGAGCGCATGGGGGTCGACGCGATTTCGATCGACGGCTTCGAATGCGCCGGTCATCCCGGTGAAGACGATACACCCGGCCTGATTCTGATTCCGGTTGCCGCCAACAGGGTCAAGATACCGATGATCGCCTCCGGCGGCTTTGGCGACGGACGCGGTCTGGTCGCCGCCCTCGCCCTCGGTGCGGAGGGCATCAACATGGGCACCCGATTCATGTGCACCAGGGAAAGCCCGATCCATCAGAAGATCAAGGAACGCATCGTCGCCAATGACGAGCGCGAGACCGAGCTGATTTTCCGCACCATGCGCAACACCTCGCGCGTCGCCAGGAATGCCGTCTCGACCCAGGTGGTCGCGATGGAGAAGGAAGGCGCGGCCTTCGAGCAGGTTCGAGAGCTCGTCGCCGGCGCGCGCGGCAAGATGGTCTACGCCTCAGGCGATGCGGATGAAGGCATCTGGTCCGCCGGTCAGGTCCAGGGCCTGATCCACGACATCCCGAGTTGCGCGGAGCTCGTATCGCGCATCGTCCGCGAGGCCGAAGCCATCATTCAAAGCCGGCTGGAAGGCATGTTATCACCCAACCGCCGCCAGGCCGCCGAATAAGCCAATCCACCTCGTCACCAGTCAACGATTAGGAATGATCATGAAGGCCTATGTTTACGGCGCCAATGGCGCTGAAATTACTGACGTCGCCGAGCCCTCGCCGAAGGGCACGCAAGTGCTGGTCCGCGTCCGCGCCTGCGGCCTCAACCGTGCCGATCTCGGCATGACCAAGGGGCACGTCCATGGCAGCGCCGGCGGCGCCGGCACGGTATTGGGCATGGAATGGGCTGGCGAAGTCGCCGAACTCGGTCCCGACGCCAAAGGCGTCAAGGTCGGCGAAAAGGTGATGGGCTCGGGCTCTGCCGCCTTCGCCGAATATACGCTCGCCGATCACGGCCGCCTGTTCCGCGCGCCCTCGAACATGAACTTTGACGAAGCCTGCACGCTGCCCATTGCGATCACCACCATGCACAACGCGGTCGTCTCCGTAGGCGGCCTGCAGGCCGGGCAAAGCGTCATGATTCAGGGCGCAAGCTCCGGCGTCGGCCTGATGGGATTGCAGATCGCGAAGTTCAAGGGCGCAAAACTCGTGGTGGGCTCCTCGACCGACGCAAGCCGCCGCGCGCGACTGAAAGAATTCGGCGCCGATCTGGCGGTCGATTCCAGCGATCCAGCCTGGGTCGACCAAGTGTTACAGGCCACGTCAGGCGAAGGCGTCGATCTGATCGTCGATCAGATCTCAGGCAAGGTCGCAAGCCAGAACCTGAAGGCAACCAAAATCAAGGGCCGCATCGTCAATGTCGGCCGGCTCGGCGGAACGCACGCCGATTTCAACTTCGACCTGCATGCGGCGCGCCGCATCAATTATATCGGCGTTACCTTCCGGACCCGCTCGATCGACGAAATCCGCGAGATTTTCGACCAGGTCCGAAAGGATATCTGGCCGGCGGTCGAGCAGCGCAAGTTGCAGCTGCCGATCGACAGAGTGTTTGCCTTTGACGACATCGGCAAGGCATTCGAACACATGGAAGCCAATAGGCATCTCGGCAAGATTGTCGTGACGTTTTGAGATTTGCGTCAGCGGAGCATCCCATGAAGACTCTTATCTTCACGATGGCAGCAGCCGTGCTTGCCGGCTCGGCATTTGGCGCCTTCGCGCAGGACGTCAAGCAGATATTGGCGCCGAAAGGAAAGCTGCGCGTCGGCGTCTACTACGGCAGCCCTACCTCGATGGTTCGCGATCCCAGGACCGATGAGGTCCATGGGCTGACTTTCGATCTGGGCCACGAGCTCGCCAAACGGCTTGATGTCCCGTTCGAGCAGGTCAACTACCAGCGGATTTCAGACGTTCTTGAAGGCATGAAAGCCGGAGACGTCGACGTCACGGTCAGCAACTCAACGCCGGCGCGCGCCGCTTCGGTCACGTTCAGCCAGCATCTGCTTACGATCGAACTCGGATACCTCGTCACGGCCACTTCTCCGATCACGACCGTGGCCGACATCCAGAAGCCCGGCCTTCGCATCGGCGTGACGCAGGGGAGCACGTCGCAGGGCACGATTCCAAAATTGCTGCCGAATGCAACGGTCGTGCCCGCAGAGAACTACAAGCGCGGTGTCGAAATGCTCGAGCACGGCGAGATCGACACCTACGCCACCAACAAGCCGACCTTGTTCGAGATGTCTGACCAGATGCCGGGATCGCGGGTGCTGGACGGCCGATGGGGCGAGGAACACCTCGCAGTCGCGATCCCGAAAGGCCGTGAGGCCGCGCTGGAATATATCCAGCAATTCATTCAAGACGTCCAGACCAACGGCCTGCTTGCCCAATCCGTCGAACGCTCCGGATTGAGGGGCGCTGTGAAGTCGCAGTAGATCCCCCGCGTTAAAAGCGCAAATGTCACGCGCCCGCACATTCCCGCTGTCGGCTACGACGATATTCAGTTCGAGGAGTCGCGCCTCGACCGCAACTTGCGCCCTGCCATCGTCTTCAACATGGCAATTTGCCGAAAGAAGTCGTTCTTTGGCTGAGCAGGTGTGCCCAGTACCTTCGAGCCGGCCGCGAGGTCCGACATGACGCCAGCCTGCGCTCCAATCTCGGTGCCCTGACCGATTCGAAGATGTCCAGCCATCGCCGCCTGCCCGCCGACGCGAACAAAATCCTCAAGCACCGTTGAACCTGAGATGCCGACCTGTGCGACGACGACACAACAGCGGCCGAGGACGACATTGTGGCCGATCTGCACAAGGTTGTCGAGACGAGACCCGGCGCCAATCACCGTGTCGCGCGACGATCCCCGATCAATGGTCGTATTCGCCCCGACTTCCACGTCGTCCTCAAGGATCACCCGCCCAAGCTGAGGCACCGACAGGAAACCGTCTCGAGTGGAGGCAAATCCGAAACCTTCCTGTCCGATCCGAGCGCCGGGATAGACGTATACGCGCGCGCCCAACAACGCGTGACTCAAGCTGACATGTGCGCCAATCCGGCAGTCCGGACCGACCACGACGCCATTTCCAACAACGGCGCAAGGTCCGATGCGGCAACCGCGACCTATTTCCGCGCCGGACTCGATGACGACCAGCGGTCCAATCTCCGCCGACGGATCGACGACGGCACTGCTCGCCACAATGGCCGAGGGATGAATGCCCGGAGAGACCGGCAATGCGGGATGGAATAATGCCGCGACCCGCGCCCAGCCTGCATATGGTTCGACCATGACGATCGTCGCGGTCGCCTTGGGTACTCTTGAAGCGACATCGGGATGCACAATGACAGCACCGGCCAACGTCCGATCGAGAGCCGGCAAATAACGCCGGTTGTCCAGAAAGCTTACTTCGCTGGGGCCGGCCGTTTGCAGGGGCGCTACGCCCTCAAGCAGCAGGTCTACGTCGTTGGAAATTCCGCCTGCCGCTCCGGCGACAATCGCCAGAGAATAGGGCCCGCTTCGCTGGAAAAATCTTGGATTGCCGGCAATTACTTCAGGCATATCATTCATTCCCCACGCAATGTAATGGTTTGCGTGACAATAATAAGAATCTACGCGTTGAAGCTGCCAAACGAGTGCCGAGCGGCTTCGTGCATCACGAGCTAGCTCAACAACGTGCGTGTCTTTGCACTGGCGTCATAGATTTCTATCTGAAGCATCGGATAGGCCGACTTCAGTTTTCGACCCGACGCCTCAGCTGCGTCGACAGTGTCGAATTCCGACTTGAAATGACCGTCGACGACGGTTACGAACCCGTCAACGGGTGGCCTGTCGGCGCGAAGCCTTTTCTTGGGCTCCGGCTCTTCAATTGAGAGAACTGGTTTTTTCATCATTAAATCCTTTGCTGTCAGTTTGAACGTTTCCTGCTGCGAGGCACCGCCTGCCGGACTCAGTCAGCCCAAGGGTACCAAGCCGTCTGAG
>NZ_JBAVCF010000198.1:0-10862 GCF_049586575.1 Bradyrhizobium sp.
GCAGCTGGATTCGAACCAACGACCTGCAGTACCCAAAACTGCCGCGCTACCAGGCTGCGCTATACCCCGATCTATGGAAGACCTCGTCGATACACGCTTAAGCACCCATCAGCAAGGCAGGATGCAACAAGGGATGCTTCCGCCGGGCCACCTCAAAAAGGTAGTCAAGACAACGATATACCACCATGCCCGAGCGAAGAAATAAGGACGTCCGTCCCTTTCGACTGGTCCGTTCTATTTGCCGTTGAACAACGGATGCGCAACGCGGTCGCCGGGCTGGATCCCGTACTTCTGGGCGGTACCGCCGATCACCTCCAGCACGGCTTTCGCCAGTCCTCTCGACGGGATGATCTTGGTCGACAGCGGCTCGGTATTTTCGGCGATACGAAGGATCCTGCCATCAGCCCGAATAAAGATCATGTCGAGCGGGATGTAGGTATTTTTCATCCACATCGACACTTCCTGCTCCGGGGAAAAATCGAACAGCATGCCTTTCCCCTCGGCGAGCTCCTTCCGATACATCAGACCCGTGGTCTTCTCCTCCTCGGTCGTGGCCATCTCGACCGAAAACACGTGCACGCCCGTCTTCGTCACGATTTCGAGCGGCTGGATCGATGCGGCACGCACGTCGCAGCCGGCGAACATCCAGAGCGCCGCGGCAAGCGCGAGCGAGATCCAGGTTTGTAGATAGGGGAAACGCCAGGCAGCAGCCTGAGACTTCGTCGACAACATTCGCCTCACCACGGATTGATTGGGTCGCGCCGGCCACACGTTCCGGCGCGAATTGACGGACTGAAACGCCGCGGTTGTAACATCCGCACCCTCTCGCGGCAGTCACTTTTGCGATTTTTCGGGACCAGCGACGCCCTTGAAGCCCCGTCAGATTGGGACAGGCAGCAGAACGTAGGGGCGCAGAGGCTGGTTTAGTGCGACGACAGTCCGGGCGCACCGGTTTCGGGCTGGATTTCAGCCGCCATCATGCCCTTGGAACCCGGCCCGAAGCGAACCAGAACATATTGTCCAGGACGCAGTTCCGTCATGCCGTAGCGCCGGAGGGTTTCCATGTGGACAAAGATATCGGGCGTCCCCTCGCCGCACGTCAGGAAGCCGAATCCACGAAGCCGGTTGAACCATTTCACCTGCGCCCGTTCCAGGCCGCTGGTCGCGGTGACGTTGACATGGGTTCGCGGCGGCAACATTTGGGCGGGATGGATCGCGGTCGACTCATCCATCGAGACGATCCGGAAAGCCTGATAGCCCTTTGCGCGCTGCACGCACTCACATACCACACGCGCCCCTTCATAGGCGGTCTGGTAGCCGTCGCGGCGGAGAACCGTCACGTGCAACAGCACATCCGGCCAGCCATTGTCAGGCACGATGAACCCGTAGCCCTTTGAAGCGTCAAACCATTTGATGACGCCGCTGATTTCAACGAGGTTGGCGGCGACATCGCCCAGCCCCTGCATCGCATCGAGCGCCGGATCTCGCGGACTGCTCTCCGAGAATCCAGAACCGAGCCTTCCCGGTCCAACCGCCCCGCCGGGCGTTTGACCTCCGAGCTTCTTGGACTCAAATCCGTCCGACCCCATGACCCCGGACCCCACACCTCAACATCCCGCCAGCGAACGCGGCGGTGACCGTCTGCGTCTATCAACTCTCGGGAAGACGCCCGCGAATCTTTCGAATCAAAAGATAACACTCTCGATTGCGGCGCATAGACAAAAAACGATTCTTTCGGAACCTATGAACAGGCTTGCGCGTCGGCGAATCAATTAGACATCAGTTGGCCACGAACGGGCCCAGCGCGTCCCCGATGTCATGGCGGATCACGAGATCGGCCATGTCGTCCTGTTCGGTCGGTTCGTTATTGATAATGACGAGGCGCGCGCCGGCGTTCTTGGCCATTAGTGGGAAACCCGCCGCCGGCCACACCACCAGCGACGAACCAATTGCGAGGAACAGATCGCATTGCCGGGCAAGTTCCGTCGCCCGGCTCATGGCGTCTTCCGGCATCGCCTGACCGAACGAAATGGTAGCCGTTTTCACCGGTTCTTCGCAGGTAGCGCAGTCCGGCGCATTCCCCGATGCCTCGAAACGCTGTCTCACCCAGCCGAGATCGTAGGTCTGGCCGCAGCCGATGCAGCGCGCGTAGGTCGTGTTGCCGTGGAGTTCGATCACGTGATCGTCCGCGAAGCCTGACGCTTGATGCAAATTATCAATGTTCTGGGTGACTAGCGCCGGTATCTTGCCGGCACGATAGAGCGACGTGAGCGCCCGATGGCCGCGTCCGGGCGCGGCAGCCGCGAACGTCGTCTCCATGGCAAACCGACGGCGCCATGACTCGTTCCGCGCTTCCCGGCTGGCGACGAATTCATCGAAGGGGATCGGGCGGTTGCGCGTCCACAATCCTCCCGGCGAGCGGAAATCCGGAATGCCGCACTCGGTTGATATCCCTGCGCCGGTAAAGGGAACGATGATCGAGGCTTCAGCGATCATCTCGCCTAGCCGCTCCACGCCGCTACTGATGTCCGAAGCAATCACTGCCGATGGCCTAAACTTTCCGTCCACTCAAATACAGCACGGATCATCTGATGGGTATTTTGAACTGCGTCAGGCCGCTTTCGCAACCGTGTCTATTGTTTGGTCTTGGCAGCCGCAACTCTTATCCACAAACATAATCTTGCAACGCGATATCCGCATTCGTGCCCGAATCGCAGACGCGAATGCTCGTGGGACACGACTCAACAGGGATGGGCATGAACGAACAATACGAACGACTTGCGCACGAACGCGCGGAAATTGCTGCGCGCGTCGCAAACTTCAGAGCTACCCAGGAAAAATTCAAACGCGAACGCGAAGAGTATTTCGTCACCACGCTCGAAAATGCGTGCGACGGCGAACGTTCACGGCACGCCCTCGGACGCACGCCGGCCTGGCCATAGGACGAACGATAACATTTGCGCGCGCAGAGAAGCCCGGAGGTTGCTCCGGGCTTCTCTGTTAGTCAGGCAGATCGCGTGTTACCTGTAATAATCGCGTGTTACCTGTAATAGTGGTGCCAGTGGCGGTGACGCCAATACGGACCACCGGGGCCGCCGTAGTAAGCATAGCCCGGTCCATAGTAGGCGGGTCCGTAGTACGGGCCGTATCCGTAGGGGCCGTAATAGCCGTAGGCGCCTGCCGCACCGGCTGCGATCGCACCCGCGGCCAGACCGAACGCCAGTCCAGGTACGATTCCGTGCGCCTCAGCGGGGGCCGGCACCGCGACGCTGGTCACGCCAATCGCAGCGACCGTCGCCAATACTGCCAGAGTCTTCTTCATACGCATCCTCCATCTCAGCACATGTTTGAACGCTTGCTGTCGGTGATGGTTGCAGCTGGAACCCGCGGCAATGGGCTCTCTTCTGCGGGAACCAAAAGAAAAAGAGCGGCCGATCTGGCCGCTCTTTTCCCGTCGATCTACGAGCATGCACATTACATGCAGGGATGCCTCAACCCATCATAGCCGAGATAGGTTCCGCTCGCCGGATCATAGGACCGGTAACGTTGCGCACAGTACGACGCATCTCCCATCACTGGTGCTTGCTCAACCAGGGTCGGCTGATTGAACGTAACGAGGGGCAGCCCGGCATCGAAGGTAACGCCGTTATCATAGGCGTAGCTGTCGTCATAGTTCGGGTCATAGGCGTAGTTCTCGCCATAATACGGGTCGGAATAGCCGTAGCCGTAACCACCCGCCGCGATCGCAGCGCCGGTCGCTACACCTGCGGCCGCCGCGCCGACAGCAAAGCCGGCGTCGCGCCCGAAGCCACGGCCGCGATCGCCGCGGAACTGGCCACGTTGCGCAAGTTGCGCATTGCCGCTTCCGGTGAAGTTGGTTCGGCCAACATTGGCCTGAGCGCCACGCATGCTATTGGACTGCATACGGGGAGCGGAACCCATGCGTGCGCCGCCCATTTGTCCGCTGGCGGCATGAGCGCCTGACCGGCCCGCGTGGGCCTGCTGCGCCCACACCGGGGTTGCGATAGCTAGCGAAAGCGAAAGAGCCGTAGCTCCCAAAATTCCAAATCTAGTCATATTCTTTCTCCGCGACTGTGAAGCCGGACCAACATCCTCGCAGGAGGATCGTTCCGATGCCTTGCGACATCGCGAGGGGTCAGCGGAACCACATCATGAGCGTTAGCGGACCAGCATCATAATGATGATGAGGCAGATCGCCCGATCAAACCCGCAAGGAAGACGGCGTGTCGCCATGGCGCATCGAGAATGATCTCGCCGCCGCGGGCTTTTTCGGCTGGGTATGGCTTTTGGTCCACTGCGCGCCTCCTTGATCAATGACTCGAAATCCGTGCACGTCGTTGGTTCCGCCAAAGTGATCCTCCCTGCCCTCTCTATCGAATTGCTGCTAAGAGGGTTCTCGCAACGCCGAATAAAGCGGCTAGACTGGGAGAACGAAAAAAATGCGCTATCTTCACACCATGCTGCGGGTCCGAAATCTCGACACCGCGCTTAAATTTTACCGCGACGCGTTGGGGTTGAAAGAAGTTCGCCGCATTGATAACGAAAAGGCCAAATTCACCTTGCTGTTTTTGTGCGCGCCCGAGGACGAAGGCGGTTTGAAAAACTTGCCTCCAACACGCGGAGCTCCACTCGTCGAACTCACCTATAATTGGGAAGAGGAAAAATATGGCGAGGACCGCTATTTCGGTCATCTCGCTTACGAGGTCGACGACATCTATGCGACCTGCGCGCACCTCATGAAGCTCGGCATCACGATCAACCGGCCGCCGCGCGATGGTCAAATGGCATTCGTGCGCTCGCCGGATCTTCACTCGATCGAGCTTTTGCAGAAGGGCGATGCGAAGCCGCCGGCCGAGCCTTGGACTTCCATGCCCAACACCGGGCACTGGTAAGGCGCAATCCTCTGCCTCCGTCGGTCCGGCGTTGACGCCGTAACTGCTGGAACTTCGCCCTTCCCTACGCGTTGCCCGTCCATCAAAAGCTGAGGAGGCAATAATGGGACGAGGAATATTGCTCTGGTTGCTGGGCGTGCCTATCCCGGTGATTATTCTTCTGTGGCTGTTCTTTGGCCGCTAACTGCCGCGATCGACATTTCGAGGGCCAATCAGGCTCCGCTGAACGCGGAGCCTGATTTTTTGGCACATTGCGTATCTCTGGCATGTTGCCTGGTGGTCATAACAAATCTGCTTTTGCCGCAGATTTGCGCTATTACCCGCGAACTATTAGAGCTTCGATTCCGAAGTTCGCAAGCACGTTGCGGCAACCTCTGATGCGAACTTCGGAATTAAAGGAGCTCTAACAACCTATTGATTCTAGAACGGCTTTGAATTTGAACTGGTCGCAACACTGATAGGAATTTCAAATTCGCCGCGCTAGTGGGAGCGAAGAATCGTGTCGAACGACAATCAAGGGCAACTCACCATCTGGGGTCGCGCCAACTCCGTGAACGTTCAGAAGGTGCTTTGGTGCCTGCACGAACTCGACCTTGCCTATAATCGCATCGATGCGGGCATGGCCTATGGCAGGAATCGCGAAGCGGAATATCTGGCGATGAATCCCAATGGCCGCGTGCCGACGCTGGTCGACGGCGATTTCGTTCTGTGGGAATCCAATTCGATCATGCGATACTTCGTTCTCGCCTATCGGCCGCAGTCGACGCTCTACCCGCATGCACCGAAGCTACGCGCCAGCGTCGATCGGTGGCTCGACTGGACGCTCTCGACGCTGCAACCGGTCGATCGTCCCGTGTTCTGGGCACTGGTACGAACTCCGGTCGAAGAGCGTGATATGGCCAAGATCCAGAAGGATGCCGATGCCGAAGCGGCGCAATGGCAGATTGTCGATTCATATCTGGGCGCACGCCGCTTTATCGCAGGCGACGAATTCACGCTCGCCGACATCGCACTCGGCGCCTATGCGCGGCGTTGGTTTGGCGTTGAGGGAATCAGCCGACCGACGTTTCCCCATCTCGATCGCTGGTTTGCGCTGCTGAGCACCCGGCCGGGTTTCGTGCGGCACATTGCACCGCCGATGTCATGAGGCCCGCAGCGGGAAGACTGTAATTGACGCGGTCTATCTGATGAATTTGACGCCAAACGAATGGCCACGACGCCAGACCACATGGCATTGGCGCCCTGTTTTGGCGTCGCGCGAAAATGCCAGCCGCACCCGCCCCGACAGCACGCTCGAATCCGATACCGTGAGCTTCGCGCCGGTGGCCGACAAGTCATGCACGAAACATTGGCGCGTCGCAAAGCCACCCTCCAGGGTGACCCACGCCGTCTGCTGCACTGATCTACGCACGTCGCGTTTTTTGGCTGCGGGCACTATCTGCATTTCCGGCTTGAGATGATCCTTCAACCTTCCTATCGGAGCCGGCTTTAGAAACTGTTGCGTTCACAACGAGCAATTGGACGTCGCCATTGAAGAATTCGGTAGCAATTGATTTATCTTGGCGATGAATTCGGGGGCCCCCGGACAATCGACAAAGACAAGCAAAATCAATCGTTTGCATAGATTTCTTCGGAGATCACGAAGGGGCTGATATCGTGTGCAATGCTGTCGAAGTCAGTAATGCACCAAAGCTAGCCATGGCAAGAAGCTCGCCAGCGAGCTCACGCCGTCAGGCGTGCGCGGGCCAGTGCCGCTCTCGGAACCAGACACGATAGTCCGACATCTTCGCGCGTTGCGCCTGCGGCGCGTGACGCTTGCATGTCGAGGCCTCTTCGCTGTTCCCAGGCGCCCCCCACCGCAACTCCACGCAGTCGTTGGGGTTATAGGCCATCTCGAAGTCCCCTGCCCGATCGACCACATCCTTCACCGACAGCGTCCACTGCGAGCCGTCGCTGCGGGTATAGGATATCTTGCGAGCGGCCAGTTCAGACGCCAGCACGCTCTGCAATTCGTTCTTCACATCTGCCGCGCTTTTGCCGGGTGGGATTGCATACCGATCGGACCGGCGCAAAAACCGATTCGGGAAATTACGCACCACGTCAATCGCGATCAGCAGACGGAAATCGCGCGCAGGCGTCGAGTAATCCTCCCAGGCGCCGGTGGTCTCAAAGATTGAAGCACCGTCCGGCATCGACACGTCGCCTGGCTGCTTGATCTGGTATTTACGTCCGTTCTCGATCGACGTGACACGCGTCTTGATTTGCTCGGTGAGGCTTGTAATGGCATCGATCATCGCGCGCTGCGGATCGAGCGGCTCCGGCGACATGACGTCGTCCATACGATCGTAGAAATCCTCGCCAGTCATCTGCGACTGCTCGGGCGAAAAGTCGCCATATTGCGGATTCTTGGCGATTTCAGCATTGGTCAGCCGCCGCAATGGGCCGTTCTTGTCGCGCATGATCGGGCGGAAATGCTTGAAGCCGGGGGTGCCGAGCGAGGGCTCGTGCACGAAAAGGAAATTGCCGCGCCAGAAGCGCTTGCGCGTGATCGATCCATCGGGCTCCGCGTCGACGGCCAGGAAGACACCCGGTGTGCCGTTCACTTCCGCCACACGGCGCACCAGCATCAGCACATGGCCGTAAGGGTCGGCGTAGACCGTGCCCGGGCGCAACGTCTCTTTCGTCAGCGGCACAATGTAAAAATCGGAGTTATCGTCGCCCGCGCGAACGGCACCGGTATGGACGACATCGCCGACATCACGCAGATATTCGCCAAAGTTGGTCGGGCGCTTCGGCGGCGGCGGAGGCGCCTTCGTCTTCGCCGCTGGCGTGGCGGGCGGGGCCGCCGGCTCATCTTGCGCGCCGCTAAACAGCCGTAGCAGACCCGACTTCTGTTGCTCAGGTTGAGGCACGGGAGGAGCAGCGGCAGCCTGCGCGTCGGCCTGTTCGGGCGGCGGAGGAGGACGCGTGACCTCTGGATGCTCGACGTCGAACCACTGGTAACACTTCGGCGGCCTGCCGCCGAAGCCGCGCGAGCAGTTCGAATAGCCGAACGGCAGTCCCATTTTGAAGGCAAAATAGGCGCGCAGGAAATAGACGAAGTCGGCGCAGTCCGGTCGAAGCCCGGTTTGCGTATGGTCTTCGTTGCGGCCGAGATAGTTGTAGAGAAAATTACGCGATGGATCGCGCAGCACCTCGTACCAGACCTTCCAGTTCAGATCCTGGTCCGGCGGCGCGTCGAACAGCTTCTCGATCCATGCCGAGAACAGGGCTTCGTTCGTGGTGCTCCAGCTATTGCGCGCCTGCCAGATGCTTCCTGCCGGAATTCGGACGGGCTCCGGCTTGCGCGCGCTGACGGAGATGTCGCGGGTGACGGGGCTGCAGTCCGCCGATGCGCGCTCGCCTTCCAGCCTCGCGCGCCAGGTGCCGGCGGCCGGTGCCGCGACCTCGGCGAACCATGAATATGGTGGCCCCTCGTGCCGTTCGGACGATTTGACGGCGACCTTTCCGTCCGGCGCGATCAACGACAGAGTGCCCTCGACCGGTTTCTCGGCAATGACCATCACGCGCAGCGGCGCGCCGGTCCAGGGCGCCAGCGGCGACGGCAAAACGGTAACGCTGGCCGCTTCCACGCAACTGTCGGATGCTGCGGCGACGGTAGATCCGGCGATTGAGAAAAAACCGCCCGCAGTCAGCAGCAATGCCGTCGTAGCGGCAGAGAAGGGGCGCCCAAGAAACATCTGGATATATAACCCTGCTAAAGTCCCCCGACCCCGAGCCCGCATTCGACCCTGCCGGCTGGCCAGATTGCAAGATATCCAATTAGAACCGACAAGTCAGCGGAATTGAGTCCAATTTTGCAATCCGCCTGCCGTAACTTTAGCCGTGCTTTGAACCGCCGGGCGACACCAAGGAGAGACGAGTTTGAAGATCTTCGCGTCCTCGCAGGTTCCAAGCGGCGGATTGATTCGGTCAGGTCGATTTAGCTTTCGTCCTCGAACGTGGGTGGCCGCTCACATTCTCGTTGTCTGCATCTGGTTCGTGGCTGTGGTTCCAGCCGCCAATGCCGCCTCGGCGAGGCCTGTGGCTGCTGAAAAGGGCATGGTGGTCACTGCACAGCATCTTGCGAGCCAGGTCGGGGTCGACATCCTCAGGCGCGGCGGCAATGCGATCGATGCGGCTGTTGCGGTCGGATATGCCCTGGCTGTGGTTTATCCGGCCGCCGGCAATTTGGGCGGCGGCGGCTTCATGACGGTCCGGTTTGCCGATGGACGAAAAACCTTTCTCGATTTTCGAGAGAGGGCTCCTCAGGCTGCACGCCGAGACATGTATCTCGACAAGGAGGGAGCCGTCGTCAAAGGCCTGAGCACGACCGGCTGGCTGGCGGTGGGCGTCCCGGGCACGGTGTCGGGTTTGGAGTTTGCGAGAAAAAAGTACGGGACGATGACGCGCGCTATGTTGATCCAACCTGCGATCAAACTGGCCGAGGATGGATTCACCTTGGAACAAGGCGACGTCGACATGCTCGCTTCCGCGACCGAGGATTTCAAAAGATTTCCAGCCACCGGCAAAATTTTTCTTAGCAAGGGACAGCCTTTTGTGGCCGGCCAACGGCTGACGCAGCCTGACCTGGCCGACACCTTGCGTTTGATCCGAAAGCTTGGCGCTGACGGCTTCTATCGAGGCAAGACGGCGGCTGCCATCGTCAGGGCTGTCCGGGCGGGCGGAGGAATCATCGATCAAGAAGACCTCCATCGCTACAAGACCCATGAGCTTTCGCCGCTTGAGTGCGATTACCGTGGCTATCACGTGATCTCGGCGCCGCCGCCGAGCTCAGGCGGTGTCGCCATCTGCGAGATGCTGAACATTTTGGAGGGATATCCGCTCCGGGATCTCGGCTGGGGATCGGCGCAGGCGCTGCACTACGAAATAGAAGCGATGCGTCACGCCTATGTCGATCGAAACAGCCTTCTTGGTGATCCCGATTTTAGCAGCATTCCGGTCCGGCGGCTGATCGACAAGACGTACGCTGCGAAAATCCGAGACACGATAAAGCCGGACAAAGCTGGCTTCTCGGTTGATATCAAGCCGGGCGTCGCACCTCACGAAGGCAGCAACACGACGCATTTCTCGATCATTGATAATGCCGGCAACGCGGTTTCGATGACCTATACGCTCAATGACTGGTTTGGCGCGAAGGTCGTTGCGTCGGGCACGGGCGTGCTGATGAACGACGAAATGGACGATTTCACGCCAAACCCGGGTGCCATCGACACCTCCGGATCTATCCAGGGAGACGCCAACGCCGTCGCTCCGGGTAAAGCGCCTCGAAGTTCGATGAGCCCTACGATCATCACGAAGGAAGGCAAACCCGTCCTCATTCTCGGCACCCCCGGCGGCAGCCGTATCATCACGACCGTTCTTCAAGCGATCCTGAACGTCGTCGATTTCCGGATGAACGTTCAGGAAGCCGTCGATGCCCCGCGCATTCATAATCAGTGGCTGCCAGACGTGACAAAGATTGAGCCTTACGCTCTTTCGCCTGACACCCGCAGAATACTCGAGGGTATGGGCTACCGGTTCGAGGATTCGGAGCCGGCCAACCACGTGGCCGCGATCATGGTCGGCGCGCCGAGTCTTGGAGGAACTCCGATCGCTCGAAACAGGTTCTACGGTGCAAACGATCCGCGTACCGGTACCGGATTGGCGCTGGGGTATTAAATCGAGTTTGGAATGTTGGCGCTCCCTAGCGGAATCGAACCGCTCTCTCCACCGTGAAAGGGTGGCGTCCTAACCGATAGACGAAGGGAGCAAAGGCGCCCGGTTTGACACCGCCAACCTTGGTGACGGCGCCGCAGCCTCGCTTGCACTTAACGAAATTCTATCAGTGAATCAATGCCTTGAAAGGGCGCCGTACACTGTACCGGCCGGACCCTTGGTGGCCTGGAC
>NZ_JBAVCF010000199.1:0-3078 GCF_049586575.1 Bradyrhizobium sp.
GCAGTGGCCCACGATTGTGGCGTCGTCATCAATCCCATGCTGGTGGAGGGTCAAATCATTGGCGGCACCGTCCAGGGCGTTGGCGGTGGGATGTTGGAAGGTTTCGTCTACGACAACGAAGGACAGCTGCTGACCGGATCGCTGATGGATTATCTGGCGCCGACCGCGAGCGACGTGCCCGACATTACCCTCGTGCACTTGGAATCGCCGACGTCACTCAACCCGCTTGGTGTCAAGGGTCTCGGCGAAGGCGGCGCCATCGCGCCTCCGGTAGCGATTGCCAATGCGGTCTGCGACGCACTCGCGCCGTTTGGCGCCGAATTAAATAGCACGCCGGTCGTGCCGGAGCAGATCGTCAAGATCGCACAACGAGGCGTGCTGCGCGCCTCAGGAGTGGTGTCATGAACCAAACGACGAAAACGCGGGATAAGTTGGATCCAGCCGTGACCGGCATGCCCTTAGAGACCATCCTGAAGAAATACGTCGCCCGGTTTGGTGAGCGCAGACCCGACTGGAATGCCTTCGCCGACGCTGCAATCGATGGCTGGCGGCGGGCGCAACATCGCTTCATCGGCAACACCAGCGGCAAGCCCGACGAGAATTTTATTCCCGCCGGCAATTTCACGCTTTCGATCATGGCCGTTCCTCCGGGCCAGGGAAATGCTGCGCACACCCACGAGGTCGAAGAAGTATTTTTCGTTCTGAGGGGACATTTGACGATCTTCGTCGAGGACGAGACGGGCCGGCGTCTTGAAACGGTGCTAGGCCCCTGGGATTGCGTATCGTGCCCGGCTGGTGTCATCCATGGCTACCAAAACAACACTGTTGAATTGGTCTATCTCAATGTCATGGTCGGCAAAGGCAAACCCGATCTCATGGGCTATACCGATCCCGAATTGTTCAAACGGCGCGCAGAGCATATTGAAGCCGCTTCACAGAAGAAAGAAGACTGACATCCTGGGCACTTGCGTGTGCTGACAATTCAGTTTTCCGCCGAGTGCTGGCTGGGCCGGCTTCGCCTTTGTTTTTACGGGTTTTCTTTTTCTCAATTTTCGGAAAGAGGGCTCATCGTAGCCGCCTTTTTCGCGATTGGCCCCTCATCGGAGCTACCCCGTAGCTCGACAAGCCCCGGAGCCCGGCTGCTCGAGATCGAGGAGCGTTTTACGACCTAGCAATCCGCCGGTTTTGCTCCGCACTCTTACTCCGCTCGCGTTCCCACTGTTCAAGGTCGGCGACGAGCCAATGGCGAGCCGAGGTCGGCCCACCGAATTGCACCGGCTTCGGAAAACCGTGCTGACGCATGTAGCGCCATACCCACATGTCACTCACGCCACCGTAACGCAGCTTCACCTGACCGATCGTCAGGTAGCGAACGTCGTCCGCAACGCGGATGCGATGGCTAAACGGTGTTTGTTCAAGTTGACTCACGGAGTGGAATAGAGCCCAGATCTTTCCGAGGCGCAACACGTGAGCGCATGACAGACCGCACGAGAATTTAGCGACAAAGACACGAACGATGATTCATAGTTTGGATTGGTGGTGATCGATTAACCACCTAAACCTTTGCGTTCTGGCGTCTTTGCAGATGACCTCGCCCGTTGCGGATGCTGCGAATTCACATTCAACCCAGGATCGATGGGAAACGTTCGAGATCGCGTCGACTTGAACGCAGGCCCACTTGCTTGGATTAGGCTGGCGCGCGCATTCAAATAAAGTTGTCGCGATCGCGTTTGCCGTCCGTTAACCACAGCGGCCGAACCGCGACCATTTGGCAGTCGGAGTCGTGTTGATCGACCGGGCTAATTCGGAGCCCGGGTAACGGCCCGGGTAACGCAAGATCGTCGCTGCGGCGATGAGGCTGGCTATGTTCGTGAGAGAAGCAACTCGCGAAGCCACCGCGCCTGAGCGGGAGCCGTCCATCGGCAAGGTTCTCCCGCCACCTGCGCATCCGCACGGTCTGTCGGCCAAATTCTGCAACGGGTGCACCGCGGCCGCCCCATGATCTGGTGCTCAAATCCGCGCAAGCGAACCCGCAGCATTCCCCCCCACCGGGCCGCGCTCCTTCGGCACCCCCAAATTCCGTGTTGCCCCACTTGCCAGTTCGCTCGCGGCGCCGGCGATGTGCAGAGCCCCGGTAGCTGCGAACGGCGCGAGCTCCATCGATCGGCGCCTACCGGACATCATTAAAACGGAAATCGGCGGCGCGCGCCGGTCGATCTTCGCCGCGACAGATTCTGCCGCGACCACCCGCCAAGGGATCAAGAGCATCATCGCGCCAGCCGGACATGTCGGAGCGACATCGCGGAGAGCCCCCTGCCTGCTGGATTGCGGCCGGCGCTGATGCGGCTCGACCCCCGCTAGCTGCGTCGCGGCCAAAGCACCAGCGGTGAGCCGTTTAACCGCAGGCGAGTTTGCTAAAGCGAAATGGCCGCCAGCAGCGGGGCACTCTCTGTTGATTCGCCGCTCGGTCTCGGCAGCTGGAAATGCCGGAGAGAGCAGACGCCGGAGTGTGTCCCCTGTCATCTTGATCGCGGCCGGCGCTCCCCTTGTGAGGTCGATCACGGCAGCGCCGATGCGTGGCTGCGCCGCGGCCAAAGCCCCGCGATGCGGCGTTCGTCCGCGACTGCTTTGCGGTTGCGAACATAGATTGGCCGGTCTAGCGTGAGCGCGAATTACTTGAGCGGATCACAGAGCAACTTTTGAGCAGTGGGGAGCATCGTGTCGGAGCAACCTATGACGAGTGACCGTTCTTCTGTTCTGTGGAGCCGGGCGAGCTTCCTCAAAGCCGCGCTCGGGACGGCGTGCGTCGGCGCAATGGTGAGTTTGGCGCGCGCGGCGGGTGATCCGGTCGTGCAGATCGCGGCTTCGCGCGGGGTGGTCTCCGCCCCGATCTGGAACGTTTCGACCCATGCCGCGCGTTATGGCTTCCGCGTCCAGATGTCGGTGCTCTTCACCTACGCCGACCAGCAGCGAGCCGCCCAGAACAACCAGACCGAACTCGCCACCACCGGCATCAACAATCCGGCGATCGTCGCCGACCAGGGGATTACCAATCTCCGCTACATTTCCGGCCAGCAA
>NZ_JBAVCF010000200.1:0-6157 GCF_049586575.1 Bradyrhizobium sp.
ATTTCGTCAATCCTTCCGCAAAAGCCACCGCCGTGTCTAGCCCCCTGCCGCTCCCGAGCGCGACGACCGCGGGCCGGCTGCGTGACATCAGGGCACGCGCCGCATTTCGTGTCGTCTCCACGCTCACGGCATCGATCCTTGCCACCAACTCCTCGACCTCCAGCGGCCGCCCATAGGCCAGGATATGGCGCGCCAACTGTTCCGCGCGCGAGCTGCAGCTTTCCAGTGCCATCAACAGCCCGGCCTTCATCTGGGCCTTGGCGCGGGCGATCTCGGCTTCCGTCAACGTCTCGACGGCTTCGTTAATGACATCGACGATGACTTCCATCATCTCCGGCGCGTCGCCCGGGTCGGTGCCGGTATAGAGGCCGAAAAATCCCGTATCGATATAGGGAGCGTGAAAGGCGTAGATCGAATAGCAGAGCCCGCGTTTTTCGCGCACTTCCTGAAACAGACGCGACGACATTCCACCGCCGAGAATGTTGGTGAATACCTGAAGCGAGAATAGCGACAGGTCGGTTTGCGGAACGCCCTCGAGCGCCAGCGTCAGATGCGCCTGCTCAAGCTCGCGATGCACCACGCGCGAGCCTCCCTTGCCGAACATCGCGGGCTCGGGCTTCGGCGCAGATGTGCCGTCGAAACCTGCAAAGCGTTGCGCTACATCGTCCACCACCCGCTTGTGATCGACGGCGCCCGCGGCCGCGACCACCATGTCGGGGCCGCGATAGTGCGTCGAAAGATAGCCGCGCAGCATATCGCGGTTGAAAGCCTTCAACGTCTTCGCCGTGCCGAGCAGCGAACGCCCCATCGGCTGATCCGGGTAGCACAGCTCGTTGAGATGTTCGAACACGACGTCGTCGGGCGTATCCTGCGCCGCGCCGATCTCCTGTACGATCACGCTCTTCTCGCGCTCGAGTTCATCGGGCACGAATGAAGGATTTGTGAGAATGTCCGAAAGCACGTCGAGCGCCAGCGGCACGTCGGCCTTCATGACGCGCGCATAGTAGGCGGTGGTTTCCGTCGAGGTGCCGGCATTGAGATCGCCGCCGACCGCCTCGATCTCCTCGACGATTTCGCGGGAGGAGCGCCGCGTCGTTCCCTTGAACGCCATGTGTTCGAGCAGATGAGAAATTCCATGCTCGCTGGGCCTTTCGTCGCGGCCGCCGACGCCAGCCCATACCCCGAGCGCAGCAGTCTGAAGATGCGGCATGGTATCGGTGATGACGGTGAGGCCAGACGGCAGCTTGGTGACTTCAACGCTCATCCGGCGGCTCCTCCTGGATTGGACATTCAGCTACTGCGTCAGTTTCGCAGCGCGGCTGACCGAACGCACAAATCTCGCGACTTCTGCCTTGTCGTTTTTGATTACCTCGACGCGCTCCGGTCTGGTCATCAAACCTTCCAGCCATGGCGGCAGTTCCGGCCGAACGCCGCAGGCCGCTTGCACGGCGTCGGGAAACTTTGCGGCGTGCGCTGTCGACAGCACGATGTTGGGCACCTTCGAATCCGCCGTGTCACGGTCGGCCACCACCAGCGCCACCGCCGTGTGCGGATCGACGAGATCGCCCGCCTCGCGCCAAACGGCGCGAATGACGGCACTGGTCTCGGCTTCATCGGCGCGGCCGGCGTCAAACTCGCTGCGCACCGCCGCCAGAACCGCATCCGGCAGCACGAACCGCCCGGATTGCTTCAGCGACGCCATCAGCCGCCGAACCAGGCTTGCATCACGGCCGCTTGCTTCGAACAGCAGGCGTTCGAAATTCGACGACACCTGAATATCCATCGAGGGCGAGGTCGAGGCGTGGACTTCGCGGGTTTCGTAGATTCCGGTCTTGAGAGTCCGCGGCAGGATGTCGTTGACGTTGGATGCGATGCGCAACCACCCGATCGGCAGCCCCATGCGCTTGGCCACGAAGCCTGCAAAGATGTCGCCGAAATTGCCGGTTGGCACGGTGAAATCGATCTTCCGCGCCGGAGCGCCGAGCGCGACGGCGGACGTGAAATAATAGACTACCTGGGCCACGATACGCGCCCAGTTGATCGAATTGACACCCGACAGCGCGACCGCATCGCGAAAGCCGTGATCGTTGAACAGCTCCTTCACGATTGCCTGGCAGTCGTCGAAAGTGCCCTCGACGGCGAGCGCATGAATATTGCCCGCGCCAACCGTCGTCATCATCCGCCGCTGCACCTCAGAGATGCGGCCGTGCGGAAACAAGACGATGAGGTCGACATTGTCGAGACCGGCAAACGCGTCGACCGCAGCACCGCCGGTGTCGCCCGACGTTGCCACCACAATCGTGGTGCGCTCGGCCCGCTTCGCCAGCACATGGTCCATCAGGCGCGAGAGCAACTGCATCGCGACGTCCTTGAACGCGAGCGTCGGGCCGTGAAACAGTTCCAGCAGGAATTGATTGGATCCGATCTGGTCGAGCGGCACCACTGCGGGGTGACGAAACGTGGCGTAAGCTTCGTTGGCCATGCGGCCGAGATCGGCATCGGAAATCTCGTTGCCGACAAAAGGACGAATCACGTCGACCGCGACTTCCCAATAAGGCCGGCCGAAAAACCCGGCGATGGCCTCAGGCGCGAGCTGCGGCCAGACTTCAGGCACGTAGAGGCCGCCGTCGCGCGCAAGCCCGGCCAGCATCACGTCGCAGAAGCCCAAGGCGGGAGCCTCTCCCCGCGTTGAAATGTATCGCGTCAAACCAGAGCTCCGATTCCGAAGTTCGTCCTCCACCGCAACACCCCCCTTTACGAATTTCGAAAAGTTATGGGCGCTGGCAAATTTACGATTCTAGTGCCGCTTTGCTATTTGAAGTTCCTGAGCCGAACTCACCGCTTGCGAAGCATGAACTTCAAATAGGCTGCACCAGCCTCCAAAGGTCCGATATTTCATCAAGCCATTGACTCTTATATATAAATTACCTTGCCGAGGCAAAGCGGCGCCACCATAATCGTTTTGGCGGCAAGTGGAAACCGCTTCTTCCATCGCATCCCGCCACGCTGAACCAAAACCTGGGACGTGCCCACACGTCGGCCTGGGGCCTTGAGCGTTGGCGTGGCTAGCGATCCCAAAGCCAAGCCGTTGCCTCCTGCACCTTGTCTCGCGGCGCGCAGGCCGGGGATCGGCGCCGCGCAGCGAACCTGGACCGGCGGCTGATCCGTAATTGACGCAAGCATGGTGAGGTTGCAATCTCCGGCGGCGATTTGAGGAGATACGATGGCGGACGCAGCCCGGCAGTGGGGGAGGCGAGCTCTCGACTTTGTGGATGCAGTCGAGCGGCTGGGTGCGCCCGACGTCGTCAAGTTGTTCGAGTCCGAAATCAAGGCGTGCGGATTTCACGCCTATATCATGGCTGGCCTCCCCGCGCCAGGAACCGCACTTCCCGAATTGACTGTCGCCAACGGCTGGCCGGTGGAATGGTTCGAGCTCTACACACGCGAAAATTTCAGCGCAATGGATCCCGTCCCGCGATTCGGCGCTTCGACGGTTCAGCCGTTCGAATGGTCAGAGGCGCGCTACGACAAGGACGAAGATCCCGCCGCTCATCACGTGATGACCCGCGCCACCGAATTCCGCCTGAGGGATGGTTATTGCATTCCGATGCACTACGACGAAGGCGGCGCGGTGATCAGCCTTGCGACCGAGCACCTTCGCCTCGACCCGCTCGCCAAAAGTGCGCTTCAGCTGATCGGCGTCTATGCGCACAACCGCATTCGCTCGCTTGCCCGGCCGCAACGGGAAAAGCGCCACATGCTGACCGTCCGCGAGCGGGAAGTCCTGCGTTGGGTGGCGGGCGGAAAGACCTCGTGGGAGATATCCGTCATCCTCAGGATCTCCGAGCGCACGGTGAAGTTCCACCTGGTCAAAGCTTCACGCAAGCTGAATGCCGTCAACCGAACATCCGCAGTCGCCAAGGCCCTCGCCTGGGGACTGATCAAGCTCTAGTGTGGCGACTCTGACGTTCCTTTCAGTGCCGCCGCGGATGCTGTGAAGGAACATCAGAGTCAAAGCCACACTAGCGGAGCGGATTTTGACATTCGCTCCCCGACTGGCCGCAGGTTCTCAAAGCGAATGTCAAAATCCGTAACTCCACTAGAATCGTATAGTCGCTAGTGGTCCTTTGATTCTAACATTCGCAAGAGTGGCCGCCGAGGTGGGATGTTAGAATCGGACCACTAGCAATCATATGGTTGCTAGCGTCCCTTTGCTTCTGACATTCGTAAAAGTACCCGCCGCAATGTGATACGAATGTCAGAACCGGGCCGCTACCCTGTCCTTTCGGACAGTAGCGGGTTGACCGGCGAAAAAACACTCTCCCGACACGCGCAAAGCGCGCGCCGGGGAGAGTCCAATGGACGTTCATGTCATCCGTCGCGACAACAAGCATTTGTACTCGGAAATCCTCGAGGACTATTTTCGTCTTCGCCATCAGATTTACGTCGTCGAGCGCAAATGGGCCGCACTCGACCGCCCCGACAAGCGCGAGCTGGATCAGTTCGACACCGACGAGACGGTCTACCTTCTCGGCCTGGAAGGTCGCTCCATCATCGCAGGCATGCGCCTCGTGCCAACGACGGCGCCGACACTGCTCAGCGACTTGTTTCCGAGGCTTTCGCTGAACGGTCCAATTCGGCGCCCCGACGTCTATGAATTGTCGCGAATTTTTGTCGTGCCGAAACGGCGCGGCGAACACGCCGGACCGCGCGCAGAGGCCGTGATTCAGGCTGCCGCCATGGAATACGGCCTTTCCATCGGGCTGTCGGCTTTCACGATCGTGCTTGAGAGCTGGTGGCTGCCGCGCCTGCTCGACCAGGGATGGGTCGCCCGCCCGCTCGGCCTTCCGATCGATATCGATTCGATGTCGACGATCGCCGTGATGGTCGACGTTGACGAACAGGCGTGGACGGAAATCTGTATCCGCCGGTCAGTGCCGGGGCCGATGCTGGTCTGGCAAGGCCTCCCCGTCATCGAGCGGCCAGCAATTCGCGATCTGGTTCCCGCCGCCTGACATGACGTCCTTGGGTTCGTAATGGGTCCCACAACTCTGAAAGACGATTTGAAGCGCCGCTGGCGCGATGTCCGCAACAAGGAGATTTTCCATGTTCCGCGAGAACAAGACGAGAGTACTGGTTGAAAAAATCGACGACGCCATCGAACAGGCCGAGGACCTCGGTTTGGCCTTCGTGGCCGGCATCCTGATGATGGCGCGGCTGGAGGCTGTCCAGACGGATCAGTTGGCGGTCGCAGGCGGGAAGAACAGGCAACTCTCCTGATGGGGGATCATGCCCCACGGACGTTGCTCTTCGGCTAAACGCTTGCTGGCACACCCACAATCTCCGCAGTCGACATGATGCGTGCGAATTCGCCATTGAGATTGGCGAGCGTCATCGCATAAATATCTTCCGCGGAATGCATTTCGCCGTCGGGACCTGTTCGGTCATAGGTCCACGTCGCATCGCGGACCAGACAAGCATCGAAACCGAGGTTGCCGGCCATTCGCGTCGTGGTCTCAACGCAATGGTTGGTCGTGGCGCCGCAAATGACCAGCGTTTTGACGCCTGCGCCGCGCAGTCTTGTCTCCAGATCGGTACCGATGAAAGCGCTGTTCACACGCTTCACGATCACCGGCTCGCCGGCCATTTCACGCGCTTCGTCCTTGACGATATAACCGGTGCCGCCAGCACGGAACGAAGAGTTTGGGCGCGTGCCTTCGTGGCGGATGTGAAAGATCTGCGCACCCTGATCCCTGAATGCAGTCAACAACTCTGCGATCCGCGTAATGGCTGGCGGGTTATTGCGCCGCCTGCCGGCCGCCTCCCATTCATCGAATGCACGCTGCACGTCTACGGCGAGAAGAGCGGTGTGGGAGGGCGTGACGGCATTCATGTTCATTTCCTGGAGCCACTCGCGTAAACCCTTGCCACGGGTGGAGGAAATTCGAAACGGCGTTTTTCCCTCGTTACAGACTCGCTAGTGGTCCGATTCTAACATTCGCTTTACGACCCGTGGCTGGATGGGTGGCGAATGTCAAATCCGCTCTACTAGCTCCGCTTCCGGCCAGCGAACCATACGCCGAACGCGATCACAACCGCCCCCGCGAGCGCGAACCAGGTGATGGCGTATTGCATATGATCGTCCTTGAGATGCACG
>NZ_JBAVCF010000201.1:0-2825 GCF_049586575.1 Bradyrhizobium sp.
AAGACGCCGAGCTGCTCCTGCGAAATATGCACTTCGGACCCAAAATCGGAAGCCAGTGCGCAAAGCCGCCTTGCGAGACGGACCGGCAGGGGTTGCAAGACCGATTCCTCCATCCGCTCGCTCATCCAGCGAATGCGCTGGCACAGCAGCATGATCAGCTGGACCGCGACCTTCGGCTCGCGCTCGAGAAAGCCGAGAAAATCCTCCCGCCGCAATACGAACAATTCGGTAGGCTCGCCCGCGGCCGCATCCGCCGTGCGGCTCTGTCCGTCGAGCACCGCGACCTCGCCGAAGAGATCACCCGGCCCGAGGAAATTCAGCGTCAGCCGGCTGCCATCGGAGACGCCGGTCTCGATCCGGATCTGGCCACGGCGGACCCCGAACAGCGCATCGCCCGGGTCGCCCTTTTGAAACAGCATCTCGCCGGCATCCAGATGCCGGGTATGGCAAAACGCCGAAAGCCGCTGCAATTCCTCGGCGCCGATATCCGCAAACATCGGGTTCATCTTCAAAATAACCGCAAATTCGGTCTGTTTGCTCATCGCAAAGCCTTCGTCACAGCCGCTCCATCGGCGGCCGCGGGTTCAATCGAGGAGAACTGTGTCATAAGTCACATACCTTTGCAGCAACCGCGGATTATTTTTGGCGTTCCCTTTTCCGGGATAGGCTCGGAGCCGCGCCCGGCCGAACTCGAGCCGGTAGCAAAACTGATTGCCGATCTGGAAGACCGATATGAGAGCCTTGAAAATCCTGAGCGGAATTATCGCTGCGATCGTCGTCGTCGCGGTATTGCTTCTCATCATCGGAATCCCCTCGGGCTTCCTGACGTCGACGATCCAGGACCGGGTCGAGCGCGAAACCGGCTACCGTCTGACGGTGGCGGGATCGACCAGGGTCGGGCTGTGGCCGTCGCTCAACGTCACGATGCGCGATGTGACGCTGACGGCGCCGAAGGACAGCGATGCCGGCAGCCGCCTGTCCGCCGGCAGCATTCAGGCCGACATCACCTTTGCCAGCTTGTGGTCGGGCTACCCCGAGATCACCGAGCTTGTGATCAATCATCCCGATATCAGTGTCCCGCTGCTTCGAGAGCGGCGGGCAATTGCGAGGACAACCTCCTCCCCGCCAAAGGCATCCCCGGACAACGCTTCGAGCGCGCCGGCCATCAAGCGCGTCACCGTCAACGACGGCAGGGTGACGTTCTTCAATACGCATGACGGGGTCGAACGCCGCATCGAGGGTATCAGCGCACGCGCCACCATCGGCGCTGACCGCGCTCTCAGCCTCAAGGGCAATGCACGCGCCGGCGGCCACCCGCTCACGTTCGACGTCAAGGCGTCGATGCCCAATCCGCCGCTGGAACGTCAGAACATTCCCGTTGAACTCTCGCTCGACGCACCTGGCGTTCTGCGGACGCCGCTGTCGAGCAAGGCGGAGGCGCGGATCAACGGGACGGTCGTCATGATCAACAGCATCGCTGGCTCGGTCGGCGACGGTGCCTTCGACGGCTGGGCCTCGGTCGACTTCGCAACCAAGCCGCTGGTCAAACTCGACCTCGACTTCAGGCGGCTCGATATTGCGACCACCACATCGCAAGCCGCGCCACAGGGCGCCGCCGCAGCGGCATGGAGCAACGATCCGATCGATCTCGCCGGGCTCAATTATGTCGACGCGCAGGTGCGGCTGTCGGCGGCCGAACTGAATATCGGAAGCACGCATTTTGCTCCCGTGGCGCTTGAGGCGTCGCTTGCGAGCGGTCAGTTGAAAGGCACCATCTCGAATCTCGGGGCCTATGGCGGCCAGGCCGAAGGCAGCGTCGATATCGACGTATCGCGCGACACGCCGGTTTATGCGGTCCGCAGCGATCTCACCGGTGTCCGCGCGCTGCCCTTGCTGAGCAGCGCGGCCTCCTTCGACAAGCTCGACGGCAAGCTGAGCGCCAAGATCGACGTCCGCTCGACCGGTCAAAGCCAGCAGGCGATCATGTCGAATCTTGCCGGCAGCGTGGTTGCGAATTTCCAGGACGGCGCCATTCGCGGCCTCAATGTCGCGCAGATGATCCGCTCGCTGGCATCCAGCACCCTTTCCGGCTGGCAGGAGAGCCAGGAGCAGACCACCGACCTGACCCAGTTGTCGGCCTCCTTCCGCATCGACAAGGGTCAGGCAGTGACGGCCGATCTCGATCTGGTCGGGCCGCTGGTGAAGATGACCGGCGGCGGCACCATCGATCTCGGTGCACAGACGCTGGCGCTGCGCGTCGAGCCGAAACTGGTGATGACCACCGAAGGCCAGGGACGCAGCTCGGACCCCGTGGCCTTCGGCATTCCCGTCGCGATCGACGGGCCGTGGGCCGCGCCGCGCATCTATCCCGATGTGGCCGGCATCCTCGACAATCCGGATGCGGCCTATGCCAAACTCAAGGAGCTGGGCAACGGCCTGTTCGCGCCCGGCGGACCTGGGGGCGGACCTGGCAGTGCGGGCAACCCGTCGAGCAGCGGCCAACCGGATACGCTCGGCAGCCAGCTCGGCGAGACCTTGGGCAACCTGATCCAGCAGGGCTTGAGTGCCAGCCGCAACCGCAACGCCTTGCCGTCTCCCTCGCCGAATGACCCTTCCGCGCCGGCGCAGAACAACCCCACCCCGCCGGACCAGAGCGGCCGGCCGGCCGGCGACCTGCACAGGCAATTCTTCGGCCGGTAGGCGAGCGGAAGCGACGGCGCGAAGGAAGCAGGAGCGGCGGCCTCGATTCCCGCCGTCGTCCCGGCCAAGCGACTTGTCCGCCGTAGCTCGAAGAGCGAAGGCGGAAGCGCGAGCCGGGACCCATA
>NZ_JBAVCF010000202.1:0-2990 GCF_049586575.1 Bradyrhizobium sp.
TGACACTCGCGGAGGCCGCCGAGTGAACACCGCGTTCCTGATCCAGCTTCTGGTCAACGGCCTTGTGGTGGGCACGCTCTATGGCGTGGTCGCGATGTCGTTCGTGCTGATCTACAAGGCCACGCAAGTGGTCAATTTCGCGCAAGGCGAATTGCTCCTGATCGGCGCCTGGGTCTGCTGGGCCTTGCTCACCAAATACGGCGTGCCGTTCTGGGTCGGAATGCCGCTGACGCTCATCTTCATGTTCGCCTTCGGCATCGCGATCCAGGTCGTGATCCTGCGGCCGATGATCGGCGAGCCTATCATCTCCGTGATCATGGTGACGATCGGGCTCTCGACCGTGTTCGATGCAGCGCTGAAATGGATCTTCGGCGTCGATCCGCAGCCGTTTCCCCGGGTGTTCACCAGCCAGTCCGTGAATCTGCTCGGCCTGCAAATCCAGACGGTCTACGTGATGAGCCTCGCCGTTTCGCTCGCGATGATGGTCGGCATGGCCTGGTTCTTCCGCGCCTCGAAATACGGCCTGGCGATGCGCGCCACCGCGTTCGATCAACAGGTGGCGCAATCGCTCGGCATTTCCGTCAAGAACGTGTTCGCGATGGCGTGGGCGATCTCGGCGACCGTGTCGGCGGTCGCCGGCGTCGTGGTCGCCGTCGTCAATGGCGTGTCGTCGGGCCTTTCGGACTACGGCATCAAGGTATTTCCCGCCGCGATCCTCGGCGGGCTCGATTCGATTGGCGGCGCGGTGCTCGGCGGCATCATTATCGGGCTGCTTGAGAACATCGCCCAATATGTCGACAGCCAATACCTGCACTGGGGCAACCTCTACGAGATCGCGCCGTTCTATGTGCTGATCATCATCCTGATGATCAAGCCCTATGGGCTATTCGGCACCAAAGACATCGAGCGGGTATAACTTCCGATGGCAAGCCCCTCCCTCATTCCCTCCGGCGACTTCCGCACTTCATACGCGGCGGACACCACGATTTTTCCAACGACCACCAGCCGCAACTTCGCGATTCTCGGCGTGATCGCGGCCTGCTTTACGCCCTATCTTCTCTCCAACTACTGGCTCAGCATCTCGATCCAGATCGGCATCTTTTCCATCGCAGCACTCGGCCTCAATGTTCTCGTCGGCTTCACCGGACAGATCTCGATCGGGCACTCTGCCTTCTTCCTGTTCGGCGCCTTCACCTCGGCCTATATCTCGAACAATTTTCCGATTCCGGTGTTCTTCGCGATCCCGCTCGCGGGCGTCGTCACGGCATTTGTCGGTTTGATCTTCGGAGTGCCTGCGGCGCGACTGAAGGGACTGTACCTCGTTATCGCGACCCTCGCCGCGCAATACATCCTGCTGGACTTCTTCTCGCGCGCGGATTGGTTCTCGGGCGGCTCGGTGCCGGCCAGCGCCAACCCGTTCTCGATTTTCGGCTACATGTTTCGCGGCGACCGGCAGTACTTCTATGTCGTTCTCGCCTATCTCGTGGTCAGTTTTCTGCTGGTAACCAATCTGATGCGCACCCGCGACGGCCGTGCGCTGGTTGCGATCCGCGACCACTATCTCTCCGCGGAAATCATGGGCATCAATCTGACGAAATACCGGACTCTATCGTTCGGGCTTGCGGCGTTCTTCGCCGGCATCGCCGGCGCGCTTTATGCGCACTACCAGCTCGTGATTTCGCAGGAAGGTTTCGGCATCGAACGCTCGATCCTGTTCCTGGCGATGATCATCATTGGCGGCACCGGCTCGGTCATGGGCACACTGATGGGTACGGCCTTCGTGGTGTTGCTGCCGGAATCGATGCAGTGGATCAGCGACGGACTGAAGGGCTCCGCTATCGACCGGGCGCTTGCGCTTAACAATAACATCACGTTCCTGCGCGAGATCGCGGTCGGGCTGATCATTATCGGATTTCTGATGTTCGAACCCGACGGGCTTGCGCACCGCTGGCGGCAGATCAAGACCTACTGGAAGCTCTACCCGTTTTCACATTGAGGTTGACAAGAGCAAAACTAGACTGGCGTTCAATAAATAACCGGAGGAGACCCCCATGACCTTGAAATCTCTACTTGGCACCGTTTCGTTGGCCATCATGCTCGGTGGCGCTGCGTCGGCAGCGCAAGCCCAGATCGCGATCGGCCACCTCGAAGACCTCTCAGGCGGTACGGCCGACGTCGGCGTGCCTTACGGACAGGGCGTTGCCGACACCTTCGCCTGGGTCAACAAGAACGGCGGCGTCGGCGGCAAACAGCTTTCCGTCGACTCCAACGACTATGGCTATCAGGTGCCGCGCGCCATTGCGCTCTACAAGAAGTGGTCGGCGCCCGACAGCAAGGTCTCGGCGATCATGGGCTGGGGCACGGCGGATACCGAGGCGCTGACTGGCTTCCTCGCGCAAGACAAGATTCCGGACGTGTCCGGTTCCTATGCGGCGGCGCTCAGCGATCCCGAAGGCACCAGCGGCAAGGCCAAGGCTGCGCCGTACAATTTCTTCTACGGTCCCACCTATTCGGATGCGCTGCGCGCCGAACTCACCTGGGCTGCGGAGGATTGGAAGACCAAGGGCAAACCGGGCAAGCCGAAATTCGTCCACATGGGTGCCAATCACCCCTACCCCAACGCGCCGAAGGCGGCCGGCGAAGCGCTGGCGAAGGAACTCGGCTTTGAAGTGTTGCCGCCGCTGGTGTTTGCGCTCAAGCCGGAGGATTTCAGCGGTCAGTGCCTGAGCCTGAAAAGCGCGGGGGCCAACTACGCCTATCTCGGCAATACGGCGGCTTCCAACATTTCGGTGATGAAAGCCTGCAAGACCGCGGGCGTCGACGTCCAGTTCCTCTCCAACGTCTGGGGCATGGACGAGAACGCCGCCAAGACCGCGGGCGATGCGGCCGATGGCGTCGTCTTCCCATTGCGCACGGCGGTCGCCTGGGGCGGGAACGCGCCCGGGATGAAAACCGTCATGGAAATCTCGAAGATGTCCGACCCGACCGGC